>NZ_JAKUGJ010000009.1:0-234720 GCF_022663915.1 Bacillus cereus group sp. BfR-BA-01331
ATTAGGCACGCCGCCAGCGTTCATCCTGAGCCAGGATCAAACTCTCCAATAAAGTTAGTTTGTCTAGCATCTAAAAATAAAAATTGACGTTTCACGTTGTTTGTTTCGTTTAGTTTTCAAAGTTCAACATCGCGTTTCAGCGACTTTCATAATATATCATAGTATATTATTTTCGTCAACAAGTTTTTTTCGATAACTTGTATCTCTCATTTGCTGACTTTTCCTATTATATACACTTTCCTATTGCTATGCAAGTATTATTATAAAAAAATAAGAGGGGGAGAAATCCCCACTCTTACTCTTCAGAAGAATCCTCTTCATTAGATTCTTCTTCTTCATCTTTTTGCGCTTTTGCTACTGTCGCTACCTCTTGCTCATCTTCTAATCGAATTAGACGAACACCTTGTGTATTACGTCCCATTTGAGAGATTTGATCAACCGGCATACGAATAATAACGCCTGCTGCTGTAATTAACATAATGTCTTCTTCGCCTGTTACAGACTTAACCGCTACTAACTTACCGTTTTTATCTGTAATATTACAAGTCTTCAGACCTTTACCACCACGACTTTGCAGGCGGTATTCATCAATCGGTGTACGCTTTCCATAACCATTTTTCGTTACAATTAGAACATTTACATCCTCTTCGACAATTTCCATACCTACAACTTGATCTTCATCACCTAATGTAATTGCTTTTACACCAGCCGCATTACGTCCCATTGAACGCACATCTTGCTCATTGAAACGAATTAACATACCGTTACTTGTCCCAACGATAATATCCTTATCACCAGATGTTAAGCGTACAGAGATTAATTCATCCTCTTCACGAAGAGAAATTGCAATTAAACCATTTGTACGTATATTGGCAAATGATGAAAGTGGTGTTCTCTTAGAGATACCTTGTTTCGTTGTAAAGAATAAGAACTGGTCGTCACCAAATTCACGAATTGGAATAATAGCGTTGATCCACTCACCCTTATCTACCCCTAATAGATTAATAATCGGTATACCTTTTGCTGTACGACTATACTCTGGAATTTCATATCCTTTTGTACGGTATACTTTACCCTTGTTTGTGAAGAATAAAATATGATCATGAGTAGACGTTGTTAATAAATGTTCAACAAAGTCATCATCATTCGTACCCATTCCTTGTACACCACGTCCCCCACGGTTCTGTGTTTTGTACGTAGAAGCCGGTAACCTCTTAATATAACCATTATGAGTAAGTGTAATTGCGATATTTTGTTCTGGGATTAAATCTTCATCCTCTATAGCTTCCATACCGCCAATTGTAATTTCTGTTCTTCTCTTATCATTAAAACGCTCTTTTACTTCAGCTAATTCCTCGCGAATAATTTCAAGAACTTTTTCTTCGTCTGCTAAAATTGCTTTTAACTCTGCAATTATCTTCATTAAATCTTGATATTCTTGTTCGATTTTTTCGCGTTCTAATCCAGTTAAACGTTGCAAACGCATATCTAAAATCGCTTGCGCTTGTTTCTCACTTAAGCCGAAACGTTCCATTAAACCTTGTTTTGCAATATCAGCTGTTTTTGAACTACGGATTAAAGTAATAACTTCATCAAGATGATCTAAAGCAATTCGTAAGCCTTCTAAAATATGAGCACGCGCTTCTGCTTTCTCTAATTCATAAGCAGTACGTCTACGAATCACTACCTTTTGATGCTCTAAATAATAATATAGATTTTGTTTTAAATTTAAGACTTGTGGCTCTCCATTTACAAGAGACAACATATTAATACCGAAGCTTGTTTGGAGTGCTGTATGTTTATATAGATTATTTAATAGTACATTGGCATTGGCATCACGACGTACTTCCATAACAATACGCATACCATTTCGATCTGATTCATCACGTAAATCTGTAATACCTTCAATTTTCTTATCACGAACTAGTTCTGCGATCTTTTCAATTAATCGCGCCTTATTAACTTGATAAGGTAGTTCTGTTACGATAATAGTTTGTTTACCATTTGCTTTCTCTTCAATTTCAACTTTAGCACGAAGTATAATAGAACCGCGACCTGTTTCGTAAGCTCTTCGAATTCCACTTCGCCCTAAGATTAAACCTGAAGTTGGGAAGTCTGGCCCAGGAATATATTCCATTAATTCCGCGATAGTGATATCAGGGTTATGACTTAATGCCAACACACCATCAATTACTTCTCCAAGTTGATGCGGTGGAATGTTTGTTGCCATACCAACCGCAATACCCGTCGTACCATTGACTAATAAGTTAGGGAAACGCGCTGGTAATACAACTGGCTCTCTTTCAGAACCATCGTAGTTATCTTGATAATCAATTGTATTCTTTGTAATATCGCGTATTAATTCCATAGAAATCTTGGACATTCTTGCTTCTGTATAACGCATTGCTGCCGCTGAATCTCCATCAACAGAACCGAAATTACCATGTCCATCAACAAGCATGTAACGTTGACTAAAATCTTGTGCCATACGTACCATTGTTTCATAAACAGCTGAATCACCGTGCGGGTGATACTTACCAATTACTTCGCCGACAATACGCGCCGACTTCTTATATGCTTTATCAGCTGTAATTCCTAAATCATTCATCGCATATAAAACCCTACGATGAACTGGTTTTAATCCATCACGAACATCTGGTAATGCACGAGACACGATAACACTCATTGCGTAATCTAAAAATGAGGTACGCATTTCATGACTAATATTAATTTCTCGAATTCGTGCTTGTTGTTGATTGTCTGACATCAACGAGCACCTCCTCTTACATTTCCGTTACACATACATTGATTTATATGTAGAAGACAGGAATACTTAGATTCCTGTCATTACTCACTTAAATATCAAGGTTTTTCACGTATTTTGCATTTTCTTGGATAAAGTTACGACGCGGCTCTACTTTATCACCCATCAAAATTTCAAATGTTTCATCCGCTTCAATTGCATCTTGAAGGGAAACTTGAAGTAACGAACGTACTTCTGGGTCCATTGTCGTCTCCCACAGCTGAGTTGGATTCATTTCCCCTAGACCTTTATAACGCTGAATCCCAGGCTTAGGTTGAGCTGGTAATTCAGCTAGTATTTTTTCAAGTTCTTTATTGTTATAAGCATATTGAATTTTTTTACCTTGTTGTACTTTAAACAACGGTGGCTGTGCGATATATATATATCCACACTCAATGATTTGACGCATATAACGATAGAAGAACGTTAATAATAGGGTACGAATATGTGCACCATCAACATCGGCATCTGTCATAATAATAACTTTATGATAGCGAGCTTTTTCAATAGCAAAATCCCCACCAATATTTGTACCAATTGCTGTAATAATTGTACGAACTTCATCATTTGATAAAATCTTATCTAAACGTGCCTTTTCAACGTTAATAATTTTACCCTTCAGTGGTAAAATCGCTTGAAAATGACGATCGCGTCCTTGTTTTGCAGATCCGCCCGCAGAGTCACCCTCCACGATATAAATTTCGCTAATTGCTGGATCTTTAGAAGAACAATCAGCTAGCTTCCCTGGTAAACTTGAAACTTCTAGAGCACTCTTTCGGCGCGTTAGTTCACGAGCCTTTTTAGCCGCTACACGTGCACGCGCTGCCATAGTCCCTTTATCTATAATTTTACGTGCAACATTGGGGTTTTCTAGTAAGAACTTTTCAAACGCCTCTGAGAATACAGACTCTGTAATCGTTCTCGCTTCACTATTTCCAAGTTTCGTCTTTGTTTGTCCTTCAAATTGTGGATTTGGATGCTTAATTGACACGATTGCTGTTAAGCCTTCACGAACATCTTCACCAGTTAAATTACTATCCGCATCTTTTAAAATATTATTTTTACGACCATAATCGTTAATTACACGCGTTAGAGCAGTCTTAAAACCTACCTCATGTGTACCGCCTTCATACGTATGAATATTATTTGTAAATGAATAAATATGATTTGTATAGCCTTCGTTATATTGAAGAGCAACCTCAACCTGAATCCCATCTTTTGAACCGTCAACATATACAGGTTCTTCATGAATCGGTTGTTTTGAACGATTTAAATGTTCAACATATGATTTAATTCCACCTTCATAATGGAATTCTTTCTTTTGCTTATGTTCACGCTTATCTTCAATTGTTAATTTAATATTACGATTTAAAAACGCCAACTCACGCATACGAGTCGCTAATGTATCAAATTCGTATTCTGTCGTCTCTGTAAAAATTTCTGAATCTGGCTTAAAGCGTGTGATCGTTCCTGTACGATCAGTTTCACCTATTACTTTTAAATCCGCAGCCGGGACCCCGCGTTCATATTTTTGATAGTGTATTTTTCCATCTCGATGTACAAATACCTCTAATTCTGTTGATAAAGCATTTACAACAGATGCACCTACACCATGCAAACCACCAGAAACTTTATAACCACCACCGCCAAATTTACCACCGGCATGTAGTACCGTCATAATAACTTCTACAGCAGGACGTCCCATTTTTTCTTGTATACCAACAGGGATACCACGACCATCATCTGTTACAACAATACTATTATCTTCTTCAATACTGACATTAATTTCATCACAATATCCTGCTAAAGCTTCATCAATACTGTTATCAACAATTTCCCACACGAGGTGATGAAGACCTTTTCCACTTGTAGAACCAATATACATACCAGGACGCTTTCGAACTGCCTCCAGTCCTTCTAACACCTGAATCTGACTTTCATCATATGCATTTTCCTGCATTTGCTTTTGTTCCATTGACACAAAGATCACCTACTTTTCCATTTAAACAGAAATTATTTTCTGTCTATTTCACAATCTACCGTGCCGTTCGTTACATGAATTGTTTTCGCTTCTTTCAATGTTTCGTGTTCAATTCCCTCGACACTCGTCGTTGTCACAAAGGTTTGTACTTTTCCTTGAATTGTATTTAGCAGATGCGATTGACGATAATCATCTAATTCTGATAACACATCATCTAGTAAAAGAATTGGATATTCCTTAACCTCTGAGTATATCAATTCAATTTCAGCCAATTTTAGGGATAGTGCGGTTGTTCGTTGTTGTCCTTGTGAACCAAAGACTTGAACATTTTTACTATTAACGAAGAATTGTAAATCATCACGATGAGGACCAAGTAAAGTTGTACCCCGAAAAATTTCACGTTGTTTCACAGATTGAAAACTTTCATAGTATACTTCTTTTATTTTCGACAAATCCATTGATTCTGATACATCTACACTTGGTTTATAAACGATTTCTAACTCCTCTAATCCCCTGCTAATTCCGCGATGAATTGGAGCAGCCCATTCTTGTAGTAAATGCAAAAACTCAAAACGTTTTCGCAAAATTTTTGCACCATGCTCAATAAGTTGAAGTGTAAATACATCCAACATCGTTTCCTCATTTTTACTATTCCCTTGCATCTTCTTAAGTAAATGATTTCGTTGCGTGAGTACCTTTTGATATTGACTTAATTCATACAAATAGACCGGAGCTATTTGTCCAAGTTCCATATCCAAAAAGCGTCTTCGTACTTGAGGGCTTCCTTTTACAAGATTTAAATCTTCTGGGGCAAACATAACAACATTCATTTCACCAATATACTGGCTCAATTTTTGTTGTTCTAACTGATTTAACTTTGCCTTTTTACCTTTTTTTGAAATATTTAATTCTAAGGATACTGAACTATTTCGCCTTTGTAATCTACCTTTTATATTACCATAATCCTCATCCCAACGAATGAGTTCACGATCGTTCGAAGTTCTATGAGATTTCGCCATCGCCAATACATAAATAGCTTCCATCAAATTCGTTTTCCCTTGCGCATTTTCACCAATAATTACATTGACTTTATCCTCAAAGGAAAGCTCTAAATGCTCATAATTGCGATAGTTTTTTAATTGTATTTCTGTAATAAACAAAGGGATCCCCCTTTATGCCTGAACTTGGAAAGTTCCGCTTCCCGGAATTTCAACAATATCATTTGCATATAACTTTCGGCCTCTTCTATTTTCAAGTTCTTGATTCACGTATACTTCATATTCTTGTAAGAACCATTTCACAGCGCCACCTGTATCAATTACATCAGCTAACTTTAAAAATTGTCCTAGTGTAATGTATTCTGTTGAAATCTTAATAAGTTTCATAAAATCGCTCACTTTCTGAAAGTGTTCATTCTTTCATTGTACTAAATAAACTAGCATTAGGAAAGTAATACCCCACAAATCAAATAAGGGTCACTAGTACCTTTACACTAGCAACCCTTAATCCTTACTTAGTAAGTACGGACTGGTAAAATTAATTGGATAATGGAATCATCATTTACTGTGCGAATTAAAAACGGTCTCATCGCTCCAGTAAAACTAACTTTAATTTCTGTACTATCTAAAGCCTTTAATGCGTCCATCATATATTTTGCACTAAAAGATATTTTTAATTCTTCTCCATCTACATTTTCACATTGAACCTCTTCTACTACTTTTCCGATTTCTGGTGCATTCGAAGAAATCTCTAACATCTGTTGTTCTAATGTCGATAATTTAACAACGTTGTTACGACCATCTCTTGCTAACAGCGACGCACGATCAATCGCTTGTAAAAATTCCTTTGTATTTACAAATATATCAGTTTTACTTTCAGCTGGAATTAAACGCGTTGTATCTGGATAATTTCCTTCTAATAATCTTGAGAAGAATAATAAATGTTTTGTACGGAATAATACTTGATACTCCGTAATAACGATATCTACCATTTCTTCAGATTCATCTAGAATTTTACTTAATTCACTTAAGCTCTTACCAGGAATAACGACATTCGCTTGAAATTCATCGGCAATATTATACCCTTCGATTTTTGCTTTACGAAGTGCTAGTCTGTGACTATCTGTTGCAATACAAGTTAGCTCGCTGTTATATACCTTCCAGTTTACACCTGTCAAGATCGGTCTTGTTTCAGAACTTGAAACTGCAAATACTGTTTGACGAATCATGTGCTTTAGTAAATCTGTTGGAATCTTAAATACATGATGTTCTTCGATTTGTGGTAATAACGGATATTCAGCAGCATCTAAACCATTTAAGTTGAACTCTGATTTTCCAGATTTTATTTTTGTCATAAAATGATTTTCCACAGAAATTTCGACAGTTTCTTTAGGTAATTTTTTTACGATCTCACTAAAATATTTTGCTTGTAAAATAATACTTCCTGATTGTTTAATTTCCACAATTTCTTTTCCAGCATCTTCGACTGGGATAAATGATTCGATAGAGATGTCTGCATCACTACCTGTTAAAGTAACTCCTTCTTCAGTTGCTACAACTTTAATCCCTGTAAGAATTGGAATTGTTGTACGAGAAGAAACTGCCTTCATTACATCTTGTACACTTCTTACAAGATAGTCTTTTTGTATTGTAAAACGCATAACGAAAAACCTCCGGTAAGTATAAGATTTTATTTATTTAATAAAGATAAAAAAGTAGTAGTAATAGTACTAGGGCTTGTGGATATGTGGATAACCCTGTTTAAAGATGTAAAAACAGTCTATCTACATGTGGATAGACTGTGCGTAAAATAAGCTAAGTTATTCACACTATTCAGCTACTACTATTTTAAAATATCCTTAACTTCTTCAACGTGTTTTTGTAATTGAGTATCCGTTTTTAATAGCTTCGAAATTTTTTCGTGAGCATGGATTACTGTTGTATGATCGCGGCCACCAAATTCTTCACCTATTTTTGGCAAAGATGAGTCCGTAAGTTCACGTGATAAATACATCGCAATTTGGCGAGGGAATGCAACGGATTTTGTCCGTTTTTTTGCTTTGAAATCTTCTAATTTTACTTGATAGACGCCCCCAACAGCCTTTTGAATATCAGAAATAGAAATAATTCTAGGTATAGAGTTTGGAATAATATTTTTAAGCGCTTCAGCCGCTAAATCAGCATTCATATCTTTATTAATTAAAGATGAATAAGCTACAACTCGAATAAGTGCACCCTCTAGTTCACGAATATTTGAATCGATTTGATTTGCGATATAAAGCATAACTTCATTTGGTATATCAAGACCTTCTGCTTTTGCTTTTTTACGTAAAATTGCGATTCTAGTTTCTAAATCTGGTGGCGTAATGTCCGTAATTAACCCCCATTCAAAGCGAGAACGAAGGCGATCTTCTAAAGTTGGGATTTCTTTTGGTGGTCTATCGCTTGAAATCACAATTTGTTTACTTTCTTCATGTAACGCATTAAATGTATGGAAAAACTCTTCCTGTGTTTGTTCTTTTCCCGCAAGAAATTGAATATCATCTATCAATAAGACATCTACATTACGATATTTATTACGAAAATCGACAGCTTTATTATCACGAATTGAATTAATAAATTCATTTGTAAATTTTTCAGATGATAAATATACAACTTTTGCATTTGGGTTGTGTTCAATTACATAATGCCCAATTGCGTGCATTAAATGTGTTTTTCCAAGTCCAACGCCCCCGTAAATAAAGAGCGGATTATAGGCTTTAGCTGGTGCTTCAGCTACAGCTAAAGAAGCAGCATGTGCAAAACGATTACCAGAGCCAATAACAAATGTATCAAATGTATATTTTGGGTTTAACATACTCTGTGGTAAGTGATTAGACTCATCATGTGCGTGTTTTTGCTTAACAGAAGGGAGATCTATATCCTCTTCTGCCTGACTTTGGGGAATGATAAAACGAATAGCTAGTTTTGCCCCTGTTAAATCATAAAGTGTTTCGGAGATTAGTTCCGAATAGTGAGATTCTAGCCAGTCACGAGCGAATTCATTTGGAGCTGTAATAGTTAATACATCTTTTTTTAAGTTATGAGCAGTCGTTGATTTTAACCATGTTTCATAACTTGGCTTGCTTACCTTTTTTTCTAATTCTTTTAAGGCACTATTCCATAAATCAGAGATATTTTCCAAAGGTGTCCCTCCTTTACAAAGATGGTAAAAGAATAAGGTTGCGCAACAATTGTACAACCTGTAAATATTTCTAATGCATATTTATACGAAACGTATTTTAAAATATAAAAACGTCGTTAGTATCCGAGATAGAGTTTTCGACAAAATAACAAATGTGGACAACTATTTACCCACATGTGATTTAAACTATCCACATGTTATACACAAATTGTGGATAAAATAAAGATGTGGAAAACTTATTCAAAGTGAAAACACAACTATAATATCAAAAAAAAGCAGCTATAGCAATGAATTTAAGAAAGTTATCCACAAAATCAATACCTTGTGGAATAAACTTGTCCACAACACGATATACTGTGTAAAAGCAAAAAAAGGGTTTGTGGATATAAAAAAGAGAAAAAATATTTATCCACAAGGAAATATAGGGACTGTGAAAAAGTATGTGAATAGGTTGAAAATGAATATTTGATGAAAATTTCGAGAACCATTGACATTTTCCTATTTGATTTACTATAATTTATTAGACTGTCTTTAACAGATATTCCTCAGGGAGGTGTCATATAATGAAAAGAACTTACCAACCAAATAAACGTAAGCGCAGCAAAGTACATGGTTTCCGCAGCCGTATGAGCACAGCAAACGGACGTAGAGTGCTTGCAGCTCGTCGTCGTAAAGGAAGAAAAGTATTATCTGCGTAGACCACTGAACGTTCAGTGGTCTTTTTTTCTAATAATAATGAGTTTCCGCTGATGAAATACAGGAGTGTCAAATGATATGAAGAAAAAAAATCGTATAAAAAAGAATGATGAATTCCAGGCTGTTTTCCAAAAAGGACAATCAAATGCCAATCGCCAGTTTGTTGTATACAAATTAGATAAAGAAAAACAGCCGCATTTTCGCATTGGTCTTTCTGTTAGTAAGAAAATAGGAAATGCAGTAGTGCGTAATCGAATTAAGCGTATGATTCGCCAATCGATTATAGAATTAAAAGATGAGATAGATTCTGGAAAAGATTTTGTTATAATAGCAAGGAAGCCTTGTGCAGAGATGACATATGAAGAGTTAAAGAAAAGCTTAATTCATGTCTTTAAACGCTCTGGTATGAAAAGAATAAAAAAGTAGCGTAAGGAAATGAATTACACTATATACATACCGAAACAAGGAGGAGCAGGCTTTGAAAAAGAAAATAGGTTTATTAGCCATGGTTATTATGTTAATGGCAATCGCTACCGGTTGTAGTGAAACAAATCAGCCGATTACACCGAAAAGCACTGGGATTTGGAATGAATATTTCGTATACCCGCTTTCTCAGTTAATCACGTATTTTGCAGAATTATTTGGTAGTAATTACGGTTTAGCAATCGTTGTTACAACTCTTATCATTCGTTTTGCATTATTACCATTAATGATTAAACAAACGAAGAGTACGAAAGCAATGCAGGCGTTACAACCAGAAATGGTGAAATTAAAAGAGAAATATAGTTCTAAAGATCAAGCAACACAGCAAAAACTACAACAAGAAATGATGCAGTTATATCAAAAGAATGGTGTAAACCCATTAGCAGGATGTTTACCAATATTTGTTCAGATGCCTATTTTATTCGCGTTTTATCATGCGATTATGAGAACAACAGCAATTAGTGAACATACATTTTTATGGTTCGATTTAGGACAGGCGGATCCGTTCTATATCCTTCCAATTGTTGCAGCTATTACGACGTTTATTCAGCAAAAGCTTGCAATGGCAGGAACGGCTGGACAAAATCCGCAAATGGCAATGATGATTTGGCTTATGCCAATTATGATTTTAGTCTTTGCAATTAACTTCCCAGCAGCACTATCATTGTACTGGGTAGTTGGTAATATCTTTGGTATCGCTCAAATGTATATGATCAAAGGGCCTGATATTAAGGCTAGTAAGGCAGGAGGATCAAGCAAGTGAGTATGATTACTGCTAAAGGACAAACAGTCGAGCTGGCAGTACAAGATGCTTTAAGACAATTAAATGCTTCGAAAGATCGAGTAGATATAAATATTATCGATGAGGGTAAGAGGGGGTTCCTAGGTTTATTTGGGAATCGCCCCGCTGTTGTAGAAGTTGTATTGAAAAAAGATCCAATCCAAGAATGTGAAGAATATTTAAAAAATGTTATTCAAAATATGGGTGTGGAAGTTGAGATTAGAAAAATTGTAAAAGGACGCGAAGTTGAATTTACAATTTCTGGTGAAAATATTGGTGTTTTAATTGGTAAAAGAGGGAATACATTGAATTCTTTACAGTATTTAACAAAACTTGTTGCGAACCGTAATACAAAGCAATATATTGGTATTACACTGGATGCTGAAAACTATCGTAGTAAAAGAAAAAATACGTTAGAATCTCTTTCCTATCGATTAGCAAAACAAGTAGTGAGTACGAAAAAAAGAGTTGTTCTAGAACCAATGCCTTCTTTCGAACGAAAAATTATTCACCAAGCATTATCTAATCATCAAAATATCATTACAACTTCTGAAGGAAAAGAACCACATCGGTATGTTGTAATATCTTCCAAGTGACCGGTTACTCAATTGAGTGCCGGTTTTTTTGAGGAGAAAATAAATGTGGATAACTAAAAAACACTAAACTTATCCACTGTGAATAAGTTTAGTGTTTTTTACATAAGGACATAATAAAATGAGTTATTATTCTTTTGTAGATAGGTTCGTTATGGTATCCTAATAATTTAGTGACGGAAAAAATTCATGTTGAAATAGAGATAAATAAGCAAGTGAGGTGAAAGGACATGGAATTTGATACAATTGCCGCAATTTCCACAGCACTTGGGGAAGGTGCAATTGCCATTGTTCGAGTAAGTGGGGATGATGCGATTGAGAAAGTCGATCGTATTTTTAAAGGGAAGGATTTAACACAGGTTTCTTCTCATACAATTCATTATGGTCATATTGTCGATTTAGATACAAATCAAGTTATTGAAGAAGTTATGGTGTCCATTATGCGTGCACCAAGGACTTTTACGCGTGAAAATATAGTAGAAATTAACTGTCATGGTGGACTTGTTTCGGTAAATAAAGTATTACAGCTTATTTTAGCGCAAGGAGTACGACTGGCAGAGCCTGGTGAATTTACAAAACGTGCTTTTTTAAATGGACGTATTGATTTGTCACAAGCAGAAGCTGTTATGGACTTAATCCGTGCGAAAACAGATCGTGCTATGAATGTAGCGATTAACCAAATGGAAGGACGATTATCTAAATTAATCGGCCACCTGCGTCAAGAAATATTAGAAACATTAGCTCATATTGAAGTGAATATAGATTACCCAGAATATGATGATGTAGAAGAGATGACGCATAATATTTTAATTGAGAAAGCTACACATGTCCGTGCTGAAATTGCAAAGATATTAGAAACATCGAAGCAAGGAAAGATTTTACGTGAAGGCATTTCTACCGCGATTATCGGTAGACCTAACGTTGGGAAATCATCGCTATTAAATAGTCTTGTTCAAGAGAAAAAGGCAATTGTAACTGATATTGCAGGAACAACTCGTGATGTTATTGAAGAGTACGTTAATGTGCGTGGTGTACCACTTAAACTTATAGATACAGCCGGAATTCGTGAAACGGAAGATATTGTTGAACGAATTGGTGTAGAGCGTTCGAAGGAAATGATGAGCCAAGCAGACTTAGTGTTAATTGTAGTGAAC
Source organism: Bacillus cereus group sp. BfR-BA-01331 (assembly GCF_022663915.1). Classification (NCBI taxonomy): domain Bacteria; kingdom Bacillati; phylum Bacillota; class Bacilli; order Caryophanales; family Bacillaceae; genus Bacillus; species Bacillus cereus group sp. BfR-BA-01331. The sequence continues at coordinate 12,674 of NZ_JAKUGJ010000009.1, forward strand.
TATAGCGAGGCTTTAACAAATGAAGATGAGGATCTATTCCGTGCCGTACAAGGAAAAGATTTCATTGTCATTGTAAATAAGACAGATTTACCGCAAGGAATTGATATGGAACGTGTTACAGATTTAGCGGTAGGCAATCGTGTTATTACAACATCTTTAATTGAGGAGCAAGGAATAGATGAGCTTGAAAAGGCAATAGCTGATTTATTCTTTGAAGGAACAATTGATTCTGCGGATATGACATACGTGTCTAATGCGAGACATATCGGATTATTAACACAAGCAGGAAGAACAATTAACGATGCAATTGAAGCGATAGAAAATGGTGTTCCGATTGATATGGTTCAAATTGATTTAACAAGAGCTTGGGAAATACTTGGTGAAATTACTGGTGATACTGTCCATGAAAGTTTAATTGACCAATTGTTCTCTCAATTTTGTTTAGGAAAATAAAGTAAAACTTTAATCAGAGATGATTTAGTAAGATAGAGGTTATTAGGAGGAATAAACAATGGGATACAATGCCGGTTCATATGATGTCATAGTAATCGGTGCAGGTCATGCAGGATGTGAAGCTGGTCTTGCGGCAGCACGAATGGGCTCAAAAACATTAATGTTAACAATTAACTTAGATATGGTAGCGTTCATGCCATGTAACCCTTCTGTTGGTGGACCAGCAAAAGGGATTGTTGTTCGTGAAATTGATGCATTAGGCGGAGAAATGGGACGCAATATTGATAAAACACATATTCAAATGCGTATGTTAAATACGGGTAAAGGACCAGCTGTACGCGCGCTTCGTGCACAAGCTGATAAATTCTCTTACCAGCATGAATTAAAGAAAACAATTGAAGAAACACCAAACTTAACGTTGTTTCAAGGTCTGGTAGAGCGTTTAATTATTGAAGATGGTGTATGTAAAGGGGTAATTACGCAAGCTGGTGCTGAATATACAGCGAAAACAGTTGTAATTACAACGGGAACATTTTTACGCGGTGAGATTATTATGGGAGATTTAAAATATTCAAGTGGTCCGAATAATCAGCAACCATCTATTACATTATCTGAACACTTAGAGGAACTTGGTTTTGATCTTGTTAGATTTAAAACAGGTACACCTCCGCGTGTAAACAGTAATACGATTGATTATAGTAAAACAGAAATTCAACCAGGTGATGATAAGCCACGTGCTTTCTCTTTTGAAACGACAAAATTTATTATGGATCAAATTCCATGTTGGTTAACGTATACAAGTACAGAAACCCATCGTTTAATAGATGAAAACTTACATCGCTCAGCTATGTATTCTGGTATGATTAAAGGAACAGGGCCTAGATATTGCCCTTCAATTGAAGACAAGGTAGTAAGATTTAATGATAAACCACGTCATCAAATTTTCTTAGAGCCAGAAGGACGTAATACACAAGAAGTATATGTACAAGGCTTATCGACGAGCTTACCAGAAGATGTACAGCGTGCAATGCTTAGAACAATTCCTGGCCTGGAAAATGTTGAAATGATGCGTACGGGTTATGCAATTGAATATGATGCGATCGTACCAACTCAACTATGGCCAACACTTGAAACGAAAAAAATTAAAAATTTATATACAGCAGGACAAATTAACGGGACTTCTGGTTACGAAGAAGCAGCAGGACAAGGGCTTATGGCTGGGATTAATGCAGCGTGTCGTTCTTTAGGTAAAAAAGAAGTTATTTTAGGTCGTGCTGATGCTTATATTGGTGTCTTAATTGATGACCTTGTAACGAAAGGTACAAATGAACCATATCGTTTATTAACGTCTCGTGCAGAATATCGCCTATTATTACGCCATGATAATGCTGACCTTCGTTTAACTGAAGTTGGTCGTGAAATTGGCTTAATTAAAGAAGATCGCTATGAGCGATTTACAAATAAAAAGTTACAAATTGAACAGGAGAAGGAACGGTTAGAGAGTATTTTTATTAAACCGCGCCCTGAAGTTCAAGAATTAATTCGTAGTATTGGCGGAAGTGAATTGAAAGATGGAATACGTGCAAGTGACTTATTACGTCGTCCAGAGGTGACATATGAGCATATTCATCTTTTAGTACCAAGTGAAGTAGCATTAAGCGATGAAATTACGGAACAAGTTGAAATTCAGACCAAGTACGAAGGATACATTGAAAAATCTTTACAGCAAGTAGACCGTATGAAGAAAATGGAAAACAAAAAAATTCCTGTGGATATTGATTATGATGCGATTTCTAGCCTTGCCTCAGAAGCGAGACAGAAATTGAAAGATGTTCGTCCGCTTTCAATGGGGCAAGCTTCACGTATTTCTGGCGTAAATCCAGCTGATGTTTCCATTTTGCTTATTTACATTGAACAAGGAAAAATTGCACGAGTATCGAACCAATAACATAGTAAGGAGATATTGCTAGATGAACATAGAACAATTTCAATCTATGCTAGAAGAGAAGGGTATTTCCCTCTCTTCTAGACAGTTAGAGCAGTTCGGAATCTATTTTGAAACATTAGTAGAGTGGAATGAAAAAATGAACTTAACGGCTATTACGGAGAAAGAAGAAGTATACTTAAAACACTTTTTTGATTCTGTTACAGCGGCTTTTTATTATGATTTTTCGAAACCATTTTCTATTTGTGATGTTGGAGCAGGAGCTGGATTCCCAAGTATCCCTTTAAAAATCTGTTTCCCGCACTTAAAAGTAACAATTGTAGATTCATTACAAAAACGTATTAATTTTTTAAATCACTTAGCGCAAAAGTTAGAATTAAGTGATGTTGCATTTTGTCATGATCGTGCTGAAACATTTGGAAAAAAAGAAGGTGTACGTGAAGCATACGATATTGTAATGGCACGTGCAGTTGCACGTCTTTCTGTATTAAGTGAGCTATGTTTACCACTTGTAAAAGTAGGGGGAACATTCATTGCAATGAAAGGTGCAGCGGCTAACGAAGAAATCGAAAATGGCAAATATGCTTTAGAGGTACTTGGCGGAGAATTGAAAGAAATGTCTACGTTCCAATTACCGTTTGAAGAAAGTGAACGTAATATTTTATTAATCGAGAAAAAGCGCAAGACACCAAAGAAATATCCACGCAAACCGGGAACGCCCAATAAATTACCTATTGAAAAATAAATCTTATTAGACGTAAGATTAAATTATATAAATGAAAACGTAAATGTTTCATAGGAAACATTTTATGTAGAACAGTCAATAGGCCTAAAAGGTGGTGGAATATGTATGAAAAATACGTTTTCTCGTTTATTTGGCTTTGGAGATAAAGAGAGCGAATTCGAATTACAAGACGAAAGCCATGAAGAAATAGCTAAAAAGGTATATGAAGAAATACAGGAAATTCCGATAGTAAACATTACCCCTAACCGTTATCAACCACGAACAGTTTTTGACGATGCACGTATTGAGGAGCTAGCATTAACGATTCGTACACATGGGCTTATCCAGCCGATTGTTGTGAGACAGTATGAGGATGATAAGTACGAGATTATTGCCGGGGAAAGGCGTTTCCGCGCAGCAACAAAGTTAGGGTGGGAAAAAGTTCCTGCAATAATAAAGAATTTAAATGATACTGAGACAGCTTCTGTAGCGTTAATTGAAAATTTGCAGCGTGAGGAATTAACAGCAATTGAGGAAGCTGTGGCATATCAAAAGCTGATTGAGTTACATAATTTAACACAAGAAGCATTGGCACAACGACTTGGAAAAGGACAATCGACAGTCGCAAATAAATTGCGATTATTAAAATTGCCTGAAGAAATCAAAAGTGCATTATTAGAAAAAAGTATTACAGAACGGCATGCTCGCGCCCTTATTCCTTTGAAAAATGAGGAATTACAACTGAAGGTTTTACAAGAGATTGTGGAGAAGCAATTGAATGTAAAGCAAACAGAAGAACGAATTGCAAAGTTACTAGAAGAAGTAAAACCAAAGCGCAAAGCGAAGCAAAAAGCAGTAAGTCGAGATGCGAGAATTGCTATGAACACAATTAGACAATCATTACAAATGGTTGCTAATAGTGGTTTGAATGTTAATTCTGCGGAAGAAGAGTTTGATGAATACTATCAAATTACGATTAAAATTCCGAAGAAAAAATAATTACGTGCTAGAGACCTTATCCTATTGGAGAGGTCTCTTTTACTATATTTTCTTGTTAAAGCAAGAAGGAGTTTAGAAATAAATTTTGAAGTTTAATAAGGACGTAAAAGAAAAACTTTTATTTCATGTTACAATAAACGTAATTGTTTCTAGAATAAGAAAGAAAGGTTGAAAGTAGGTGACATCATGGGAAAAATCATTGCTATTGCTAATCAAAAAGGCGGTGTTGGAAAAACAACAACATCCGTTAATTTAGGGGCTGGATTGGCACAAGTAGGAAAAAAAGTCCTTCTCGTAGATATTGATGCTCAAGGAAATGCAACGACTGGTGTAGGGATTGAAAAGTCTGAATTAGATCAATGTATTTATAATGTTCTTGTAGAAGATGCAGATGTTCAAGGTGCCATACGGAAAACCGCAACTGAAAACTTAGATGTTCTACCCGCTACAATTCAATTGGCTGGTGCTGAAATTGAATTGGTACCAACCATTTCCCGGGAAGTACGCTTGCAAAGAGCGTTACAGCCGATTCGTGATGAATATGAGTATATTATTATTGACTGTCCCCCATCCTTAGGGTTATTAACGATTAATGCATTAACAGCAGCAGATTCTGTTATTATTCCTGTACAGTGTGAATATTACGCGCTGGAAGGGTTAAGTCAGCTATTAAATACAGTTCGACTTGTGCAAAAGCATTTAAATAAAAATTTAGCAATTCAAGGTGTATTGTTAACGATGTTGGATGCTCGCACAAATTTAGGAATTCAAGTTATAGATGAAGTGAAAAAATACTTTAGAGATAAAGTATATCGTTCGATTATTCCTCGTAATGTTCGTTTAAGTGAGGCACCAAGTCATGGAAAACCAATTATGCAGTATGACGCTAAATCAAGAGGAGCAGAAGTATATTTAGATTTAGCAGAGGAAGTGATTGCAGGTGGCTAAGGGATTAGGAAGAGGAATCAACGTGTTTTTTCCAGATTTAGATGTGAAAGAAGAAGAAACAATTCAGGAGATTATAGTAACTGAATTAAGGCCGAATCCATATCAACCACGTAAACATTTCAATAAAGAAGCGATTCAGGAATTAGCGGCTTCTATTAAAGAGCACGGTATCTTGCAACCGTTAATTGCTCGAAAGAGTATTAAAGGATATGAAATAGTTGCAGGTGAAAGAAGATATCGTGCTGCTAAAGAGGCCGGACTTGAGAAAGTGCCTGCTGTCGTAAGGCAATTAAATGAGCAGCAAATGATGGAATTTGCTTTGCTTGAAAACTTACAACGAGAAGATTTAAATCCTATGGAAGAGGCAATGGCATATCAGATGTTAATGAACGAGCTAAATGTAACACAAGAACAATTAGCAAAACGTCTTGGTAAAAGCAGGCCTTATATCGCAAATTATACTCGTTTGTTAAGCCTCCCTTCATTCGTTCAAGATATGATTGCAAACGGTCAACTTTCAATGGCTCATGGAAGAACCTTACTTACAATAAAAGATGAAGAACAGTTGAAATCTTTATTGAAGCGAATTGAAAAAGAAGGACTGAATGTTCGCCAATTGGAACAAATTGTCCAGGAAATTAATCAACGTGTTTCACGTGAAACACAACAAGTGAAAAAAGAAAGAAATATATTTTTTGTAGAGCGTGAAACGTTTTTAAGAGAAAAGTTTGGTACGGATGTAAAAATTAAAGAAACGAAAAAAGAAAAAGGTAAAATCGAAATTGAATTTTTTAATAAAGAAGATTTAAATCGAATTTTAGAATTATTATCAAAGGGAAATTAAAAAGCAAACCATCTTATTGTTTATAGATGGTTTGCTTTTTTTAATGCAGATAATTTTTGATCGGTTTCTTTTATACTTTGTGCAATTACATCGGCCATCTTCATAACTAAACTTAGTCTTGTATTTTGAAGTACGAAAAACTCCATGAAACCATTTAAATTTACGATGCCATGAATATGCAAATCACCAATTTCAGGTAATTTCTTATTCATTGCAGCTCCAGGTTTACTGGGACCCTTTCCGGTAGTTATAGAACCGATACTTTGAGATTTTCCTAAACATGCATCAACAGCAATAATAAATGAAGTAGGGTTTTCTTTCTGTATATTCTGAATTTTTTCCTCTAGATTTAGTGCATGTATTGGTTCGTCTAGTGTGCCGAATACTTGAAGGTTTTTGATTTCAATTTGTTCTAGTTTAGTACCAACTAATGGACCAAGTGCATCACCGGTGGAACGGTCTGTTCCGATACAAACGAGAATGAGTGGCATATTAGTCTTAATGGGAATATGGGAAAGTAAGAAATTACTGATTGTCTCAGAGGCTTCTAAGTCATGATGCATAACATTTTGAGTTTCTTTTTCAAAAAAAGGTAAGCGAAAACTTCTAATATTCATGAAGCACCCATCCTTTTAATAAATTTTCACAATATGTTATATGGTGTGTGAAATGGAAAATTATAAGTGCATACTTTCTACAAACTGTGAATGAAAATGGAAATAATAGTACTAGTATATATATATTCGTTTCATTTTATACCTGAATGGAAGTTAACAAATGGAATTAAAGTCATAAATTTTTTTCAGAAATCAGAGAGAGTTCTGATACAATAATAAGGATAACTAAAAAGAAATTTTAGCTAGAGAGGTAGAGGGACATGGATTTAGCGTTGAAATGGTTTGAGTCCATTGATTGGACGAATATAGGTGTGAAGTCACTAAAAATAATCGTTATTTTAATACTTGGTGCAATCGTTGTGCGAGTTGCAAGGGCAATTGTACGAAATGCGTTTCGTATGGGAAGCCGTTCGCCGATTCAAATTTCAGAACGTCGTACAGTTACGGTAGCGAAGTTGCTTGAAAATATTGTGGCATACGTTGTTATGTTCATTATGTTAATTGCGATTTTAGGTGTGTTTGATATTAATGCGTCAGGTCTATTAGCCGGTGCTGGGGTAATTGGTTTAGCAGTCGGTTTTGGTGCACAAAGTTTAGTTAAAGATGTTATTACAGGATTATTTATTTTGTTAGAGGATCAATTTTCAGTAGGTGATTATGTAAGAATAGGTCAATTTGAAGGAACTGTTTTGGAAATTGGACTACGTACAACGAAGATGAAAAGCTGGACAGGTGAAATTCATATAATACCAAATGGTAGTATTGTACAAGTAACGAACTTTTCCGTTAGTAATAGTGTAGCATTTGTTGATGTATCTATTTCTTATGAAAGTGATATAGTACGAGCGGAGCAAGTTATTGAAGATTTATTAGTGGAACTACCAGAAAAATATGAGAAAATGGTAACAACACCTCAATTGCTAGGTGTTCAAACATTGGCAGCGTCTGAAGTTGTATTACGTGTTATTGCTGAAGTTGAGCCGATGCAGCATGCAGTTATTGCGAGGGCTCTTCGCAAAGAGATTAAAAATCGTCTTGATTTACATGGTATTGAAATTCCATACCCACGTATGGTTTTATATAGTCGCGAAGAATTAGTTAGTGAAAAAGCAATTTAATAGTGGGAGGGATTTAGAGAATGGAGCAAAAGCAATATAACTTGTACGATGTTGTGGAAATGAAGAAAGCCCATCCATGTGGTGAAAATCGCTGGAAGATTATTCGTATGGGAATGGATATCCGCGTTAAGTGCGAGGGGTGTGACCATTCGGTAATGATTCCTCGAAGAGAGTTTGATCGCAAGGTGAAAAAAATACTTGTGAAGCACGAAGAATAGTGAAAAAGCAACAGCTGCAGTAGACAGCCGTTGCTTTTTTTCATTTGGTGGAAACTTGTCATTTTTTTCGTTACTATCTATAATGATGAAAGATTGAGACATAGGAGTGAAAAATATGGGATTAACGGCTGGGATTGTTGGATTACCTAACGTAGGTAAGTCCACTTTATTTAATGCAATTACACAAGCAGGAGCAGAATCTGCGAACTATCCATTCTGTACAATCGATCCAAACGTAGGGATTGTAGAAGTACCAGATGAGCGTCTAAATAAATTAACGGAATTAGTAGAACCGAAAAAAACTGTTCCGACTGTATTTGAATTTACTGATATTGCAGGTATCGTAAAAGGTGCGAGTAAAGGTGAAGGGTTAGGAAATAAATTCTTATCTCACATTCGTCAAGTAGATGCAATTTGCCAAGTTGTTCGTTGTTTTGAAGATGAAAATATTACGCACGTTTCAGGAAAAGTAGATCCAATTGATGACATTGAAACAATTAACTTAGAACTAATCTTAGCGGATTTGGAATCTGTTGATAAGCGTATCGAACGAGTTGCGAAGTTAGCAAGACAAAAAGATAAAGAAGCTGTATATGAGCATGAAATTTTAGTTCGTTTAAAAGAAGCTTTTGAAGAGGGAAAACCAGCTCGTACTGTTGAATTTACAGAAGAGCAAATGAAGATTGTTAAAGGCCTTCATTTACTTACAACGAAAGAAATGCTATATGTAGCAAACGTAAGTGAAGATGATATTATGGATCCTTCTGACAATAAATATGTACAAATGGTAAAAGAATTTGCAGCAAATGAAAATTCTCAAGTAATCGTTGTATGTGCAAAAATCGAAGAAGAAATCGCTGAGCTAGACGAGGAAGAGAAAAAAGTATTCCTTGAAGAACTAGGCATTGAAGAATCTGGTTTAGATCAATTAATTCGTGCTGCATATGATTTATTAGGACTTGCTACTTACTTCACAGCTGGTGTGCAAGAAGTACGTGCATGGACGTTTAAACAAGGTATGAAAGCACCACAATGTGCTGGTGTAATTCATACAGACTTTGAGCGTGGATTTATTCGTGCGGAAACAGTTTCTTATGATGATTTAATGACAAACGGTTCTATGACAGCTGCAAAAGAAGCTGGAAAAGTACGTTTAGAAGGAAAAGAGTATATCGTAAAAGATGGAGATGTTATGCACTTCCGCTTTAACGTTTAATTTAATATTTCCTAGGAAAAATAAAGATATGAACTTGGCAAATATATTATATGTTTGCCAAGTTTTTTACGTATTGGTGAGTTGATTCATATAACTTACTATGATATAATCTAAACTCGTGAGTAATTACTATAAATTAATTGCTCCTTGCCCATTATGGGCCGTTTAGACCAAAAGGAGGTGAAAGTGTAATGAGAAAGTACGAAATTATGTACATCATTCGTCCTGGCGTTGAAGAAGAAGCTCAAAAAGCTTTAGTTGAACGTTTTGCAGGTGTTTTAACAAACAATGGTGCAGAAATCATTAACACGAAAGAGTGGGGTAAGCGTCGTTTAGCTTACGAAATCAACGACTTACGTGAAGGTTTCTACATGATCTTAAACGTGAACTCTAACTCAGAGGCGATTAACGAATTCGACCGTTTAGCTAAGATCAACGAAGATATCCTTCGTCATATCGTTGTTAAAGAAGAAGAAAAATAATTGATATATAAGGGAGAGTGGTTCGATTGATGAATCGTGTTATCCTCGTTGGTCGTTTAACTAAGGACCCTGACTTACGTTACACGCCCAATGGTGTTGCAGTAGCTACTTTTACGTTAGCTGTGAATCGCGCATTTGCGAATCAACAAGGTGAGCGTGAAGCTGACTTTATTAATTGTGTAATATGGCGTAAACAAGCAGAAAACGTGGCAAATTATTTGAAAAAAGGTAGCTTAGCAGGCGTAGACGGACGTCTTCAAACTCGTAATTACGATGGACAAGATGGTAAACGTGTATATGTAACAGAAGTTCTTGCGGAGAGCGTACAATTTTTAGAGCCGCGTAATGGCGGTGGGGAGCAACGTGGTTCATTCAATCAGCAACCATCAGGAGCTGGTTTCGGTAACCAAAGCTCTAACCCATTTGGTCAATCTAGTAATTCAGGTAACCAAGGTAATCAAGGTAACTCTGGATTTACGAAGAATGACGATCCATTTTCGAATGTCGGTCAACCGATTGACATTTCGGACGACGATTTACCATTTTAATGGTGTGAATCGGCTATTTTTAACAAAGAATGGAGGGAATAGACATGGCAGGACGCAAAGGTGGACGTGCGAAGCGTCGTAAGGTGTGTTTCTTCACATCTAACGGCATCACTCGCATTGACTATAAAGATGTTGATTTATTAAAACGTTTCGTTTCTGAGCGCGGTAAAATTTTACCTCGTCGTGTAACAGGAACAAGCGCGAAATACCAACGCAAACTTACAGTTGCAATTAAACGTGCTCGTCAAATGGCACTTTTACCATATGTTGGTGAATAATAGCGTATGAAATGCACAGTAGAGTCGGACTCTACTGTGCATTTTGCTATGCTTTTCTTTTTGAAAGAGAGGTTAAAATGTGAAACAAGCAAGGTTTATTACCGAAGGCGCAGCGTTATTGGCTGTATATGCAATGTTATTGCTCATATCTATGTATGTTCCGATTTTGGGTACAGTTGTAACATTTGTATTGCCGTTACCATTTATATTGTTAACGATAAAATATGGCGTACCTAATGCCTTTGTGATTTTTACAGCAGCATTTTTCATTGCTGTTATTGTGGGTCAACCGATAGGTCTAGTAAAGACAATTATGTTTGGGTGTACGGGTATTGTTTTAGGATACATGTATAAAAAACAAAGAAAGCCGTTGGAAATTTTGATAGCAGGGACACTTGCATACTTAATCGGTATTATGCTCATTTATGTTGTGAGTATAAAATTTTTCAACATAGATTTAATACAGAAAATGCAAAATATGTTTAGTGAAAGTGTAGTACAAAGTGAAAAGATAGCAAATGCTGCTGGTATGCAGGTTAGTAAGAAACAAAAAGATTTATTCGCACAAATGAATGATATATTACAAACGATACTCCCGAGTATACTTGTAATGGTTTCTGTGTGTCTTTCTTGGATTACGGTTATGATATCAGGTAGTGTTTTGAGAAAGTTAAAGCACGACGTTACACCTTGGCCTAAATTTAAAGACATACAATTGCCAAAGAGTATTGTCTGGTATTACGTCATATTTATTTTGTTAGCAACTTTTATCAAGGTAGAACCAACATCATATTTACATATGGTATTTTCTAACCTATATGTAATCTTTGCTTTGCTGCTCGTATTGCAAGGATTAACGTTTATCACCTTTTTAGCACACAGAAAAGGTTTTACGAGAGGTGTTCCTATTATTAGTTTTATTGTCTGCATGTTTATTCCGATGATGTTTCCTCTTGTGACAATCTTAGGTATAATTGATTTAGGGATTTCATTGCGTTCTAAAATAGGGGAATAAAATAATATTCCTTACACTATTTTAATTTGTTTAACTAACTGGAAAGTGAGTTAGTTTTACTTTATAGGAGTTGTATACATGCCTGAATTTTATAAGAAACAGTGGTTTTTATATCCTGTTTACGTATTGGCATTTTTTGTGTTGGTGCTAATCTCGATTCTCTGTTATTTTCACTTAATTATGGGGATAGCTGCCTTTTTTATTTTTAGCATCGTTTTCTTTTTAGTTATACGATTTGAACTTAACTTTCAAAGGAATTTTGAAAAGTATACGACAGATATGATTACTAGGGTAAAAAAAGTGAGTAACGAAGCATTCAACCAGATGCCAATCGGTATATTGTTATACAATAAGGAGTATGGGATTGATTGGGCAAATCCTTACTTGTCTTCATGTTTGGGGCAACACGCATTAGCTGGGTGGCATCTGTACGATGTATCAGAAACATTACTCCTTTTTATTAAAGGAGAGACTTCTGACGATATAGTATCTTTAAATAGTCGAAAGTTCCGTGTGTTTGTAAGGAAAGAAGAAAAACTAATTTATTTTTTTGATGTAACTGAGCAAACAGAGATTGAAAAAATGTATGAGGATCAGCGCACGGTTTTAGCTGTTATTTATTTAGATAATTATGATGAAGTTACACAAGGGTTAGATGATCAATTACGCACGAATATAACAAGTCTTGTGACGTCACGTCTAAATGAATGGGCCGTTAAGTATGGTGCATATTTGAAACGTGCATCTTCAGAAAGATTCTTCGTTGTACTAAATGAAAGTATTTTAGCACAAATGGAGAAAGGGAAATTTAGTATTTTGGATCAAGTGCGTGAAGAAACATCAAAAAGGAATATACCACTTACGCTAAGTGTTGGTGTTGGCTCGGGTGATTTACCTTTATCGGAGCTTGGAGCGATGGCTCAATCTGGTTTAGACCTTGCATTAGGACGAGGAGGAGACCAAGTAGCTATAAAACAAGCGACGGGTAAAGTTAAGTTTTACGGTGGCAAGACGAATCCGGTCGAAAAGCGTACTCGTGTACGTGCTAGGGTTATTTCGCATGCATTAAAGGATTTAGTATTAGAAAGCAGTAATGTCATTATAATGGGGCATAGAGCTCCTGATATGGATGCGATTGGTGCAGCGATTGGTATTTTAAAGGTAGCTCAATTAAATGAGCGCAAAGGATATATTGTATTAGATGAAAATGATTCTGATAAAGGAATCAAACGTTTGATGGACAAAGTGAAACAAAATGAAGAGTTATGGTCACATTTTATTTCACCAGGGCAAGCGATGGAATTTGCAAACGATGATTCATTACTTGTTGTTGTTGACACGCATAAACCTTCAATGGTGATGGAGGAAAAACTGTTACACAAGATTGAAAATGTAGTAGTTATTGACCATCATCGCCGCGGGGAAGATTTCATTGAAGATCCATTACTTGTTTATATGGAGCCATACGCTTCTTCAACGGCAGAGCTTGTTACAGAATTACTTGAGTATCAACCGAAAAATTTAAAGATGACAATGTTAGAAGCAACGGCATTGTTAGCTGGTATTATTGTTGATACGAAAAGTTTTACATTCCGTACAGGCGCTCGTACATTTGATGCCGCTTCTTATTTACGCTCGCATGGCGCAGACACTGTACTTGTACAAGAACTTTTAAAAGAAGATATGGGTCAGTATTTACGAGTTGCAAAAGCCATTAAAAATGCGTACATTTATAAAAATGGAATTGCGATTGCTAAAGTTGATAGTGATGAATATTATGACCAAGTACTTATTGCACAATCAGCAGACACATTATTGACAATGACAGGTATCATTGCATCGTTTGTTATTGCAAAACGTGGAGAAAATTTCATTGGAATTAGTGGTAGATCTTTAGGTGAGTTGAATGTACAGCTAATTATGGAGAATTTAGGAGGTGGCGGGCACTTAACAAATGCAGCCACACAAATGAAAAATGTTACAGTAGATGAAGCGGAGGAGAAGCTTCGATTTGTTATTGATGACTATTTACAGGGAGGCACACAATCATGAAGGTAATTTTTCTAAAAGACGTAAAAGGTAAAGGTAAAAAAGGAGAAATAAAAAACGTACCAGACGGTTATGCAAATAATTTCTTACTAAAACAGGGGTTAGCTGCCGAAGCGACAAACAGCAGTATGAAAACTTTAGATGCTCAAAAGCGCAAAGAGGAAAAAGATGCAGCAGCAGAAGTTGAGAATGCAAAAGAGCTGAAAGAAACATTAGAGAAATTAACTGTAGAAGTAAAGGTGAAATCTGGAGAAGGTGGCCGCTTATTTGGTTCTATTACGAGTAAACAAATTGTAGATGTAATGCAAAAGTCACACAAGATTAAACTTGATAAACGTAAATTTGAAATGGATGATGCAATCCGTGCATTAGGTTATACAAACGTGACTGTGAAATTGCATCCGCAAGTAACAGCAACAGTAAAAGTTCATGTTAGTGAACAATAAAAATAAATTAAGCAAGGAGGATTGCGCATGAGTGATGTAATGGCTGATCGTACCCCTCCGCATAATATAGAAGCTGAGCAGGCAGTCTTAGGTGCCATATTAATTGATCAGGATGCGTTAACGTCAGCATCGGAACTATTGGTACCTGACTCATTTTATCGAACGAAACATCAAAAGATTTTTGAAGTCATGCTTGGGTTGTCTGATAAGGGAGAACCAATCGACTTAGTAATAATGACATCAGCGATGGCTGATCAAGGATTACTAGAAGAAGTTGGTGGGGTTTCTTATCTAGCAGAGTTAGCAGAAGTTGTTCCAACAGCTGCTAACGTAGAATATTATGCACGCATCATCGCTGAAAAGGCACTTTTACGTCGTTTAATTCGAACGGCGACTCATATTGTATCGGATGGATACGAGCGAGAAGATGATGTGGATGGCCTTTTAAATGAGGCTGAGAAAAAAATATTAGAAGTATCTCACCAAACAAATGCAAAAGCATTCCAAAACATTAAAGATGTTCTTGTAGATGCTTATGATAAAATTGAACTTTTGCATAATCAAAAGGGTGAAGTTACCGGGATACCAACTGGATTTACTGAATTAGATAAGATGACCGCAGGTTTTCAGCGAAATGATTTAATCATCGTGGCGGCGCGTCCATCGGTAGGGAAAACTGCATTTTCATTAAATATCGCACAAAACGTAGCGACGAAAACTGATGAAAATGTAGCGATTTTTAGCTTGGAGATGGGCTCTGATCAGCTTGTTATGCGTATGCTTTGCGCAGAAGGAAATATTGATGCGCAAAGACTTCGTACCGGTTCATTAACTTCTGATGATTGGGCGAAATTAACAATGGCGATGGGTAGCCTTTCTAATGCTGGTATATATATTGATGATACACCAGGGATTAAAGTAAATGAGATTCGAGCAAAATGTCGTAGATTAAAGCAAGAACAAGGTCTTGGGATGGTTTTGATTGACTATTTACAGCTTATTCAAGGAAGTGGGAAATCAGGAGAAAACCGTCAGCAGGAAGTATCTGAGATTTCTCGTACATTAAAAGGGATTGCACGTGAATTGCAAGTACCTGTTATCGCCTTGTCGCAGTTATCTCGTGGTGTAGAATCTCGTCAAGATAAACGTCCGATGATGTCTGACATTCGTGAATCAGGAAGTATCGAGCAGGATGCTGACATTGTAGCCTTCCTATATCGTGAAGATTACTATGATCGTGAAACAGAAAATAAAAATACAATTGAAATTATCATTGCAAAACAACGTAATGGTCCGGTAGGTTCAGTAGAGCTTGCGTTTGTTAAGGAATTTAATAAATTCGTCAACTTAGAACGCCGCTTTGAGGATGGACATGCACCGCACGCATAAAGGCAGTATAAAAAAGAAACGCATTTCTTATAATAAGATGTGTTTCTTTTTTTTTATATGAAAGATAGGGCTTTCATAAGGTGAATATGTAATTCTTACGAACGAAAACGTTTTTCCATAAAAAAATGTTCGCTTTTTGGTTGACTTCTCTTTCTGTTTTGGTACAATTATATTGTTTGAATAGATCGTTTGAAAATTGCGGAGGTGCTTTAATAATGTCTTCAGTAGTAGTTGTAGGAACACAATGGGGCGACGAAGGAAAAGGTAAAATCACTGATTTTCTTTCTGAGCATGCGGAAGTAGTTGCAAGATATCAAGGTGGAAATAACGCGGGACATACAATTGTTTTCGGCGGAGTTAAATATAAATTACACTTAATTCCATCTGGTATTTTCTATAAAGAGAAAATTTGTGTAATCGGAAACGGCTTAGTAGTAGATCCGAAAGCATTACTTGAAGAGTTAAAATACTTACACGATCGTGGTGTAAGTACTGATAATTTACGTGTAAGTAACCGTGCGCACGTTATTTTACCTTATCACTTAAAACAAGATGAGTTAGAAGAAGCGAGTAAAGGTGATAACAAGATCGGTACAACGAAAAAAGGTATCGGTCCTGCATATATGGATAAAGCTGCTCGTATTGGTATCCGTATGGCTGATCTTTTAGACCGTGAAGCATTTAAAGAGAAGCTTGAGCGCAATTTAGTGGAAAAAAATCGTTTATTTGAAAAAATGTACGATACAGAAGGTTTCAGCGTAGAAGAAATCTTTGAAGAGTACTTCGAATACGGACAACAAATCGCACAGTATGTATGCGATACATCTGTCGTATTAAATGATGCACTAGATAACAATCATCGTGTATTATTTGAAGGTGCACAAGGTGTTATGCTTGATATCGACCACGGTACGTATCCATTCGTTACATCTTCTAACCCAATTGCTGGTGGTGTAACAGTTGGAACTGGAGTTGGTCCTGCGAAAGTTACTCGCGTTGTAGGTGTATGTAAAGCATATACAAGCCGTGTAGGTGATGGTCCATTCCCTACGGAACTTAATGATGAAATCGGTCATCAAATTCGTGAAGTTGGTCGTGAATACGGAACAACAACTGGTCGTCCACGCCGTGTAGGTTGGTTCGATAGCGTTGTTGTAAGACATGCACGTCGTGTTAGTGGTTTAACAGACTTATCATTAAACTCTATCGATGTATTAACAGGTATCCCAACTCTTAAAATTTGTGTTGCTTACAAATACAATGGCGAAGTTATCGATGAAGTTCCAGCTAACTTAAACATTTTAGCGAAATGTGAGCCTGTATATGAAGAGCTTCCAGGTTGGACAGAAGATGTTACTGCTATGAAATCATTGGATGAACTTCCTGAAAATGCAAGAAAATACGTAGAGCGTGTTTCTGAATTAACAGGAATCCAATTATCTATGTTCTCGGTTGGACCAGATCGTAATCAAACAAATATCGTTCGTAATGTATACGAAGCTTAATTGATATAGAAAATTGATTTTTTTAAGAAAAAACTCATATTTTTATGAGTTTTTTCTTATTTTTTTATAAAAAATAAGAAAAGGTATTGCAAAAATGAAAGATAACATGTTATGATATGTCTTGTCGTCACGAAAATATGACGTTGGTGAGTATGAGCCATTAGCTCAGTTGGTAGAGCATCTGACTTTTAATCAGAGGGTCGAAGGTTCGAATCCTTCATGGCTCACCATTTTATTTTTCGTGGCCCGTTGGTCAAGTGGTTAAGACACCGCCCTTTCACGGCGGTAACACGGGTTCGAATCCCGTACGGGTCATGTTTTTTTATGTTCATTTTTGGTCCCGTGGTGTAGTGGTTAACATGCCTGCCTGTCACGCAGGAGATCGCCGGTTCGACCCCGGTCGGGACCGCCACTTTTGTTTATACCACCATTAGTGGTTTTATATATAGTTTTGGCTCGGTAGCTCAGTCGGTAGAGCAGAGGACTGAAAATCCTCGTGTCGGCGGTTCGATTCCGTCCCGAGCCACTCTCAGGATATTAAGTGGGCCCACTTAATATCCTTTTTATTTTGTCCAGTTTTACAAATGTGGGTAGTTATTTTACAATAGAATGAGGAGCCTCTAGCAGTTGAAGCTAGAGGTTTTTCTATAGATCGTATAGGATTCCGTGTAAAAGTGGATGATACATGAGTCTATGAGAATAGAGGAGAAATACTTAGACTAAGATTGTTGTCATATAGGAACATACTATAGAAACACCAATATGTTTGAGGATTATTGATCATATTTTTATAAGGAGGAAATAGACGATGATGGGAAAGAAAATTTTAGTAGTTGATGATGAAAAGCCAATTGCGGATATTTTGAAGTTCAACCTAGAAAAAGAAGGTTTTGAAATTGTAATGGCGCATGATGGTGATGAGGCAATTGAAAAAGCAAATGAAGAACAGCCAGATATGGTTTTATTAGATATTATGTTACCGGGAAAAGACGGTTTAGAGGTATGTCGTGAAATACGTAAAAGCTCAGAAATGCCAATTATTATGCTTACAGCAAAAGACTCTGAAATTGATAAAGTATTAGGGCTTGAGCTTGGGGCAGATGATTATGTAACGAAGCCATTTAGTACGAGGGAGTTACTTGCTCGTGTGAAAGCGAATTTACGTCGCCATCAGCAGGGTGGTGCTGCAGAGAAAGAAGAAAATACCGAAATGGTTATTGGACCAATCGTTATCAATTCGAACGCTTATAGTGTAACAAAGCGTGAAGAAAGCATTGAGCTTACACATCGTGAATTTGAATTACTACATTATTTAGCGAAGCATTTAGGTCAAGTTATGACTCGTGAACATTTATTACAAACAGTTTGGGGTTATGATTATTTTGGAGATGTACGTACAGTAGACGTAACAGTACGTCGTTTACGCGAAAAAATTGAAGATAATCCAAGTCATCCTACTTTAATTGTAACTAGACGTGGGGTAGGGTATTACTTGCGTGACCCAGAACAGGAATAGTATATGAAGAAAGTTGGTTTTTTTCAATCTATTCATTTAAAATTTGTGCTCATATATATGCTGTTAATATTAATAGCAATGCAAGTAATTGGTGTATATTTCGTCAGGGAATTAGAAAAAAGCCTTGTAAAAGGCTTTCAAGATTCCTTAACGCAGCAAACAAATCTACTTTCTTATAACCTGAAGCAAGAGTTTGTAAAAGAACGTCCTAAAACAGAATCAGTAGATAAAGCTATTAATGATTCGATTCAAAAATTCGCATCAGATCGTAAGAAAGATATTCAAGAAGTAAGTGTAATTGATTCTACTAAAAAATTAATGGCAATTTCAGACGGGTCTAAGCAAAATAAGGTAGGAAGAACGTCAGCAGATACAGCTGTACAACGTGTAATGGTACAAAAGAAACCAGAGTCAAAGATTGAGAAAGATGGAAATACAGGTCATCGAGTTCAAGTTATGATTACCCCTATTCTAAAAGAGCCAGGCGGAGAGGTACTTGGTGTCATTCATATCGTTGCATCTATGGAAGATGTGTATAAACAAATGAAGGACATCAACCAAATTTTCGCAACGGGGACAGTAATTGCTTTATTAGTAACAGCTGTACTTGGAATTTTATTGGCTCAAACAATTACGAGACCAATTTCAGATATGCGAAGACAAGCAATTGAAATGGCGAAAGGAAATTATTCGCGAAAAGTAAAGGTGCATAGTCACGATGAGATTGGACAATTAGCATTATCTTTTAACAATTTATCTAAAAAATTACAACAAGCTCGTTCCTCCACAGAAAGTGAAAGACGAAAATTATCATCCGTTTTATCACATATGACAGATGGAGTAATTGCTACTGATCGAAAAGGGGATATCATTTTATTAAATGATCCTGCGGAAAAGATGTTAAATGTTTCGCGCGAAACGGCGCTAGATCAATCAGTGTTAGAAGTGCTAGGAATACAAGAAGAATTTACACTGGATCATTTATATGAAGAGCCTGATTCAGTTTTATTAGATTTTAGTACGAGAAATGAACCATATATTTTACGTGCTAGTTTCTCTGTTATTCAAAAAGAAACAGGGAAGGCAAATGGTTTAATTGCTGTATTATATGATGTAACAGAGCAGGAGCGGATAGAACAAGAGCGCCGTGAGTTTGTTGCGAACGTATCTCATGAGTTAAGAACGCCGTTAACAACGATGCGCAGTTACTTAGAAGCACTTACTGATGGAGCGTGGCAAGATCCCAATATTGCACCACAATTTTTAACGGTTACACAAGAGGAAACGGAAAGAATGATCAGGCTTGTAAATGCATTGTTACAACTATCTAAACTAGATAGTACAGAACATCGCTTAATGAAGGAATGGGTCGACTTTACTGATTTCTTTAATAACGTTATCGATCGTTTTGAAATGTCTAAAGAGCAAAATGTAAGCTTCAAACGATCTTTCTCTAAAAAATCTCGATTTATTGATATGGATACAGACAAAATTACACAAGTTTTATATAACATTATTTCCAATGCACTAAAATATTCGCCAGAAGGTGGTACAATAACATATCGCCTACGTGACCGCGGGGAGTTATTAGAGATTAGTGTGAGTGATCAAGGAATGGGAATTCCGAAAGAAAATGTAGATAAAATATTTGAACGTTTTTATCGTGTAGATAAAGCGCGTTCGAGACAAATGGGTGGTACAGGTCTTGGGTTAGCCATTGCGAAAGAAATGATTGAGGCACATGGCGGCTCGGTTTGGGCGAAAAGTGAGGAAGGAAAAGGGACAACTATTTATTTCACATTGCCAATGGCGACAGATGAAGAGGACGATTGGGAATGAGTATGGAAAACTTTAAAACGATAGTTCTAATTAATTTGGTTGTCATTAGTCTATTTCTTACTTTTAACTTGTGGACATATGTTCCTGATTCTACTTCTATGCAAAATACAAAGTTCGTTCAAGGTAACGAAGAGATAAATACGATAAAGATTTCGGAGGTTGTTCGCCCATCCTCTGTAGTTATTCATAAAGAGAAAAATCATTATGTAAGCGAAAAGAAGGAAAATGTGGATTCGATCTATAAAATTCTTGAAAACGGAGAATTACATAATTTCGAGGAAATAACGGGGACAGTCCCTAAAGGTGATTTTCTGTCTTATGTACACGGAGAAGAAAAAATTGAATTTGTTTTTCCTACAAATATCCCGTTAGATACGATTAAAAATATGTTTAATATTAAAAATAAAAACATAGAGAGTAACAGAAGTTTTAATCGTATTATAATTGATCCTTCTAGAAGTAAGGACCAAGAAATTAAAGTTAGCTTTGTTTCCTATGATACTCCTCATAAAATATATCAAGCAACATTGAGTGGTGCTTATATAAAGGATATTATAAATGCTCAAAATCAACTTATAACAGTAGCAAGACCATATTTTGAGTATCAAATAAATGATACAAAAAAACTTTTTTTACCAGAGGGGATTACGGAATTAAGTAAGGCAGAGTATATTACAGCTAAACTAGAAGTGGATCCATTTAAAAATGCTTTATTTAGTGATCCACGTTATTTAAGTCCTATTTCTGAGAAAACAAAGCAAACATTTACAGATGGCATCCGCTCTATGGAAATTGATAAATCGGATGCAATGTTGAAATATAAAAATTCCGCTGTACATGGTGATAAATCTACGGATAATGCGGTAATTTTACAAAAAAGTTTTGACTTTGTAAGTGGGCATAGTGGATCCTTGAAGTCCTATCGTTTTGATTATATTAATGGGAGGAAAACTTCATTCCGTTTATATGAGGATGGTTTGCCTGTATTTAGTGCAAATGGAATAGCGGAATTAAAACAAGTATGGGGTTCAGGTGAAATTATGCAGTATGAAAGACCCTTTTTTGAGTTCAGTATTACTTTGCCTAGTAAACAACAAACAACTTCTCTCGCATCAGGTCGTACAGTGATGACATCACTAGAGAATAATCCAGAAATTGATAAAAAATCAATTCAGGATGTTGGTATTGGTTATAAAATGTCATTGGAACCGTCCATCAGTGATGTGAGAATCGCTGTCTTACAGCCGATATGGTATGTAAAATGTGAAGAAGATGGTAAGCAACAAATATATGAATGGAGTGAGGGGGGACTAAATGGATTGGGATCGAATTAAAACCATATTTATTGTGACCTTTTTTGTTTTAGACCTCTTTCTTATCTTTCAGTTCATTCAAAAGCAAGATAGTAATCAATTAGAACTTGTGACGGAAACGAAAATCGATCAACAATTAAAAGCTGAAAAAATTACTATGGGAAATTTTCCTAAAGAGCCGAAAAAAGAGTCATTTATAATGGCGAAAAATAAGGGTTTCAAAGAAGAAGATGTGCAATCTTTAAAAAATCAGACAGCGCATGTGCAAGACGAATATCAAATAGAGGGTAAATTAAAAGAGCCTTTTTTAAATACAAAATCATTGTCAAAAGATAAGTATAATGAGTTTTTGAAAAATTATGTGCTGGATGGACAAAAATATGAGTTTGGCGCAATAAAGGACTCAAAAATTTACTTCTTTCAAAAGTATAAAGATAAACCAATCTTCTACAATAATCGTGCGATGATTGTTGTAGATTTAAATGAAAAAAATGAGCTTATTTCGTATACACAAACAATGTTAACGGATTTGAAGGAAATGGGCGAAAGCGAAAAGACGAAAGAACAAGAAATTATTACTGCTCAAACAGCTTTAGAAAATATATATTTGAAAAATAAAATTGCAGAAAATACGCACGTGAAAGAGGCGCAGATTGGATATGCGACTCTTGCTGAGTCTTCTTCTAATATACAAGTGCTTGCTCCAACATGGAACTTAAAGACAGAACAAAAAAAGGATTTTTTTGTGAATGCAATTGAAGGACAAGTTATGGAATTAGGGGAAACTCAAGTGCCGGAAGAACATAATGGAGTGAGAAAGAATGAGCATGCATTTTAGTGTACTTGCAAGTGGAAGTACAGGGAATATGCTATATGTAGGAACAGATGAAAAAAAACTGCTTGTCGATGCAGGTTTAAGTGGTAAAGCTACAGAGGCGTTATTTAAACAGGCTGAACTGAATATAAATGACATATCAGGTATTCTTGTAACACATGAGCATAGTGATCACATTAAAGGATTAGGTGTATTGGCGCGTAAATATGATTTACCTGTTTATGCGAACGAGAAAACATGGAATGCAATGGAACATTTAGTAGGCAATATCCCAACTGATCAAAAATTCATTTTCTCAGTAGGAGACGTGAAAACATTTGGGGATATTGAAGTTGAATCATTTGGTGTTTCTCATGATGCGGCGGAACCGATGTTTTACGCTTTTCATAACAATAATAGAAAGTTAGCTCTTATTACAGATACGGGCTACGTAAGTGATCGTATGAAAGGTGTTATTAAGGGAGCAAATGCTTTCGTGTTTGAAAGCAATCATGATGTGGAAATGCTTCGTATGGGACGCTATCCATGGAGCATTAAGCGACGTATTTTAAGCGACGTTGGCCACGTTTGTAATGAGGACGCTGCATTAGCGATGGCTGATGTTATTACAGATGAGACAAAACACATTTATTTAGCGCATTTAAGCCTAGATAATAACATGAAAGAATTAGCGCGTATGTCTGTATCACAAGTATTAGAAGAAAAAGGTTTTGGGGTTGGAGAATCCTTTGAAATACATGATACGGATCAAAAAATGCCTACGAAAATTCAATACGTATAATTCTTCATTTTAGTAAACAATAAAGGTGAATATAGTTGTCTTCAGGAAGATAGGTGAACAAATATGTCCTTTATTGATGAAGAAAAATATCGTATTAAACGTGCAGGGAAAAAGAAACATAAAGGTATTGTCATTTCTAGCATAGCAGGGACAATTGTAGGGGCTTCATTATTTGCATTTGGAGCTCCTTTATTTTCAAATCATGCAGGTAAGCTTCCGCAAGCTGAAGCAAGTGAAAAAAATATGGCTGAAGCTCAAAGCGGAAATGTTCCTGTTAAACAGATTAGCTTTGTAGACGCTGTTGATCGTGCTTCAGAGGCTGTTGTTGGTGTTATTAATATTCAACGAGACGATTTTTCAGAGGCTGATTCGGAAGCTGGTACAGGATCTGGTGTGATTTATAAGAAAACAGATGGAAATGCGTATATTGTAACGAATAACCACGTTGTTGCTGGGGCGAATCGTATTGAAGTGAGCTTAAGTGACGGTAAGAAAATTCCAGGTAAAGTATTAGGAACCGATGTAGTCACTGATTTAGCGGTACTTGAAATAGATGCGAAGTATGTGAAGAAAGTGATTGAAATTGGCGACTCTAATACCGTTCGTAGAGGAGAACCAGTTATTGCGATTGGAAATCCACTTGGGCTACAATTTTCCGGAACTGTCACACAAGGTATTATTTCGGCTAATGAGCGTATTGTTCCTGTAGATTTAAATCAAGATGGACATTACGATTGGCAAGTAGAAGTATTGCAAACAGATGCGGCAATTAATCCAGGTAATAGTGGTGGAGCGCTTGTAAATGTAGCGGGACAATTAATAGGTATTAACTCAATGAAAATTGCAGCAAAAGAAGTAGAAGGAATTGGACTAGCTATTCCAGTTACGAGAGCTGTTCCTATTATGAATGAACTAGAAAAGTACGGTAAAGTAAAAAGACCTTATGTTGGGATTGAACTAAGGTCATTAAACGAGATTCCGAGTTACTATTGGTCAAAAACGTTACGATTACCAGATAACGTAAAAGAAGGAGTCTGCATTTTAGATGTGAAAAGTCCTTCGCCAGGTACGGATGCGGGTCTTAGAGAACATGATGTTATTGTGGCGGTAGATGGAAAAGCGGTGCACGATATTATTGGGTTCCGCACGGCCTTATATAATAAAAAAATTAATGATAAAATGACTCTTACGTTTTATCGTGGTACAAAACGAGCGACAACAACGGTGAAATTAGGCATTCAAAAGTATTAAAAACAGGAGGGCCTACCTCCTGTTTTCTATTGTAGAAAAGTGAGGTGAAGAATATGAATTTACCTTGTTGTTTAGAACATGTTGAATTAGCATTAGATATCATTGTGGATGAGTGTGAAGTCGCACCGGTTATTAACAATGTGGATAACTCTAAAGAAGAGAAAAAAACATGTGAATTTTGTCAAAATGAGGCGACATATGTTGTATCGAACACAGATTCTCACACAATATGTGGGTAACATTTGTGGATATGTGGATAAGTCCTGTGGATAACGTGTTTGTAAGGTGGGGAATAAATGTGAATATCTCGATTATTTCAATTGGGAAATTAAAAGAAAAGTACTTAAAACAAGGTATAGCAGAATACTTAAAACGATTATCTTCGTACGCAAAAGTAGAAGTAATTGAATTGCCAGATGAAAAGGCACCAGAAAATTTAAGTGCAGCAGAAATGTTAATTGTAAAAGAAAAAGAAGGCATACGTATACTGGATAAAATTTCTGATGATACGCACGTCATTGCGTTAGCGATAGAAGGAAAGCAAAAATCATCAGAAGAATTTGCGGTAAGTATAGATCGCCTTGCTACATATGGAAAGAGCAAGATCACATTTGTAATTGGCGGATCACTGGGGCTTAGTTCTGAAGTAATGAAGCGTTCAAACGAATCTCTTTCTTTCTCAAAGATGACATTACCACATCAATTAATGCGATTAGTATTGCTTGAGCAAGTGTATAGAGCGTTTCGGATTAATCGTGGTGAACCGTACCATAAGTAAATGAGGTTTTTTATTTATTAATCTGACTGGTAGGTACATTGGATGGTTTTAATTGACATAATTTTCTTATTCCAATAAAATTAGAACGTGAGTTCCGGAATTTATTGGAAATGAGGTCTTTTAATGTTTTATATCCAAGATGGTCGATTTAGTCAATCTTTAACAACACATGAAGCAATATTAACAGCAGCAACAAGTACACAAAATATAGGTTCTTATGGTGTGGGAGTGTTTGCTTTTGCTACTTCTGGTGGTGCTTCTTTAGTATTTGAGGATCAGGTCCTGAGTAACTTTTTATCAAATAATCGTTTTACTTTAATTGTAGGTGTGGATGATATTACTAATACAAACACACTGGATAAATTGCGAGAATTAAGAAATCTATATCAGCCCAATTTAGAGGTGAAAGTTTTCTTTCATAATGATTCAGGCTCATTATTTCATCCTAAATTTGTATGGTTTAAGATTGATGGGGAAATTAAATTAATAACAGGTTCTGGTAATTTAACTGAAAAAGGTTTAAGACGTAATAGAGAAGCATTTACAATAAGCAATCTTGCAAATAATGAGTTAAGAGATTTTGAAGAATATTGGAATTTATGGTTTAGCGAAAATAATGGTAACCTACGTGACTTAGATGACGAAGAGGTACTAAGAAAAGCAGCTCAAAATGCAACAAGATTTGTTAGATCCCGTAGATTAGAGATAGAACTAGAGGTAGAAGAAGAAAATATTTCTTCTGAAACAGCAAATAATCCTCTAATTACAGAAACAGTAAATGAAGAAGTAGCTCCACCCGAATTAGTGGATGGAAATTCTTCATTTGTTCCAGAAATTTTAGAGAATGAAGATTATGAAGCTTGGACAATAGAAGATAATCCTGAAGTGCTTGTTGCTGAAATTCCCAATAGCGGAGATAGATGGAAACAAGCTAATTTCAATCGTGCTGTATTTGAAGGATTCTTCGGAGGAGAAGCAGGAGTAAATGAAGAAAGGCGAATATTACTAAGACATGTAGGTACTACAGGAACACTAGAAGAATTAGAGGTTCGACCAACAGTATCGGTAAGGAGTCGAAACTATCGGGTTGAGTTAAATGCTGCAAGTGGTCTAGATTATCCTGCAGGCGATAATAGACCTATAGGGGTTTTCATAAAAGTAGCTACTCGTTCGTTTATTTATTTACTTGTGATGCCTGAAGATGTAAATTATAATGAAGTTCTAACCTACTTAAATAACTCTCAACTAAGGGTTGCAAATAGAATGAGACGGTATTTAACAGATGTGGAAGAACTTAGAGAAAACTGCCCAAGCTTGAGTTTTTGGTTAATTTAATAAATTGGAGAATGATAGAAAATGGTTATAAATTCAAATAAGCAGATGGCCTTTTTTAAAGAAGAAAAAAGTGCCTTTAGACCAATCCACTACTTAGGTAGTAAATTGAGAGTTCTTGAAACCATTTCAAATATCATTGATGAAATAGACCCTACTTTTGGTAGGGTCTATGATGTTTTTTCAGGATCAGGTACAGTTTCTTCCTATTTAGGGAGAAAAAGGCCTGTTACATCAGTTGATATTCAAGAATATTCAAGGATTTTAACTAGTGCTGTTTTGCAGCCCTTTTATGAAAAAGACTTGTTGGAAGTTAAAAATAGACTATCTGAATATAAGGTAACTGACTTGCAGAAATGTATCGAACCATTGATTAAATACGAGGAATGTGCTCTTGCGAAAGTATGTGAAAATAACATTTTTGATATTTGCGAGTTGGTGGAATATGGTTCTATTTTACCTTTTATAAATAATGAAAGAGAAAATATATCAGATGGATTGAAAAAAGCATTAACATCTACAGTTTACAAACTTCAAGATATGAAGTTGATCAACTCCGAAAATTCCATTACAAGCCGCTACTTTGGTGGGGCATATTTTTCCTTTAAACAAGCGAGTGAGTTAGATAATTTATTAAGTATGGCTAACTCATTTGACAGAAGAGTTAAAGACATTATAATTGCCGCTACTTTAAGTACTGCTAGTGAAATTGTTAATACTATAGGTAAACAATTTGCTCAACCATTAAAAGCTATTGATGGAAAAGGAACGCCTAAAAAGTCAATAGTTTCAAAAATTATTAAAGATAGAAGTATTGATGTATATCAGGTTTTTGAAGAACAAATTAATAAGTATTTTTCTTTAGAGAAGGGTAATTTTAATCATATATGTCTCTGTAGTAATTACTATGATGCATTGGATAATTTAAGTAGTGATACAAAAGTGGTGTATGCAGATCCTCCTTACACTCGGTATCACTATAGTAGGTATTATCATGTATTGGAGACCATGAGTTTAAGGGATAATCCTGAAATTACTATGGTAAAAACAAATGGAGAGATAAAAACGAGTAGAGGTTTATACAGAACTGAACGACATCAATCTCCTTTTTCAATCAAAACAAAAGCAAAAGAGGCTTTTAATAATTTATTTTGTAAGGTAAGTGAAAAAAACGTCAGTTTAATTCTATCGTATTCACCTTACGACGCTGAAAAGGAAAGTACTCCCCGAGTTCAAACTGTCAGTGAATTACTATATATTGCTAATAAATACTTTAATAAAGTAGAGTTACTTTCTATTGAAGGATTTACTCATTCTAAGTTAAATGCAGTGGATAAAAACTTTGAAATACCTACTGATGCAGAGATACTAATAATTTGTACAGAAGCAAATGGAGGCGAAAGAAATAAAAAATGAAATATCAGAAAATGTCTTATTATGGAACAGACAATATAGTGAATAAAATCTTTAAGGGTGATAACATAGAGGTTTTAACTCAAATTAGAGACAACTATAGAGGTAAAGTTGATTGTATATACATTGATCCGCCTTACAATAATGATGAAGATTATATACATTATAATGATTCTGATGGTTTTGATATATGGCTAGAAAAACTATGTAATATTCTACCGTTACTTTTTGATTTGTTAAGTGACAAGGGGAGCCTATGGATATCAATTGATGATGGAGAACTGCACTATTTAAAAGTTGCTGCTGATAAGATTTTTGGTAGGAAAAACTTTGTTCATACAATTGTATGGGAGCATAGAACAACAAGAGAGAACCGTATGTCATTTTCAAATAATCATGAATATATTTTGGTATATGCAAAAAAACCAGATGAGTTTAAGAAGAAAAGGAACTTATTAGAAGTTGATGAAAAGTTTTTAAAGAGGTTCAAAAATCCAGATAATGATTCTAGGGGGCCTTGGCAATCAATTTCTGTTTCTGTTCAAGCTGGACATGCAGTACCATCACAGTTTTATACTATTATTGCTCCAAATGGAAAAGAGCATAATCCACCAGCGGGAAGATGCTGGGCTTATAATGAACAACGAATGTTAGAGGAAATTAAGAATAATAATATTTGGTTTGGGAAAGATGGCAATGGTGTTCCACGAAGGAAAAAGTTCCTTAGTGAAAGTAAACTAGGATTAACACCAGAAACTATCTGGTTTGCTGAAGAGGTAGGAACTACGGATCATGCAAAAAAACATTTAAAATCAATGTTTAAAAATCAGGATGTATTTGATACGCCTAAACCAGAAGCGCTTATAAAAAGGATTATTGAAATTAGCACCAATGAAGGTGATTTGGTTTTAGATGCTTACTTAGGTTCGGGGACTACAGCGGTAGTTGCACAACAGTTGAATAGACGTTATATAGGTATAGAGCAAGGAGAGCATATTTTTGATATTGTGGTTCCAAGATTAAATAAAAGTATAGATGATTTACTTTCAGAAGATAGGGCAATAGATAACCTTGGATATTCACTATGGTCGGAAAAAGGTAATGAATAAATTAATAAGTATATATTATTTATTTGAAAAGCGTATTTAAGCCTTAACATCAATAATGGTGTTAAGGCTTTTTGTTATGTATTTTAAGTAGACTTTTTATGAAATCATCCAAACGAATAAAAATCGTATCATTAAAGGAATTAAGCCTGCTGTATAAAGAAGAGGTCTGTAAGTTCCCTAAAAGATGATTATAAACTAATGAGGTTGTTCTCTGGTGCCTGTGCGTAGTTTCAATTGATACTAAAAATCAGCTATAGTTGGTATCAATTAATGTTTGCCATATTGAAAATTTAAAGGCGATATCTTTCATCCTAAGGAGGTTATGAAGTCATCAACCTTAAGTAAATCAGTTTCAATAATAATTGGGCATAATCAGCTATCTAAACTGCCTGAACCAAGTGAGAAAGAGATTGAAGTTACGAGAAAATCATAGGTATGAACATTTTTGCTCAGATTATTTTAGGGGATAAATCATTTATTGAATCGGAATAAAATAGTTGCGTGTGAAGGGAGTAAACAGATAGTGAAAATAACAAAAAGTACAATAAAAACAGAAGTCACTTATGATGAGGAAATGAAAAACAAATATCTCATTAGGAAAGAGTGGGACAAGAACAGGAAAAAAGCACTTGTAATCATGAAAAATGCAGGTCAGGCAGATGAAATTGTGCAAGACCAAACGACAATGTATGTCATTAATAACCTTTCTAAATTGGACTACGGTGTTGTAGAGATTGCAAATTTATTTTCAACAATTGAAGGAGTTGAAATGAAAGAGTATGTTGTTGAAAATTTAAAATGTATCCAAGAAGCTATCAAAAAAGTGGATGATGTTATTATTGCGGTTGGGAAGGGAGTAGAGACAAACAAGAAGGCTGTTGAAAGGCTAAACATGATTTTATCCATATTGTTAGACAAGAAAGCAAACATTCTTCAAATAGAAGCAAATCTTGGTCGGAAAGGTTTCCATCCTCTTTATCCTGCTCTGAAAAATAAGTGGAAATTAGTACCATATGACGATACCATAATGTGAACCAATAATATCATTATTTGAAAGGAGCCACGCCATGTTTAATTTTGAACAATTAATAGATTTTATGGAAGAAAAATTTGGTGTAGCAGTTACATTAAATGCGGTAGGAAAGGAAACGGTGCTTCTATATCATGAGGAATTAGACGAGGAGCTCATTTCAGAGGATGTATTGGAAATATTACCGAATCCAGTTTTATTTCATACGTGCATATACAATGAAAAGTCAGAGTGGATTATTGGAATTGCCTTAGAGGCAGAAACTAATAATCCACTCTTTTTAGTTTGTTTGAAAGATGGGGTAAGAGTGTATAAAAAATATCTAAATAAAAAAAATGAAAATGATTAAACAGAAAAAGGTTAGGTATGTAACCGGGGCAATTAATGAAAAATTAAATTTGAAAATGCAAGTTTCTTTTTGGGAGCTGTTGGATTCAATTGCAATTAAAAGTGATAGTAACAGTGTAAAAATAATCAATTGGTAAGAGTATTCAGGTACTAAGGCAGAAATGATAATAGAACAGGATAGGGTATGTTATGTATAAAGGCTAATACCATTTGGATTATTGATGAATCCGATAAGCAGGCAATGTTGTTCCCTAGAGATTATTAGAATTTCAGATACCTGTTTCATGAATGTCATTTTTAAATTCCCTTACTTTTTTATAAAAGTAATCGAGAGAGAAGTCTGTTATAAGATCAGACTTCTCTTTTTTTTGCTTTTGGAAATACTCAAAGAGTTCTTTTGTGGATTGGGCATCTTCAGAATTTATTCTAATCAATTTTTCATTATTGATAACCAACTCTTTTATAAAGGATAGGGTTTCTTCATTTAATTTATAAGGTTTCCGTTTTCTTTGTATTTGGGGAGCAACAACAATATCCTCAATATTGTTCAATAAGTTGGCCTCTAATGGTAGGTTAAGTTCAACAATCCTTCGTTGACACTCCACGATAATCTTATCAACAGTTCCCCTACTGATGTTTAATTTTCTGCCAATTTGTCTTTTTTTATAACGTTTTATAAACCAATGGATAAAAACATCTCTCTTTTTATCTAAAGGAATCACATTATTTACCCCCTTATTAGTTTTGAATTTAATTATAAAGTGTTCATTTTAAAATTACAATTTGGTATTCGCATAATTATAAAAATTTATTCCGAACAATACATTGTAGCCATATAGTATAAGCAAACTTTGAAAACGTGATAGTTACTTCTTGCTAAGATTGCTTTTACAGGCTTTAGAAAGGGAGGAAAGAAAAATGAGTGATTTTTTGAGTATTGATGAGATGATGGTGGATTTGAGAAGTAGTACAAAGTGGGATTTAAAGTTTATTGAGGGTTATCAATCCTACAATAAGAAGGTGCATGGGTTTGAGTTTATTAATGCTACTTTTTCTTACCATCCTCTTTTATGTGAAAGAGCGACAAATGAGATTGATTGGGATACCTTTAAAAATTATATAGCTAGTGACTTCAATAATTTAAAGTATCCCCCATGCCACTTATATTTAGGGAGAAATGAAGTAACGGCTAACTGGTTTATCCCTGACGAATTACTTATTTATGGATTAGGGGCAGAAGAGATACAAGTTGTAATGAAGAATATGGAACATCAACTAAAGGAATTAAAGCTTTGTAAATTAGAGGGGCTTGTCATTGTGGAAGCAGACAGAGAAATCAATGAGGACTTATACCTAGAATATTATCGAAAAAGCCAATTTATTAAGGTGCTACTATCAAAAGAAACAAATAAATCCAATGTAATTTCTACAAAGGAGGAAGCATAATGGCTCTCAATAAAGGAGAAATGCAGCCTATCTTCCCTGAGAAAAAGATTAATTTACACAGAATCCTACCTAGTAATATACAAGTTCCTGAACTTCCGGAGGGGATAGTTATATTAACTATAACCAGTTGTTTAATAAAATCAATGTCACAAGGGTACAACTTGATAAGGGAAAGGATTGAAGTTGATTTTAAAGACGAGGGCAATCGTTCGTTTAAGCAAATTTTTTATCTTGATAATGGCATAGTAAACTTTGCAAAGTTTATAGATAATATTCTCGGGGAAGTATCAATTGAAGACTTTGCCCCTAGTACCCTTGTAGGAATTAAAATTAAAGCATGCATTTATCACAATTATTTAAGCAATGGAAAAGGATATGCAAACATAGCAACCTGTGAATTATACGAGCAGAATTAAACAGAAATTAATGAGACTAGGTAATCAATCTAGTCCTTTTTGATATCTAATTTTTTAGGAGGAATATTAATGGGAATAAAAAAGGTAAACCGACCAGTAGTGCTTGCAGGGGGATCAAAAAACTTGGCCATCTCTGGATCGGTTGATGAAAAGAAAAAAATATTAGTGAAAAAGCAATTCAGTCATAATATAGAGATTTTCCCATACAAGATAGAGGGGAATGACTTAATGGTTTGGAGCGCTAAGAAAGAGCGATATATATTTGTTTCTAAAGCAGTAAAAATAAATGCAATAAAAAGAAATATTGAGACAAAGGAAATTCAAATAGAACTTGTATTTTGGGCTTATGACAAATGGGAATCCATAACAATTAGCAGAGGTGAGTTGACTAAGAGGGAGTTGAAAAAGCTAGCATCGAAAGGATTAGATGTATTAGAAGATTTTCAATCGGCAGAAGTGTCTTCCTTTCTTAGTAAACAGGAAAAGATGTTAAAACCGACTAATGTTCATAATGGAATAGGCTGGGACATAGTAAATGGTGAGCTTGTATATAAACACTACAAAATAATAACTAAGCCCTCCGCTTTATCAATTGATTCAACATATTCGGGAGAATATATGCTAGAGCCTATTGGCAGTAAATATGATTTCTTTGAAGTATTAATAAAAGAAGTGAAGGGTAATACTGCACTTGAATTGATGGTATGTATAGGAATATCGGCACTTATTATTGGCATGTTAAATCGCTCAAAACTAGCGAGTTTTGATAGTTTACTGGTCCACATTGTGGGTTCATCAACTACAGGAAAAACGACTGCAGGTATGTTAGGGGTCTCTTTAGCTGGGAGTCCAAGTCCGAATGAAGGGTTATTACAAACCTACAATGGGACGAAAAATGCTATGGCTCGTAAGTTAGCCGGGAATCATGGTGTTCTCACGGTTTTGGATGAATCTACAATGAATCTTATGGATTCACAAAACTTTAGTTCATTTATTTATGAATTGGCACAGAATAGTGAAAAGTCGAGGCTAAATAAAGACTCTGAAATGAGGGAAACACAATCTTGGAGTACAACAATAGTATCTACAGGAGAAAGCTCTATCATTAGTAGGGCAAACAATAATGAAGGCTTACGTGTGAGACTATTTGAATTCACCATTGATAAATGGACAAAGAATGCGAAAAATGCAGAAAACCTAAAAAAAGGGTTGCTCCAAAATTATGGTCATGTGGTTCCTGAAATAGCTAGAAAAATGTTGGAACTTGGTGCAGACGAAGTTGCTAACATGGTAGAAGAAAATAAAGGGTATATCCAAAATAAGATGCCTGAAAGCAAGTTTCGTGACCGAATCTCTACTAAGTTCTCATTAATATTAACTGCTGGTGAGCTATTTGAATTGACATATAATATTGAGTTTTCAGGGGAGAAAATAGTGGATATGTTGATTGAGCAGGAGCAAAAATCAATGACTGAGAGAGAGATGGCACCTAAATTTTACAGCCAATTAAAGCAGCATCTTATTAGATATAAAAAGAACTTTAAACATGGTAATCAGGATGTGAGTGGTCACCAGGAGATATGGGGGAAAATTGAGACTACTTCATCTGAAACCCGTTGTTATATACTTCCAGTTATTTTTGAGAAAATCGTGAAGGAATTAGGTTTCTCGGATACAAGAGTTTTAATCGAAGAGTTAAAAAAAATGGGAGTCCTTATTCACGATAAAAATAAAAATCGAAAAAGAAAATTTATATTCTCAAAAACTGAAACGAGTCAACGTGAAGAAATACTAGGTAAATCTACCTTCCCAGAAAAAGGTGATTACACTTACTGTATTACCTACTATGGGAATATTTTTGAGGACATTAACTAAAAATACAATTCTCCCTCTTCCCCCATTATTAATACATGATTTTTCATTTTTAATTTTAATACTACTATATAAATTTTTTTATAAATCTTATAGGGAGTAAAGGGAGAATTGGGGGAATTAAATCAACTTGGAAATATATATTATTTTTTTGAGCATCTAGGAGGCATTCAATATGTTAAATCAATCAACTACTAATTACCAATACGATATTATTGTTGATATTTTGGCTGAAATGGTAACAAATTACTTAGTAAATAAGGAAGAAGAATCAAAAAACCAAAAGAAGGGGGATAGCAGAAATGCATACTAATACACAAGAATTTAGCTATTTTTCAAATCATAATTCAGATGTAATTGAAATAAAAAAGGTTGCAATATATGCCCGTGTTTCTACGACTGAACAAGCAGAAGAAGGGTATAGCATTGATGAGCAAACAAGACTTCTAACTGAATGGTGTAATCAACATGGTTATATAGTATATAAGGAATATGTGGATAGAGGGATTAGTGGTAAATCCATTGCGGTGAGACCTGCTCTTCAACAATTACTCATGGATGCCAAGAAAAAAGAATTTGATATTGTCGTTGTTTGGAAAATGAACCGACTTGCACGAAACATTCTAGATTTATTACAGATTGTAAATTTATTAGAGCAAAAAAACATAGCGTTCAGGTCTCTCTCTGAACACCATGAAACGGCAACTCCTACAGGGAAGTTACAGTTTCATATGATGGCTGCCATTGCGGAATTTGAAAGAGGGAACATTGCAGAGAATGTAAAAATGGGTATGCTTGCAAGGGCAAAGGAAGGTTTCTGGAACGGAGGCCAGGTTCTTGGCTATGACATTATTGAAATAAGCGGTGAAAATAAAAAGAGAAGGCAAACTAAACTTGTAATTAATGAAAATGAAGCTCAAACCGTTAGGGAAATTTTTGAGCTTTACACAAAAGGATTTGGTTACAAGTCAATTGCCAATAAAGTAAACAAAGGGGGACATCGTAGTAAAAGGGGGGGATTATTTGCGATTAATACTATTAGGACTATCTTATCTAATCCAATTTATATCGGTTTCATTCGATACAATGTCCGAAGAGATTGGAATTCCAAAAGAAGAAATAATATAAACCCGGATCCAGTATTAGTAAAGGGGCATCATGAACCAATTATTTCAAATGAAATTTGGGAAAGAACACAGTCCCTTTTAAAAAATCGTAGTAACAGACCAAACAGGATCCACAGTGGCGAGTTTCCTCTTACGGGTCTTATGAAGTGCCCAACTTGTGGGGCTGGGATGGTCTTAGGAAGAACAACAAATCGAAACAAAGATGGTTCTAAGCGTGTACTGGAGTATTATGTGTGTGGGGCATGGAAAAATAAAGGAACTTCTGCTTGCAACTCAAATGGAGTACGAACAGAGTATGCAGATGAATATGTAATTAACAGAATAGCTACCCTTGCAAATAATAAAACCTTAATAAAGGATGTTGTTGCTAGAACTAATGCAGGCATGAACAAAAAAGCTGCCCCGCTTCAAAAGGAATATGAATCGCTAATAAAGACCTTAAATTCTGTTCAAATTAAGAGGGAAAGGGTTTTTGGATTATATGAAGAAGGGCTTATCGAAAAGGCGGAACTGTCGGAAAGGCTTGAAAAGCTAAATGAAGAAAAGCAATTGTTGGAGACAAGAATAGCGTCCTTAGAACTGGAATTGGGAGAAGGTATCCAAAAAGAAATTACTTTCGACATAGTAAGCAAGGTTATGAAAAGCTTTGTAACAAGTTATAAAACCTCTATTACAACCGAACAGAAAAAACAACTTCTTAGTTTACTAATTAAGCAGATTACGATTGATGATCGTAGAAAAATTGAATCTATCCAGATACAGCTAAACAACGATGTTGTAAGTTACTTTACTAAAAAAGGAGAAGAGAAATTGTCAGGTGATGACGATTTCTCTTCTCTTTTTTCTATTTTTATCAACGTATAAAAAGGAGCGAACAGTATATGAGTATTATTGGACTATTTAGGGATTACATAGAGGAACACCATCCACATCTTTCAGGAAAGGATTGGAAGGTAGATGTTAGGGTGTTATCAGCAACAGAAATTCAAAATGAGGATGTTAGGGCTACTATCCCTAGTGAAATTACAGGAGAATTAAAATGTTGGGTATTTTACTATGATAGAGGTAAATCAAACGTTGTATATCTATTACAGGACAAGCGTGGCTCACAGGATATTGGAATAGGTTTACTAAAGGAAGGGGAACTGATTAAGTCTATTATACTGTCAACTGATAAAGCGTACTAATGAAGATGAAAATATGTTATCAAGGTTAGGGCTATAAAAAGTGTAGTCTGTCCAATGCTACTTTAAGGGAGGTGAGCAAATGAAAGGAATTGATTTATTCATTATAAGGAAATATTTGATTAGGTATTTGTATTTTAGTTGAATTGAATCTATTACATCTATAAGGATATTTTTTCTCCTTTGATAATAAAAAAATACATTAATGAAGGGAAATGTTATGAATTAGTTTTTTGTGTAGTAAAATTTTGTTTTAAAAATTAGCTTATTTTGTTAATGTTTTTATATATAATTATAAAAATACTAGGGAGGGGAAAAGGTGATACCTAATAATTTGTCAGAATTAAACAGAATTAAAGAAGAGTGTAAGTCTATGGTTAACAAAAGAGCTTCAGCTTCGGCAGCAGCGGCAGTTATACCAGTCCCTGGTGCTGACATAGGAGCAGATGTTGCAATAATGATGGAACTCTTACCTGCAATAAATAAAAAGTTTGGATTATCTCCTGAACAAATTGATCAATTGGACGCAGCGGTTAAGGGGAGGATTGCTGTTATCATTTCCTCAATTGGAAGTGAATTAGTTGGCAAGTACATTACAAAACAAACTGTTATCATGTTACTTAAAAAGGTAGGAGTCCGTGTTACTGCTAAACAGGTTACAAAGTTTATACCAATTTTAGGACAAGCAGTTTCAGCAGGAATTAGTTTTGGTGCTATGAAATATCTTGGAAACTCACATATAGATGAGTGTTATGAGATTTGTAAGCGAATAATAGAAACGAAAAAAAATGAATCCGCATAATAATCGTTTATAATAAATTATTGGGCTATTTTGCTAAAGAGTTTTTAAATAACAAAAACCTCATTTAGATACAACACGGTGAACCTTATCATAAATAGTAATAGTACATTCAAACGGCTACATATGTGGCCGTTTTCTATATTTCACAATATGTAATAGGCTGAACCGTATGAAGTCAAAACAACTATTAAGTTTATATATAGAAAATTTTTTAGTGGATGAATTACAAAAATTAGGTTTCCGTTATGCAAAGAGTGTACCTAAATTTTCTCGTACACAAGGTGATTTTGAGCTAACTTTTAGTTTTTCACTCAGTAAATGGAACTCTGAAGATTATTGCGAGTTTTGGACTATGTGGGGTGTTACGTCAAAAAAGTATTCAAAATGGTATAAGGAGCAATGGGGTGATAAACCAGTCAATGATGCAATAGCCGGAGATGCAGAGTGGAATATTCCAGGATGGAAAGGAAAGGCACAGCACTGGAACCTCACGAATTCGGAATGTGATAGTGCGGAATTTAGTGTGTTTATAGGGAATGTAATGAATATTGGGATCCCCTATTATTCGCAAATTGATGATTGGAATACTGCGGCAGAGTATGCTACAAGAAGTCCGATTATTTTTTATGAAAAAGTATGTGATTTTTATATGATGTCAGGGCAAGAAGAGAAAGCGAAAGAAATCCTTGAGAGAGGTATTCAAGAGATTAAAGATAGGAAACATGATAGTTATATGCAACTTCCAGAAATTGAAAAGAGATTGAAGAAGTATTTTATACAGTAAACTCCTATTTCCTAAAATAAGTATGTTTCTATTTCTAAAAAAATATGCTGTAATATGAAGAGGAAAAAGTATAAGTAGTCAGAGAAGTGAGGAATTAAAGGTGAAGAAGTTTAAGAAGTTTTACTTGGAGATTACAAGCGTATGTAATCTTGCGTGCAGCTTTTGTCCGCCGACGGAAAGGCAGAAGCAATTCATTTCTGTGGAGGATTTTGCTAAAAGATTAGACCAAATTAAACCTCACACAGACTACATCTATTTGCACGTGAAGGGTGAGCCGTTGCTCCATCCGAAAATAGATCAACTATTAGATTTAAGCCATGAAAAAGGGTTTAAAGTTAATATTACAACGAACGGAACGTTAATCAATAAGAGAAGGCATAGACTGTTAAATAAGCCAGCTCTAAGACAA
Organism: Bacillus cereus group sp. BfR-BA-01331; assembly: GCF_022663915.1. NCBI lineage: Bacteria > Bacillati > Bacillota > Bacilli > Caryophanales > Bacillaceae > Bacillus > Bacillus cereus group sp. BfR-BA-01331. The sequence continues at coordinate 51,053 of NZ_JAKUGJ010000009.1, forward strand.
ATGAATTTTTCACTGCACAGTTTTGATGGACATCCAGGTTCGCAAGATAAAGAGGGCTATGTAAGAAGTATACTTTCTTTCATTAGAGAGGCAACAAGTCAATCGGACTTAATCGTTTCACTAAGATTATGGAATTTAACTCAGGATAATAAAACAAATGCTGAAATCCAAAAAAATAGGGATTTATTATCTATAATTGAAAATGAGTTTGATCTATCTTATCAAATTGAAGAGAAGCTTACACCGGGAAAAGGTATAAAAATTGCGGAACGTGTCTTTATTAATCAAGACTATGAATTCCAGTGGCCGGCATTGCATGAAGAAGAGGATGATGGAAAAGGATTCTGTCATGGTCTTCGAAATCAGGCTGGAATCTTAGCGAACGGAACGGTTATTCCTTGTTGTCTAGATGGTGAGGGAATTATTAATCTTGGAAATATTAATAATGATTCATTCTCTAATATTATTGAAGGCGAAAGAGCGAACAATATTGTAGATGGATTTTCAAAAAGGGTTGCAGTAGAAGAACTGTGTAGAAAGTGCGGATACCGCAAAAGATTTGGAAAGTAAATATAGAATAAGCCCTCATAAAACGAGGGCTTATTTTTATTCTTGATAAGAACGCTCTAATTCATCAATTAAGGAACCGACGTAAGATACAGCTTTACGGATTGCATCTGGTTTTGACATGTCTACTCCAGCGTGTTTCATTAATTCGAGTGGTTTCATTGTACCGCCTGCACGGAGTACATCAAGCCATCGATCAACAGCAGGTTGTCCTTCTTCTTTAATCATTTGAGCTACAGCGGTAGAAGCAGTTAGTCCTGCAGAATATGTGTAAGAATATAAGCCCATATAATAGTGAGGTTGACGCATCCATGTTAAACCGGCGCCTTCATCAATTTCTACGGAATCTCCCCAGAATGTCGAAAGGACCTTCGTTTTTATTTCAGTTAAAGTTGTAGCTGTGAGTGCTTGCCCTTCTTCTGCTAGAGCGTATACTCTTCTTTGATATTCTCCCTCAAGTAGATGGGTAACGAAGTTGTGGTAATATGTGCCGAGTAGTTGCAGAATAACCCATCTGCGCATTCTCTTATCTTCAGTAGTCGCAAGTAAATGCTGGGCTAATAGTAATTCATTCATCGTTGATGGAGCTTCAACGAAGTACATAGATGGACGCACATTCATAATACGCTGATTTTTATTTGCTAAATAAAAATGACCAGCATGTCCAAATTCATGAGCTAATGTGAAACACCCGCGCATCGTACCCTGCCATGTAATTAAAATATAAGGGTGAGAACCGTATGGGCTAGAGCAGAAGGCACCTGTTGATTTTCCTACGTTATCTGCAAGGTCTACCCATCTTTCTTTGAAGCCCTTTTCGATAATGGAACTATATTCATTTCCTAATACTTTTAAAGAATCTTGAATGAGTTTGCCAGCTTCTTCGTAAGTGATTGTTGGATTAAATTCAGGATCTAACGGTGCATGTAAGTCACAGAAAAGCATTTGATCAAGCCCTAATACATTCTTTTTTAAATCTGCAAAACGGCGCATATGAGGCGCTAATTCGTTATAAATAATATCTAGTTGGTTGTTATACATTTCAAGTGGAACTTTTTGAGGCTCTAAAAGCATATGGGTAACGGACTCGTACTTGCGCAAACGAGAAAGCGCCACTTGTTTTTTTACCTCAGTAGCATATGTTGTTGCAACTGTATTTTTATATCGTTTCAATGTGGAAACAAATGATGAATATGCTTTTTTACGTATATATGCGCTTGGAGAAAATTCATATTTGCTTTCGAATAATGCAAACGATACAGGCAAATCATTTCCCTGTTCATCTTGTATAGAAGGGAAATCCATATCGGCTAATTTAGTCATGCCGTAAATTTTGTAGGGTGAACTATGGACTTCGCCGAGTGCAGCAAGAGCTTCTTCTGTTTCAGGAGAGAGAGTGTGCTGCCTCTTTTTGAGTATCTCTAGTAATGATTTACGGAAAGGTTCAAGTTTTATTTCCTCAGTTAAATATTTTTCAATTATTCCCTCCTCAAATGAGAGAATTTCGTTATGAATAAAGGATAGTGCGGTATGTACATTCGTTCCTAGAGCGGAAATTTTGGAAGAGTTCGCTTGAATAACTGAATCTGTACGATCAGCGGATTCTTTTAAATTTGCATATGCGCCGAGTTTTGTTAACTTCATTAAAAGCTCTTCTTCTAAAAGTAGGCAATTTAATAAGGTAGCGGGGCTAGTGTGTAATTGTCCTTTAAATGCATCAAGTTTTTTTATATCGTCTGTTAATACACGTAATGCAGTTTCCCACTCTTTATCAGATTCGTATAAATCAGAAAGGTCCCATGTCAATTCAGTAGAGACTTCCGCGCGAATAAGGCGTTCCTCAATTACATTTTTCATTTGTTACATCCCCCTTATTATAAGTATCTAAAAACATAATACTAGAAAATTCAGTGAAATGAAAATATTTTACATTTTTATACATGAAAAAGAAGGACAAGCATAAAAAATGCTTGTCCTTCTAGTTGAATTTATAAATTAATATACTTTGTCCCCGTTGAAAATAGAGTTTTTCACGACTACATAATCTACAGTACGAATTGCGTCTAATTTTGTTCCACCAGCGTAAGAGATAGAAGATTGAAGATCTTGTTCCATTTCGATTAAAGTGTCTTCTAAAGAACCTTTATGCTCAACGAACATTTTCTTACCTTCAACGTTTTTCTTCTCACCTTTTTGGAATTCAGAAGCTGAACCGAAGTACTCTTTATAAAGTTTGCCATCTTTTTCGATTGTTTCCCCTGGAGACTCTTCATGACCTGCGAATAGAGAACCGACCATAACCATAGTTGCTCCAAATCGAATTGATTTAGCTACGTCGCCATGTGTACGAATACCACCGTCAGCGATAATTGGCTTACTTGCAGCTTTTGCACACCAGCGAAGTGCAGCTAGCTGCCAACCGCCAGTTCCAAAGCCTGTTTTAATTTTAGTAATACAAACTTTACCAGGTCCAATGCCAACTTTTGTTGCATCAGCACCAGCGTTTTCTAATTCTCTTACTGCTTCTGGAGTTCCAACGTTTCCAGCGATAACGAAGCTTTCTGGTAAATGTTTTTTAATATGTTGAATCATGTTGATCACAGCATTAGAGTGGCCATGTGCGATATCGATTGTAATGTATTCAGGTGAAAGTTGCTCAGCAGCTAATTGTTGTACGAATTCGTACTCGTCATCTTTAACACCAACGCTGATTGAAGCAATTAATCCACGTGATTGCATATCTCTAATGAATGAAATTCGTTTCTCTGGTTGGAAACGATGCATGATATAGAAGTAATTATTTTCAGCTAAATAAGTTGCGATTCTTTCATCAATAATCGTTTGCATATTTGCAGGTACGACAGGTAATTTAAATTTATGTTTTCCTAAAGTGACAGTTGTATCACATTCAGATCGGCTATTTACAATGCATTTTGCAGGAATTAATTGAATATCTTCATAGTCAAATACGTTTTCCATCATTTACACCCCTAAAATACGAATATTTTATTTTTATTGATTGAAAATGTTCGTCCATAGGATAATTTACATCATTTTCAGTAAGAAGTCAAAGATTTTCTTAACATTTTTTTAAAAAGAAGCCAATATATTTTAAAAATAACGTTAAAAACGAATTTAAATAGATTTCTTATGCATAATGTTCGTTTATAAAAAAGAAAGGAAAGTGGCGATAATTGCATAAGATTGTATGTATGCTTCTTATTTTGAGCGAGGGGGCTGGGGAAATACTATAAAAAAATTAATACTAATAATAGGAATAACTTTGTTGGTTACTGCCGGATGTAGCAATAATGATGCATTTGATAAGGCAGAGAAACAAGGAGATTTAGCATTGGAAAATAAAGAATACGAGAGAGCAGTCGCATCTTTTGAATTAGCATTAAAAGAAAGGAAGGATGATCGGGAAATAAGGCTGAAGGTGAATCAAACAAATAAAATGATTGAAGCATTACAGGAAAGTAATATAGACTGAGCAATTTCGTTATTGAGGGAAATTGAAAATGATTCTGCTAGTTCAGTTATATTAGCCAAACAAGCAAAAGAAAAACGAGAAGTTTTAGCTAATCAAAAAGATGAGGAAGAAAAATATAAGCAAATGCTAGTTAAAGTAGATGAGTTGAAAAACGAGCAGAAGTTTGCGGATGTAAAAGAGTAACTTAACGTAATTATTAGGGAAACGAAAGGGAAAGAACAGTTTAAAATATATTATCAAAATGCGAATGAACAAATTATACAGAGTGTGCCGAGGGCAGTAGATGTAGATAAAACAAAAGATGAGAACCGTAAGGAAGAAAAAGTAATAGAAGAGAAGCCGAAGAAAGAAAGTGTTATTACCGGTCAGAAGGCAGAATAATATGGAATAATATTTTTAACAAGTTTTTAAAATAGAAGATCCTTTTGTTTAGTCAGGCGAATCACGAATGATTCGCCTTTTTATGTGAGCTTTCAAGTATAATGAATAAGGTGATAATAAGGTATATGATGATTCATTGATAGAAAAAGCGAAAAAAGAAAATAATACAGAATAAAAAGAGGTTAACATATGAGTAAAAAAAGTTTTGCTGATTATGCATTAAGTAAAGAAATTGTAAGAGCACTTACTGGTTTAGGATATGAACATTCAACAGAAGTGCAAGGAGAGGTTATTCCAGTTGCCTTGCAAAAGAAAGACCTTGTCGTGAAATCACAGACTGGAAGTGGAAAAACCGCTTCATTTGGCATACCACTTTGTGAAATGGTGGAGTGGGAAGAGAATAAGCCACAAGCTCTAGTTTTAACACCGACGAGAGAGCTTGCGGTGCAAGTAAAAGAAGACATTACGAATATAGGTCGTTTCAAAAGAATTAAGGCCGCTGCAGTTTATGGTAAATCTCCATTTGCACGTCAAAAATTAGAGTTAAAGCAAAAAACACATATTGTAGTTGGGACTCCTGGCCGTGTGTTAGATCATATTGAAAAAGGTACCCTTTCTTTAGAGTGTTTGAAGTATTTAGTTATTGATGAAGCGGATGAAATGCTGAATATGGGTTTTATCGATCAAGTAGAGGCAATTATTGACGAATTACCTAAAAAACGAATGACAATGCTATTTTCAGCAACACTTCCAAAAGATGTTGAAAAGTTATCTCGTACGTATATGGATTCGCCAACGCATATTGAAATTAAGGCTACCGGGATTACAACAGATAAGATTGAACATACACTTTTTGAGATGAGAGAAGAGGAGAAGCTTTCACTTCTTAAAGATGTAACAACGATTGAGAATCCAGATAGTTGTATTATTTTTTGCCGTACGCAAGAAAATGTAGATCACGTATTTCAACAGTTAAAGCGGGTTAACTATCCTTGTGACAAAATACATGGTGGTATGGTACAAGAAGATCGTTTTGAAGTTATGGACGATTTTAGAAAAGGGAAGTTCCGTTATTTAGTAGCGACAGACGTAGCTGCTAGAGGAATTGATATTGATAATATTACACATGTTATTAACTATGATATTCCATTAGAAAAAGAAAGTTATGTACATCGTACGGGAAGAACGGGACGAGCTGGTAATAACGGGAAAGCTATTACATTCATGACGCCGTATGAAAATAGATTTTTGGAAGAGATTGAGGAGTACATTGGCTTTGAAATTCCAAAGGCACTTGCACCTTCAAAAGAAGAAGTTATGAAAGGTAAAGCAGTATTTGAGGAAAAGATACATGCTAAACCAATTATAAAGAAAGATAAAAATGCGAACCTAAACAAAGGAATTATGAAATTGTACTTTAATGGCGGGAAGAAAAAGAAAATCAGGGCGGTAGATTTCGTCGGTACAATTGCTAAAATTAAAGGTGTTACAGCAGAAGATATAGGCATTATTACAATACAAGACAATGTTTCTTACGTTGAAATATTAAATGGAAAAGGACCACTTGTTTTAAAAATCATGAAAAACACAACGATTAAAGGGAAACAATTAAAGGTTCATGAAGCAATTAAATAAACAAAAAAACTATCCACTTTAATAGGTGGATAGTTTTTTGTTTTGCTCGAAAGAAGTGGGTATATAAATAAAGTAACAAGTATAAGGATGGTGGAGTATTTTAGGGAGACTGGATAGCTATATTTGCTTCAATGATGAACAGTTGACCTTGCACGTGAAATTTAAAGATGGAAGAGGTTGTCCGAAAAACTTTTTCACATGACTTATCATAAGTTCATTTTGAAATGTTAATAAGGGAACTAGGAGTTTGAAGAAAATCTAAAAAGGAAAAGGGATAAACAGGAAAATGAAGAAAGTTTATATATATATTAGTCCGAATTTTCGAACATAAAATGTAATGGAGGAAGAAAGATGATTCAATTTCCAAAAGCAGATGCTGAGCAATTTTTTAGATCGTATCGTATTAGTAAGTTTACAGTGAGTGGAGATGAAAAAAGATTAATTTTTAGTACAAACTTAAATGGTCATGCTAATTTATGGGCGATGGATTTACCAAACTTATCTCCCTATCCGTTAACATATTGTAATCAATCAAGCAATTTTATTAAAGTCGATCCTTTAAATCGGTTTATTTTAGCTGGATTTGATAATGATGGTGATGAAAATTATCATATTTATGCATTAAAACCAGAGGGTGGAGAATTGCTTGAATTAATTCCAGCAGGAGAGAAAGAAAAGGATTATTATGTACATTTAACAGAGGATGGAGAACGATTATATTATGTTACAAGTAAAGATAATCCAAGATTCTTTAATTCTCGTTGTTATAATTTGCGTACAAAAGAAGATATTCTCCTCTGTACGGGCGTAGAGACACCTACATATTTGAGTGCAGTGAGTCCAAATGAATCAAGCTTTATTGTCTTAAAGTCGTATGGAAATACATATAATGTAGGATATGTGAAAAAGGGGGAGGAACTTATTTGTATGGTACCTTCCAGCGAAAAAGAACATATTATAACTTCTATTTGCTATATCGATGAAAATACGGTGATTTTTGTTACAAATTATGAAGAAGAGTTTTCTTATGTGGCTTCTTTTGATTTGGATAAAAAGGAATTCAAACCAATATGTAAAATAGAGAATGAGGAAGTATCCACTATAAAATGGCATGCAGAAACGAAAACTAGTTACATCGTTACATCGAAAGGTGTTGGAGATAGGTTATACAAATTTGTATGGGATACAAAGGAATTAATTCTATTAGATACTCCAGTAGATACGATAAAACAAATCGATATTTCCAAATCTAAAAAATTATATTTATTAGGTGAAAGTGCAACGAAAACAGCAAATATTTATTGTAAGGAAAATGAAAGTACAGAGTGGGAGATGTTGACAAAAAATTATGTTATTGGTCTATCTGAATCTTCTTTTGTTGAACCAGATATTATAACATATTCTTCATTTGATGGATTAAAGATAGAGGCATTATTATTTCGAGCAAATGAAGAGGTACAAAACGGATATACAATATTTTGGCCCCATGGTGGTCCACAATGGGCTGAGGTAAAGGACTTTACTGCATTGTTTCAATATTTATTAAGACAAGGATATAATATTTTCGCACCAAACTTTAGAGGAAGTACGAGATATGGTTCAACATTTACAAAAATGATCGAGGGTGATTGGGGAGAGGCTCCACGCTTAGATTGTGTGGCAGGAATAGAGTGGTTGTTTGAACAAGGTATTTCAACTGCAGATAAATTATTTGTTATGGGTGGAAGTTATGGTGGGTATATGACTCTATTACTTTATGGGCGCCATTCAGAATGTTTTCGGGCAGCTATTGATCTTTTTGGACCTAGTAGTTTATTTAGCTTTATTGATTCTATGCCAGAAGAATGGAAGCCAATTGCTGTTAGTTTTATTGGTGATGTTGAGAAAGATAAGGATAAGCTTATGAAAGGTTCACCAATCACATATTTGAATCAAATGAAAAAGCCACTTCTTATCGTTCAGGGGGCAAATGACCCTCGAGTTGTAAAGACAGAATCGGATCAAATTTTTCGAGCATTGCAAGAAAAAGAAGTCGATGTAGAATACATTGTACTTGAAGATGAAGGGCATGGATTTTCAAAGAAAGAAAATGAGATATATGTATATCGTCGTATAACAGAATTTTTAGCAAAGCATAAGTGAAATAAATGGCACCCTTAAGGGTGCCATTTATTTGTTTAAGATTCCTTTAAATCATCAACTAATTTTTCCGCTAAACGTCTATACATATTACTCATAGTCACGAAGGATGTTAGTAATAAAAACTTTTCTAGCTTTGGATCTTCTAAGGAAGAAACCTCGTTTACTTCATTAACACGGTTATTCACGTCTTGCTTAAAGCTTTCCACATTGGTATCAGTAAGAGAAAGGTAATCTTTATATAGAGTGTTTAATTCGAATGTATCATCGTTTATTAACGGTGCATTTATATTTTCTAAGGAGCTTTTTATATCATTAATGGAAAGAGCTCCTTTTAATTGATAAATTAAGCTGATTAAAATCATATGTTCTTTTGAATACTTTTTATTTTTGATAGGGATGAATAATTTCCCTTTTGCGTAATTGTTAATCATTGTTTTTGTTAATACTTTTTCATCATTAGTTCTCGTTGTATCCGCATAAGTATTCTCAAATAGTTGGACAACTTGGTCTACATATAAGTCGACATTTGGGATATCCTCAAGTTTAATACTTTTTTCTAAATGTAATGATTCAAGTAATTTATTTATATTTTCCACGTAGAACCCCTCACTTTTATAACTTAGTGGAACTTAATGTTTAGTATATCTTTAAATATGGTATTACGAAACAAATGAATTGTAAATGTTGACCCGCACGGAAAATGTGTATATAATTACATGTAGTTATGAAAACTACATGTAATTATATGAGGGGTGTTTATATGAATGTTTATGTAAGAGAACCAGTTAATGCATTTACTCACTTAGGAGGAGCTGTATTATCATTTATTGCATTATTAGCTATGCTTGTGAAAGTTTCTGTTAAGATGCCATCTGTTGCTGCAATTACAGCTGTTATTTTATTCGGTATCGGGATGATGGTCCTTTATATGGCATCAGCTGTGTATCATAGTGTCGTAGCTAGTGAACGTGTTATTTATTTCTTTAGGAAGCTAGATCATTCTATGATTTTCATATTAATTGCAGGTACATATGCACCCTTTTGTTTAATTACATTAAATTCGGCAAATGGTTTACTATTATTCTGTTTAGTTTATGCAACGGCAATTTGTGGTATTGTTTTTAAAATGTTTTGGTTTAATTGTCCAAGATGGTTATCGACAGCAATTTATCTTCTGATGGGTTGGCTAATTGTTCTATTCTTTGCACCGCTAGCTGATAATCTAAGTACGGGAGGTATTATTTTCTTAGTACTTGGAGGCATTTTTTATACAATTGGTGGGTTTATTTACGGTGCGAAGCCAAAATGGTTGGAGTTTAAATATATGGGACACCATGAAATTTTTCATGTTTTTGTATTGTTAGGTAGTCTTGCACATTTTCTAAGTGTATATTGTTACGTAATTTAATAAAAAAACGCCACGCGATGTCTGTTATGTGGCGTTTTTTTATTACCTGATTTGAATCGTGTATTGTACAAAAAATCATGGGATAAAATGTAAGTTTCTGTGTTCGCATAATAAACATATGATAAGAAATATGTGATATACTTTGAGAAGTTTATAATGAATGAAATATGGAGGACTATAATTATGGCAATACTTGTAACAGGTGGAGCAGGATATATTGGTAGTCATACATGCGTAGAATTACTAAAAAACGGTTACGAAATTATAGTAGTAGATAATCTTTCGAATAGCTCAGTAGAGTCTATAAATCGAGTGACAGAGATAACAGGAAAACAGTTTAAATTTTATAAAGAAGATATTTTAAATCGAGAAGCACTTGATACGATTTTTGAAGAAAATACAATTGAAGCTGTTATTCACTTTGCAGGCTTTAAGGCTGTAGGGGAATCAGTAGAAATTCCGTTAACGTATTATCATAACAACATTACAAGCACATTAGTGCTATGTGAAGTGATGCAGAAGCATGATGTGAAGAAGATGATCTTCAGTTCATCTGCAACAGTGTATGGTATCCCAGAAACATCACCAATTACGGAGGAGTTTCCATTAAGTGCAACGAATCCATATGGTCAAACGAAATTAATGATTGAACAAATTATGCGTGACGTAGCATTTGCGGATGCAGGATGGAGTATTGCATTACTTCGTTACTTCAACCCATTTGGTGCACATGAAAGTGGACGTATTGGAGAAGATCCAAACGGAATTCCAAATAACTTAATGCCATATGTAACACAAGTAGCAGTAGGGAAGTTAAAGGAATTAAGTGTATTTGGAAATGACTATCCAACAAAAGATGGCACGGGTGTCCGTGATTATATTCATGTTGTAGACTTAGCAAATGGCCATGTAAAGGCGCTTGAAAAGGTACTTGGCACTACTGGGATAGATGCATACAATCTCGGTACAGGTACTGGTTATAGTGTATTAGAAATGGTTGAAGCATTTGAAAAAGTTTCAGGCAAGGAAGTTCCTTATAAAATTACGGAACGTCGTCCTGGTGATGTGGCAGTATGTTTTGCAGATGCATCGAAAGCGAAGCGTGAATTAGGATGGGAAGCAAAACGCGGATTAGAAGAGATGTGTGCAGACTCTTGGAGATGGCAATCAAATAACAAAAATGGCTATCTAGAAGTTTAATAAACAGATAAAAAAATGACCTTTTGCGGGAGCAAAAGGTCATTTTTATTCATTTATTTCCATTAAGTTTATTAGCAAATTTAGTAAAGAAAGTTCGCCTTTTTATAGGAGTATTTGACTGACAAAACGTATAGTAATCAATATCTTTAATGTAAGTAAAGAGTCTAGAAATAGCATATAAGAATGTAATAGAAGATCCGAGTGCAAAACTAATACCGTAACCATTAAATCCAAATGGAAGTAGAAGAAGACTTAATAACAGGTTTGCAAAAAAGAACAGGGCTGATGTTCGAAATGCTCCTTTACGATCTTCAAAATATAAGAGTAGTAATGTGATAACAAGGACCATCCCGTTTGCATAAGCACCAATTATAGTCAGCTGCAAAATAGAGTATTCAAGTGTTACGTTCCCAGATTGTGAACTAAACATCCATATTATAAAAATAATAAGTAAAGAAAAAATACCTTGATTACGAAGTATTCGTTCCATTTCTTGCTTTAGGACAAAGTTCATTGATTCTTTTAATTGTAAAATTGTATTTAATGTCGCCCCATTGTTAACTGAACCGAAGAACTTCTTATACCGTTCATAAAACCTTGTTTCAATGGATACTACGAAGAAAATATAAGTTGGGATAATGCTTAAATAGGCCCAGAAAACAGATGTATCATAAATTTGATGATAAATAAACGTGTTTTCAATATTTCCTCGCCCTTCTCCGAACCAAATAACAAAGTTACATACCCAAATGCCAATATTGTAAAGTAAGCTTGACCAAAATAGTTCTGGATATTTATCTAAATAAGAAAGAAAGGTAAATTGTTCAGTAGCATCACTATTTGGAAACATTCGTACAATAACTATACTTAACCACACTAATGTAATGAAAGTCCCGATTGTAAAAGAAATTAAAAGTAATAGGGCCAATCCGTGTTCTATTCCAAGTGTTGGATGCCAGTAAGCAATAAGCGCAATTCCAGATAAGGAGAAAATGGAACCAATTAAAAATGCAAGAGCGATGGATTGATAATCTTTAGCTGCTGTTAAATAAATGGATTGAATCCAAATGATGTTTAAAGCTAAAAATAAAAATAGCATCACGATTTTATAATACAAGGCTAATGGTGTAAAAATTGCAAACAAAATCCATAAGATAATAGCTAAAAAAAGTGTGATTTTCGTCATTCCTAAAAAGGAAGAAAATACTTTATCAGCTTTTTGCTCGTATAAAAGGTCGGCCACATATCTAGTTACGATGAGCTGTAAGGCACCATATATGATTTGAGAAAAAATGAAGCAGTATGAAATTGAAATTGTAAAAAGGCGCTGTTCCTCAATTGAAATAGAATGGAACAAACTTAAAATGTATCGAATAGCTGTTACTGCTAAAATAACGACTAACCAAGGACCAGCTGTAACAAATAATGAAAATCCGTACGCTTTTATTCTGGAAGAATAGTAGTCTTCTTGGAATAATTTTTGTAAACGAAATCCTATCCCTGCCATGTTTTTTTACCTCTTTCTAAGTAAAGCTTACGATAACTATCAACGACACCTGATAATTGATAGTGCGCTTCAATACGATTGCGCCCGTTATCCCCAAATTTTTGAATGGATTCAGGGTGACGATAATACCACTCTAAATGAATGGCAACTTGTTCAGGAGATACAGGTGGTACAACAAATCCACATTGTCCGTAAGGATCTTCATCTTGTCCGTAAATTAATTCCTTACAAGAGCCGACATCTGTAACAACCCATGGTAATCCTGCTGCCATTCCTTCTAACATAGCTAATGGTTGTCCTTCAGATATACTTGTTAATACGAGAATATCTGTTTGTTTTAAGTAATCTTTAATATTTACTTTGCCGGTCATTATTACATGCTCTTCTAATCCTAATTGTTGAATTAAATCACGACATTCCTGAGCATATTCTGCTTCTTCTGTATCAGGACCTAGTAAGTAAAATATAAATGGAATATCTTTTTCTAATAATAATTTAGCTGCATAAATCATTGTTTTTACATCTTTAATTGGCACAACTCGTATAATAGCGGAAATGATGAGTTTATCCGAATTGTATTTTGGCTTACGTAACCCTTTATAGTCAGATAAAGTAACGCCATTTGGAACGATTTTTAGTTTATGGGCCGGAGCATCTAATTCTTTTTGATATGCACTATTTCGGCCGAACAACGTAATTACATCAGCGGCTTGTTCATATGCTTGATGAGACAAGTGATGAAAGAAAGAAACCCATCTTTTTTTATATTCAATTGGTATCCAAGTAGATTGTAGTATTTCTTCTTCACGCTCCCGAGAATAAATACCGTGTTCAGTTAGAATAAATGGTATATCGGACTTGGCACTAATTGCAGCACCAAGCAATCCACCATACCCTGTCGATACAGAATGAATAAGATCTAATTCAGGAAAATCAATTTGTAAAATTTGAATGATTGGTGTGAACATAGATCTCCACATCCAAAAGTAATTTAAGAAGGATCCACTACTTTCTTCATATAAATAGCTTTCTTTAACAATTGCATAAAACTCACGGCTTTCGAAGAAGGAATGGAGTGTTCCTAGCTTTTGTTTATTCCCTAATATTTGTAATGCTGTTGTATCGTTGGCTTGAAATGTAAACCATTTTTGAAGTGTCTGTACTTCTTGTTTAGTTAAATTAGTTTTTATATGTTTTGCTTCATTTTCTGATTGCAAAGGAATCAGAATGATGTTTTTTACATTGCTTGGAATTTCATATTGATATTCATCTTCTGTTTTTACTTGAGGGACTATCGCGAAAATCGTAAATTCATGTTCTTTAAACTGCTGGATAATCATTTGAACCCAGCTTGCTACCCCTCCGCTTACAAAGGGATAGCTGCCTTCAACGACCAAACCTATTCTCATCTGTTATGCTCCTTTAATTGGAATCGTAGCGCTGGCTTTCGTTAACGTAACGCTATAAATTTGGGAATCAAGCTTTTTAACTGTACCGTAAGAGAATGAGCCAGGTTGTATCTTCTTACCTTCTTCTACACGTATAATTGTTGAAGTATGGTTTGGTAACCCTTTATATGCAATGTGAACAGCATCATCTTCATAAGAAACATCTAGGTCACCAGTTTGATAAATTTTCATAGAAGCAGTTGCTTCACTTTGGGTCATACTTTTTATATAAGGATATCTTTCTCGTATTTCTTTAATTGTCTTTTTATAAGCTTTAAATAATTCTTCCCATGTTAAATTACCTGAGCGTTTTTCATCAAGGATATCATCTGGATGGACGAAATGTGAGATAACCCCTAAATTTGCGGTAACATCAGTTAAGATAAATTGCTCTTCATCTGTGATAGCATAGCCGCTTGTAATGCGCGGGAAGTGATAAATGTTTTTATTATGTTCATCTGGTCCAAATTCTTGAATTAAACTACCGTTACTTTTACTTCCCACATATAGAGAAGCAACTGTTTCCATAGTTGGAACTGCGTTGTTTAATGCACTTAATCCAGCTGTATTTATAATATTGGATGGTGGTACATAGGTTTTTAATTTTTCGTTTGGAAAGAAGTTATACACGAGTTTTTGCAGAGCATCTAAGGAGCTCTCCATATCCTCTTTTGAATTCCATGGAACATATTCAAGTGCTTTATCTACTGGATCTGGTGGTAATAATAAAGGTTGATGGTTATAGCCATGAATGCCTATTTCCCCGCCGTGACTTAGTAATTCTCTCCCAAATAATAAATAGGTATTTCTATTTTTACCTGTGAAATCTTCAAAGGGTGGCGTTACTTTATTTTGGTACGTCCCAATGGCAACACCCGTATATTTAATATCAAGATCTTCAGAGATATCCTTCATATTTTTCCACCAATGTTTTTTATAAAATTCTTCAACAGAAATTTTTTCTTTCGTTAAGTTTTTTAGTTCTCCACTTGGAATCGGAGATGGGAAGTCATCGATATACATAATCTCCGCTCCAAGTTGTGCTGAAGCGAAAGTCGGGAAAATAGTACCCAGTGATTGAACGAACATACCTCTACCTAATTTATCGTTCAATGCTGTTGTATTCCAATATAAGACTTTTCCTTCACCGTAGTCATTGGTCCAAAGGATGGGAGTATCTTCCGCTGTAATCCAAGTATTAGTTGTATTCTCATCTAGCGTAATATTCATTGAGCTATGAGTAAACAATGGAGAAGAACTTGAGAGATCTGGATAACCAGGGAATAAAACTTCTTCAAAGGTTAATCCTTTCGCATCTTTGAAACCTTCTTTTTGGGTAATACCAAATAATGTGTTCCAGGAAGGATCTGAATCAAGTCGGTTTGCGATAATAATTCTTCCGCCCATTTGTACAAAATTTTGAATATCAGCTTGTGGAAGTTGCTCCATTATTTCACCTGTAATAATAATCCCTGTATAGGGAGAGGGTGTAAGTCCCTTAATTTCATTAGCTGTAATATCTTTATAGTGTAGGTGTGCGTAATCCATTGCCTTCTTCGTATTAAATTCGACTTGTTGCCCTAATGTATTATCCGTTTTTAAAACGTATAATTGCATTTTTTGTCCATTTTGAGCTACATCTTTTGCTTTGAGTGTTTTAACAGTATCTGTTTCCTTAGTTTTAGGAACAGAAAACTTTTGATAAAAATTTTCTGTTCGATATATAAGGATGGATAAAATTAAGAGAAATAAAATGATACTAATAATCCCGATATATATATTAATCCCCTTTTTCAATGTGTGCGCCTCCAAACTGCCTTACAAATAATTGATATTTACGCGGTAGTATATGAACTCTTTTTGCATCCGTTAGATTATTGATTAAGTTATAGAGCTCGTCCCATAACTGTTGCTCATAATATATTTCAAGTAAACCAACGTAACCGTAATATGATTCAGGATAGAAATGAATAAGCTTTAAAAATTGCTCTTCAGACTTTGCATATTGTTTTGTGTGTAGAAACAGATTTCCAAGATGGAAAGGGTAAAGAGGTTCGTTAGGGAATAGTTCTACACCTTGTGTAATAAAATCCATAAATTTATCGATTATTTTTTCTTTTTGCTGATTAGAAAGAAGACCACTGTTTATATATCTTAAATAGTTAGAAACCAATTCTTTTGCAATTTCATTTTGTGGATTTTGTAGAAATTGCTTATTTAAGTATTCGATTTGTTTTTCGTACCGTTCATTTAGTAAATTAATAGTAGTTGCTGCGTAATGCACAGTTTCAGGATCTTTATGGTGAATGGCTTCTTTCAATAAGCCTCCTTCATTAGCAATAGAGGAGGAGCTTAACTGTACAATGAGTTGTTTATGTAATTCAGGCTTATCTAGTTCTAATCCAGAAGAAAATGAAATTAAGTCCATATCTTGTTTTGCTGATTCCAAAATATCTTCGTAATTATCAACGTGAAAGGCAACATAATCAGAGTATTGTTGTAACCACTCGGTTTTGGAGCGTCTTATATTAAGTAATAACATGATTGCTGATACAATAAGTCCGATAAGTGGGAAAAGAAGAGATAGAATCAAGCAAAATTCAATAATTCCTTTTTTATCTTTAGTAATCAAACTTTTCGTAAATCGAAATAAAAGAAAAACCGAAATAACATAAATAAAATAAAGAAGGAGTAAAATCATTAGACTATCACTCCTTTAGAAGAAAGAGCGTTTTGTATACGAGTTTGAACTTGTATATAAAACTGTTCTTCAGTGCCAGGTAATAAAATCATGATTTTCTGCTCGGTCGTACTATAACCGAATATATCGATATCTCGCAAGTGGTCTTTTAAAATAGAATTTATCATTCCTAAAGAATCTTGTGGAGCATTGAACTCAAAATAGGAATATGGATAAGATAATGTTTCGTACCGTTTCTTTTCTATTTTTAGTAAATGTTCAAATTCATCTTCATAATAAATGCTTGTTTTAGGGAATGTGCGATCCTCTTGACTGGATAGCCAAAGATTAGAAGCGTTTTGTAAACGATCACCCATCCAGCGTAAATACCATGTGAAAAGTTCGAATTGCTCAGAAGTTACTTTTGAAAACTCGATTTCGTCTAATATAATGACGTATTGTACATCATCTTGGAATAGGACGGGACCAACTAAAAGTGGAGCGTCTTGAAAATCCTCATCTGTACGGAAAAAAGGTCGATTATGCGCTAGCGCATTTTTGATGACTAAGGAAGCGTTTTTAACGAAAATAGATTGGGATAATGTATTTTTACCAGTTTCAGCTCTTAATTTAATACGAAGCGATTGTTTATTGTTATCAACGTGATAGATACCAATTTTTTTTGCTCCAAAATACATTTTTAATACATTCATTCCTTCATCGAGTACAATTTCAGGATGTGTATGATTTAAAGCTTTAAACATATGATACATTTTAGATAAGTGGTTATTTGATTCAAGTACACGAGAACGTAGTGTAATACGTGTTTCATCCAATTGTTTCACGACATATTTTAATTCTTTATTTTCAGCTTTCAACTCATTATTTATCATATGTACATCTTCATAACGTTCTTTTTGTGCAGTGCTCATCAGTCCACAGCATAAACTAATAACAAGTAAGAAAATCCAACTTATCCAGTAATCTGATGAATAAAAGTACAGTAATACATCATTTTCTTTATATATACCGCTTATAAAAATATAAATCATTGCTTCCAGAAAGGCGAAAAGGGCAATAGATATGCCATACCGGCTAGAAATAATTAATGTAATAAATAAGAGTAAGAAGTATTCATACGTTGGTGTAAGAAAATCAGTTAGTATTGATAGAAAAAATAGTGCAATAAAGAGAATCGTAGGTTCAATCATCTTTTGGAATATATTAGATTGTCTATAGTGCATAAAAAAATCCCTTCTTTCGTTTGCAAATTTAATTTTGAGGAATAGTACACTGAAATAAAATACATAATTTAAAAGAATTATTTTAAGATATATAATATATAAAGCCCAAATCATTTTATCAACAGAGATGTAGTAAATTCAAGTGAAATAAATTCTAATTTTTGTTAATGTATTGCATTTATTGGAATTTTTATAAAAAATCGAGTTTGAAAAAATGTAGAATGTTATGGTATTACTATATTTGTATTAACATTTAAAACAATAGAAAATTACAGTTGTATAGGGGGTAATATTATTATGGAGTGGAAACGTTCCGTATGTTTTTTAGCTATATTTTCTTTTATTTTTTCCTCAAGTACATCCGCACAAGCAAATGTTGTGGAACCAGTTTTAAAAAATGTACGAAGTTATAAAATTTATTATGGTGAAGCAAATGAGCAAGTAATTGAGAGACTTTCAAAGTATGACATGGTTATTATAGAGCCATATGCATTTACGAAAGAACAGGTTCAGCAATTAAAAAAATCAGGAACGGTAGTTCTTGGCTATGTTAGTGTTTTAGAATTAGAATCGTGGCATAAATCGCAAGTAGTTGAATCAGACTATTATTATAGAGATGGTAAGAAAATGAAGATTGAGCAGTGGGATACATATATTATGAATTTAGCTGATGAGCACTACCGTGGGATTGTTGTGAATAAGGTGAAACAGCAAGTCATTGGAAAAGGAATAGATGGGGTGTTTTTAGATACAGCTGGTGATATTGATGACTATTTTTATGATCAGCCGTCTACACAAGGGAAATTTCGAGAAGCATATGTAAATTTATTAAAAGAAATTAAAAGTGTTGATTCCAACCTGCTTCTTATACAGAATTGGGGATTTGACACAATCAAAAATACATCCTTGAATTTTATACATGGTGTATTGTGGGAAGACTTCAATAAACAAGTTATTGCGAAAGATGAATGGAGTCAAAATTGGATGCGTTATTTTAAACAACAAAGCAATAAAATTGTAACGTTTACCGTGACCCCAGATAATGTATCTAAAAAATATAGTTCTACAAATGGATTTGTTCCTACAATAAATCCGAATGATATTTATGATAAATAGCAAGTGTTCAAAATGAGAAACTATCAAGATTGACTATCACGCTTTAGGTCAGTAATACGATTATCTTATAAAGATAAATGTATTACTGACCAGCCCCTTTCACATAATAGGGGCGATTTAATGAATTCGAACGAGTTGTTTATGGTATACTGTATTACCTTCTTGGCTTGTATATGGCGGGATACTTCGCCCAAAACAATTTGCAACAATATTGGAGTGGCCAGGATAAGAAATACGGATTTCATACAAATCAATAGAGTCATCTAAATCAGCATAAAAAACTGCTAAGTGGTTGCCTTGTAAAATATATGGGAATGCTACTTCCGTATTTTCACCAAGTAGTACAGGTAATTTTACAGGATTAGAATAGTTAGACCAATCCCAAACCTCTATAGTTACATGGTGTGTGTAATATGCATCTAAATTTACAATGTTTACTACTGCTGAAACAGTTGCGGGCTCTCTTGTTAATACACCTGTGGAGTGAAAAACAAAATGATTTGGATAATGAAGAGGCATAAATATCAAACCTTTCTAAATTAATATGAGTGTACGATATTCTATGCAAAAAATTAATAGAATGAGATAGGGAAAATGTATCATTCTACTAATTTTTTATAGAAATTCAAAACGTAGTATTGAAAAGTATTCCAACACTTGTATCATTGTTAGAGTACGTTTATAATCAAGGAATCCTATTTCATGTTTTGATAGGGTTATTTATTATTGAAAGCGTTTTAAATTTGTTGTTTTTTAAGGTAGGAAGTCTAACTTATTCAGATTAAAAATTATGTATGTAGTTTTAAATAGGAAGAAAAATAATAAAGTGAAACTTTAATCAGTGGGTGGGGGTTGTTCATCCCCACTGATTATTAGCTTTCACCAATCGGGCTTTTACGGGCAGCCCGACTCCCGCCTAACTTCTTTGCTCCAGCTGAATTTTGAGGTGGGAGTTTTACTGCTCGTTAATGCGGGATAAAGTATCACTTTATATTGTGGGGAGGTTAAAAGTGTGAAAGGGAAAGATTTTCACACGAATATATATGGGTTACGTAGGATTATTACTTTCAGGTGCAGCTTTATTTTTAAATAGTCTTGTCATATTAGGCAAAGTAGAGATGAAAAGTGCAGGTGTTTTTAATTTATTTGTAGGAGCGTTACAAATTATTATACCGTTTTATTTAATTATGATTTCTGATCAAAGTAATTGGACGGTATATTCATATGCAGCTACTTTTTTATTTGGTTTAACTTATTTATATGTAGGCGTTACTTTTATTAAAGGAATGGATAGTAGTGGACTAGGCTGGTTCTGTATTTGGGTAGCAATTATTGCTTTATTCTATATGGTTGTTTCATTTGTTCAATTCCACGATGTTGTTAATGCGTTAACATGGTTTATGTGGGCATTACTTTGGTATTTATTCTTTGTATTAAATGCACAAAAAAAGAATATCAATCAATATCTTGGCAGAATTGCTTTTGTACAATCGTGGGTAACATTGACGTTGCCTTCACTCTTTTATTTTATGGGAGTATGGGGCGAGGGATTCATATATGAACTATGGGTTTATGTATCAGTAATTTCTATTTTATATTGCTGCTATTGTATTTTTAAATATCGAGTACGTTAATGTATCGTGTGTAGAAAAAACATGGAATCGTTAAACTGATTCCATGTTTTTTTATTTTAGCATTTATAATAATAGAGGGAGTATTTTACAATTTGTAAAAACGGGGATGATGAAGGTGAAAAAAGTATTGGTGCTAGGGGGAACAAGATTTTTTGGTAAACATTTAGTAGAAGTACTGTTGCAAGCTGGACATGATGTAACGATTGCGACGAGGGGAGTTACTGAAGATCCCTTTGGAAGTGCAGTAAAAAGACTGATTGTAGATAGAGCAGATGAGAGGCTACTAGAAGAGCGTTTTGAAGGTAAAAGTTATGATATCGTATACGATAATTTATGCTATAGCTCGAATGCAGCGAAGATAATATGTGAAGTGCTAAAAGGAAAAACGAAGAAATACATTATGACATCTTCAATGGCTGTCTATGAGCCTGCGCTAGGCCTGTTAGAAGAAAACTTCAATCCGTACGAGTATACCATTACGTATGGAGGTAGGAATGATTTCAATTATAGTGAAGGTAAGCGATTAGCTGAAGCAGTTTTATTTCAACATGCAACATTCCCAGTCGTTGCGGTAAGATTTCCCGTCGTTATTGGAGAAAACGATTATACGAAAAGATTACAATTTTACGTTGAACATGTTGTGAAACAAGAGTCTATCGTTGTGGATCATGTAGATGGAGAGTTGTCATTTATACATGAAAAAGAAGCAGGAGAATTTTTAGCTTGGTGCGGGATGAAGGACATAGAAGGGCCAATTAATGCTTGTAGTAACGGGGTGGTTTCTACCAGAGAAGTTATTCGTTTCATAGAAGAGAATACCGGGATAAAAGCGCTCATTCAAGAAGTAGGAGATAATATAGCTCCTTATAATGGAGTGATTAATTGTACGTTACATAATGGAAAGGCTCGTGAATTAGGATTCCCGTTCCGAGAGTTGAAATTAGAGACGGAAAAAGTTTTACTTTATTACATAAATACAATGAAATAATCATAAATCCCCCGGTGGCAATCCGGGGGATTCTGGAGGATTTCGACAATACTAATTTTACATTACCAAATTTACCTTATACGCACGACTAATGTGTTTGTGATTGAATTGCTTGTAAATACTTTTCATTTACCCGGTCCCAGTTCACCGTATGCCACCAGTTGGTAACAAATTCTGGACGCCGATTTTGATACTTTAAATAATAGGCGTGTTCCCATACATCGATGACGAGTAATGGAATTTTACCTTCTTGCAAAGGTGTATCTTGATTGGGTGTACTCATAACGGAAAGTTCCTCACCGTCCAGAACAAGCCATCCATAGCCACTTCCAAAACGACTAATAGCTGCTTTGGAAAGTTGATCTTTTAAGTTGTCAAAGGTATTGAAATAATAATCAATTACTTTTGCAACGTCTCCATTAGGCTCACCGCCACCTCGCGGGCTCATTAATTCCCAAAAAAGACTATGACAATAATGTCCACCACCGTTATTTCTGACAGCTGTAACAATTTCTTTTGGTAAAGTTTTCAAATTACATAGTAACTCTTCTAAAGATTTATTATGTAATTCCGTATAGTTTTCTAAAGCGGCATTCAAGTTATTTACGTATGTCGCATGGTGCTTTCCATGATGAATAGAAAGCGTGTTGCTATCGATATATGGCTCTAGTTCATCATAGTCATATGGAAGCTTTGGCAATTGAAATGAAGACATAACATTCCCTCCTTTCTTATTAAAAAAAGTTGGTCTAGGTAAAAAAAATTTACCTGAGTCAAAAATACACCTATTTTTTATACAAGTCAATAGTAATCTCTTTAATTTTCTGAAAAATATTACAATAAAAGTAACACTTCGACTTTCATTTGTGACTCTTATTCTTTTTGCTTATACTGTAAAGTAGTAACGTTTTGTTGAAATAGAAGGAGATCGTTTATGAGTAAAACGAAACAATTAATAGAGGAAGCGAGTCATTTTATTACGGTTTGCTATAAAGAGCTTAATAAAGAACAATTCATAGAAGAGAGAATAAAAGAAATTCAAATTGAAATAGAGAAGACGGGGACGTATGAGCATACATTTGAAGAACTTGTTCATGGATCACGAATGGCATGGCGCAATAGTAATCGATGTATCGGAAGACTATTTTGGAGTAAGATGCACATATTAGATGCACGTGAAGTAAATGATGAGGAAGGTGTATACAATGCATTAATTCATCATATTAAATATGCAACGAACGATGGGAAAGTTAAACCGACAATTACAATTTTTAAGCAATATCAAGGTGAAGAAAATAATATACGAATTTATAATCACCAATTGATTCGGTATGCAGGATATAAAACAGAAATGGGAGTGATTGGTGACTCTCATTCCACTGAGTTTACGGATTTTTGTCAGGAACTTGGCTGGCAAGGAGAAGGTACGAATTTCGATGTATTGCCACTTGTGTTTTCTATAAACGGGAAGGCACCTATATATAAAGAAATTCCGAGAGAAGAAGTAAAAGAAGTGCCAATTGAACACCCAGAATACCCGATTTCGTCACTTGGAGCAAAATGGTATGGGGTTCCAATGATTTCAGATATGCGCTTAGAAATTGGCGGTATTTCTTATACGGCAGCCCCGTTCAATGGATGGTATATGGGAACGGAGATTGGGGCTCGTAACTTAGCGGATCATGATCGCTATAATTTACTTCCGGCTGTTGCGGAGATGATGAAGCTCGATACATCGAGAAACGGTACGTTATGGAAAGACAAGGCGCTAATTGAATTAAACGTGGCTGTTTTACATTCTTTTAAAAAACAAGGAGTTAGTATTGTGGATCACCATACAGCTGCACAACAATTTCAACAATTTGAGAAGCAGGAAGCGGCATGTGGACGGGTTGTAACAGGTAATTGGGTGTGGCTCATTCCACCGTTGTCGCCAGCTACCACTCATATTTATCATAAACCGTATCCAAATGAAATTTTGAAGCCGAATTTCTTTCATAAATAATAGCTAGTATAGTTTTTTTTTCTGCAAAATATAATTTTTTTTAATTACTGTTACGTAGCAAATGGAAGCCTTTACTATCGGTTATTTTTGGAAAGGGCTTTTTGAACCAAGGAGTTCCTTATGTTATAATCAAATTTCTGTTTCGAAGACCTTATAGAAATATAAGGTCTTTTGTTTTGCTTTTTTATGTAATAGGAATAGAAATTTTCTTTTAAATAAGGGATTTAGCATATTTTTAGGGACAACATAAGCGTGTAGGAAATTGATGAATTATTATTCTTATATAATCATTGTGTTTTGGGTGTAAACAAGAAAACATAATAAAGTTGTTTTTTTAGATTGCTGAGGAAGGAGGAAGTGTAAATGAGGATGAAGAGTCGAAAAACGGATTGGCCTGTATTTCTTATTAGTGGTGGCTCACTTTTATTATTTGTAATTGCAGTTATTTTAAATAAAAGTTACGTAGAGGGAGCCATTAATAGCAGTTTTGCAGCTTCAATTAAATATTTTGGTGCCTTTTGGCAGGTTTTATTAATTGGTACATTTGTTGTTGCAATGTGTATGGCGTTTTCAAAATATGGGAGAGTTAAACTTGGGGGGCTAGAAAAACCTGAGATTAGTACGACAAAATGGCTCGCTATTATTATGTCTACATTACTTGCTGGAGGTGGCGTTTTTTGGGCAGCCGCAGAGCCGATGTACCATTTGATGACGGTGCCACCAATACATGAAGGTATAACTGCTGGAACGCAAGAAGCAGTCATGCCTGCTTTAGCACAAAGTTATATGCACTGGGGTTTCCTGGCTTGGACGATTTTAGGTACAATTAGTGCGGTAGTTATGATGTACGGGCATTATCATAAAGGTATGCCGTTAAAGCCTCGAACGCTTTTATATCCTATTTTTGGAGAGAAATTGCGAAAGAGTTGGCTTGGAACGATGATTGATGTATTTGCCATTATTGCAGTAGCTGCAGGGACGATTGGTCCAATCGGATTTTTAGGCTTGCAAGCAAGTTATGGGTTACAAGCATTGTTTAACATTCCTGATGTGTTTACTACTCAATTAGCCATTATTGTTTGTGTAGTAGCTGTTTCTACTATATCTGCGGTAACAGGAATTGATAAAGGGATTCAAATTATAAGTAATTTAAATGTTAGGTTAGCAGTTCTATTAATGGTATTTGTATTACTATTTGGACCAGGTGGATTTATTATCGATTCATTTGTTTCTTCGTTTGGATTTTATATAAATGAATTTATTCCAATGAGCACATATCGTGGTGATACAGCTTGGTTAGGATCGTGGACAATCTTTTTCTGGGGATGGTTTATTGGATATGGACCGATGATGGCAATTTTAGTGAGCCGAATTTCAAGAGGAAGAACAATCCGAGAAATCATCGTTGCAATTGGAATTATTGCACCTATTATTACAACGTTTTGGTTTACTATACTAGGGGGATCAGGTGTGTTTTATGAGTTAATGAATCCTGGTTCTATCTCGACCGCATTAAGTGAATCTGGTATGCCAGCGGCTATGATTGCAATTACGCAGCAGTTGCCACTATCTAATATTATTGGACCTGCATTTCTTTTATTAACAATTTTATTTGTAGTGACAACAGGAGATTCAATGGCTTATTCGATTTCAATGGCAGTGACTGGAGATGGAGATCCTAGAATTAGTTTGCGAGTTTTTTGGTCGCTTATTATGGGCGCAGTTGCGGCGATTCTTTTATATATGGGTGAGGGAAGTATTAACGCCTTACAATCCTTCATTGTAGTGACGGCTGTTCCGGTATCTATTCTGTTATTCCCAATGCTATGGCTAGCGCCTAAAGTCGCAGGGGAATTAGCGTTAAAACAAGGTATTGTAAAAGAAGAAGATAAAACTAGCTTCTTGTTCCAAAAAGCTAGTAAATCAAAATAAATAATTGTATTTATATAAGAAGAGGAAGCATTTCATTTGAGATGCTTCCTCTTTGCCATTTATCCAAATACTTTTCCTGAGGGGACAGTATTTGGATAAACATTTCGTACAGTTTCAATCTATTCTAATACTTTATCTTTCGTCTCTGGGACACATAATAGCATTGTAACTAAACCGATTGGATAGATAATGAAGATGAGAGATAATGCTCCCATTAAATTACCACCTGCAGCAAGTAAGCCGATAATAACAGGTCCAAATCCAGCTAACCCACGTCCTGTACCGAAAATAAAGTTCTCTGCTGTCGAGCGAGCTTCAGCGGGATAGTTTTCAGCTAAAATTGCTCCGAATCCCCCCATCATGCCATTGGCAAAGAATCCAAGCAATGCACTTCCCCATAACAACGATGTTGAGTCTGTGAATAAGAAGAAGTAAATGAGACAGTATATAGTACCACCGACATAATAGATTGTAAAAGTTTTACGGCGACCAATTTTATCGGCTAGAATACCAAAAGTCGCAATTCCAATTAGCATGCCGATCGTAGAGATGAACATCCAGCCGCTTGCTTTTGCTAATGTGTAGTTATATTTATTCGCTAAAATAGTTGGCATCCATGTGAAAATTCCATAATATCCGAAGTTCTGGATGAATGACATAATAATAAGACCAATTGTTGTTATCGTTACTTTTTTATTGGCAAATAACTTTCGAAGTGGGAACTTTTTCATTTGCTTTAGTTGTTCTGCCTCAGTAGTTGTTAAATTACCTTTAGCTTCTTTTTGTAACAATTCTTTTTTGTATCGTTGTTTTTGTTCCCATATTTTCGGTTCACTTAAACTTTTGCGGACGTAAACAGCTAGTAGAGCGGGAATGAGTCCAAATAAGAAAACAGCTCTCCATCCGAAATGCGGGACGATAAATGCCGGAAGGAGTGAAGCGACTAGTACGCCAAATTGCCATCCAAGTGCAACAACGGATGTCGCCTTAGCGCGCATTTCTTTAGACCATGTTTCAGTTACGATGGCCATCCCAATCCCGAATTCACCACCAACTCCCATTCCAACTAAAAAGCGAAGAATTAATAATTGCCAATAATCTGTTGCGAAATAAATAAGTGCTGTTGCTAGTGAGAATAGTAAGATTGTGAAGGCCATCGTACGGATACGCCCAAATAAATCAGCAATAAATCCAAATAAATAAGACCCGATTAGCATTCCTATTGTGGTAGCTAATGTTAAGTTTCCACCTTCAATAGGGCTTAAATGAAATTCTTTTAAAATGTAGACGAGTACGAAAGATAAGAGCAACATGTCTAAACCTTCTGCTGCATATCCTAGCGCAGAACCAAACAATGTTTTATATCTTTTCTCTTTCGTCTCCTCTGTTGTTGATTGTACATTAGTAGTGACGTTCATCATTACTCCTCCTTATTTTCTTCTACAGTCACTATGGAAGAATAACAAAAGGCCTTCTCACCTGATATGATGAGAAGGCCAAAAAAGCATACGTATCCCTAAAAAAGACCATACGTATAGTATATTCCGACTTCCTTCTCAACCTCACGGGGTTGGGTTAAAGGACTGTATTATATTACTTTATTTTTAGCACTCTTCTGTTAGATTGTCAAATAAAGAGGGGATAGTTATGTGTAAAATATTTCAAAAAACATTTCATTCTCCTTGACGCACGCTTCATTATTTTCCCATAATAAAACTAACTAATATAAAAAGGAATGAATCACAGATGCTAAATTTAGTACTTATGATGATTGAACGCGTCGGACTTATTGTTATTTTAGGATTTTTACTCTCTCATATTAAAACGTTCCGGCGTCTTCTTCATAAGCAAGACGGATATGTAGATAAGTTTAAGCTTATTTGTATTTTTTCAGTGTTTACAATTGTAAGCAATTACACAGGGATTGAAATAGCAGGAAATACTATTATGAATGAAAATTGGTTACAAGGTGTTTCATCATCCAGCACAATTGCGAATACACGAATCATGGGTGTTGGAATTAGTGGATTGCTTGGCGGTCCTATCGTCGGAATTGGAGTAGGTTCTATTGCGGGTATTCATCGTTATATGCTTGGCGGGACGACGGCAGTAAGTTGTGCAATTTCATCAATTTTGGCTGGGATTATAACAGGTTATATTGGATACATTTTCAAAAAATATAACCGTACTATTACTCCTAAATTTTCTGCGATTTTAAGTGTTTTTATCGTTACTTTAGAAATGCTTATGATTCTATTAATTATAGAAGATGGACTTAGTGTTGTGAAAACAATTGCGCTACCGATGATTCTTGTAAATAGTTTTGGCAGTTTCATTTTACTTTCGATGATACTAGCTATTTTACGACAAGAAGAAAACGCAAAAGCTTTGCAAACGCATAAAGTATTACGAATTGCTGATAAGACGTTACCATATTTCCGCCAAGGGTTAACAGAAGAGTCTTGTAAACATGTGGCACAAATTATTCACCGCTTTACGGGAACAGATGCGGTATCCTTAACAGATACAGAGGAAATCTTAGCTCACGTTGGGTTAGCATCAGATCATCATATTCCTTCACACAGTTTAATAACAGGTTTATCAAAAGAAGTATTAAAAACAGGGAAAATAATGAAGGCAAAATCACGTGAGATTATTAATTGTCAACATGAAGGGTGTCCATTACAAGCGGCAGTTGTTATTCCATTAACTTCACATGGAAATACGATAGGAACATTAAAACTTTATTTTAAAAACCCTAATCAATTAAGTCGTGTTGAAGAAGAGTTAGCGGAAGGGCTAGCGAAAATATTCTCCACACAGCTTGAGTTAGGTGAAGCTGAGTTACAAAGTAAGTTATTGCAAGATGCCGAAATAAAAGCGTTGCAAGCACAAATCAATCCGCATTTTTTATTTAATGCAATTAATACAGTATCAGCTTTATGCCGAACAGATGTAGAGAAAGCGAGAAAATTATTATTGCAGCTTAGCGTTTATTTTCGTTGTAATTTGCAAGGGGCACGACAATTACTTATTCCATTAGAACAAGAGTTGAATCATGTACATGCATATTTATCGTTAGAGCAAGCGAGATTTCCGAATAAGTATGAAGTGAAGATGTACATTGAAGAGGCACTAAAGGTGACTTTAGTTCCACCATTTGTGCTTCAGCTATTAGTTGAAAATGCATTGCGCCATGCTTTTCCGAAAAAGCAGCCAGTGTGCCAAGTCGAGGTACATGTGTTTGAAAAAGAAGGGATGGTTCACTTTGAAGTAAAGGATAATGGACAAGGGATTGAGAGTGAACGTCTAGAGCAATTAGGAAAAATGGTAGTTCCATCAAAGAAAGGGACGGGAACAGCCTTATATAATATTAATGAACGACTTATCGGGTTATTTGGGAAAGAGACAATGCTTCAAATTGAAAGTGAATTAGAGCAAGGGACAAAGATCCTCTTTGTGATTCCGAAAAAAGTAGAGGAGGAAAAACGGAGTGTTAAAAGTATTAGTAGTTGATGATGAAATGTTAGCACGGGATGAATTGAAATATTTATTAGAGAAAACAAAAGAAGTAGAGATAATTGGTGAGGCGGATTGTGTAGAGGATGCATTAGAAGAATTAATGAAAAACAAACCAGATATTGTTTTTCTAGATATTCAGTTATCTGATGATAATGGATTTGAAATCGCAAATATATTAAAGAAAATGAAAAACCCACCTTCAATTGTGTTTGCTACTGCCTATGATCAATATGCATTGCAAGCATTTGAAGTAGATGCGTTAGATTACATTTTAAAGCCATTTGATGAAGAACGTATCGTACAGACATTAAAGAAATATAAAAAACAAAAGCAAATAAAGTTAGAAACAAAGCAAGATGTAAAGAGTGTAGATGTAACGGCCGAGATGCATAAATTAGCATTACCAATTGAGGAATCAATTGTACTTGTTAACATTGAAGATATTATTTATGTAGGGCTTGTAGATGGGAAAGTAACTGTAAAAACAATGAAAGAAACATATGTAACACATGATACGCTTGTCATTTTGGAAAAGAAATTACCACACACAATTTTTATGCGTGTTCATCGTAGTTTCGTTGCTAATATTAATCATATTTCTGAGATACAGCCGTGGTTTAATTCGACTTATAACTTAATTATGAAAGAGGGATCCCAAGTCCCGGTTAGCCGTACATATGCAAAAGAACTTAAAAAGCTGCTTCGTATTTAAGAAGCAGCTTTTTGTATTTCGTCTGCCCATTTTTGTAACTAATTTTGTATATTTGACGTTCTGTTATGTAAACGCTTACAGTTTTGTTTTTATCTTATACAATAAAGGTACCAAATCGAAAGAGGTGGCCAAAATGAGTACGAAAAAAGTATATAGTTTCTTATCACAAGCATTCATATTTTCAGCTATTATGTTAGTTTCTAATATTATTGCAACGCATTTACCAATTCCGATGCCTTCATCGGTGATCGGATTAGTTATTTTATTTAGCCTATTATGTTTAAAAGTTATTAAATTGGAACAAGTTGAATCACTCGGAACGGCTTTAACAGGTATTATCGGATTCCTTTTCGTTCCATCAGGTATTTCGGTTATTAATTCTCTCGGTGTAATGGGACAATATTTTGTACAAATTTTAACTGTAATTGTTGTCGCAACGATTATTTTACTCGCTGTAACAGGATTATTTGCACAATTTATTTTAGGAAAAGACGATAAAGAAATAGAAGATACGAAAGAATTGAAAGTAGTAAATAAAGGACGCAAGCACGGAAAAGTTGCGTAACCAATTTAGTATATATTGTTAGGAGGGAATGAACATGGCAAGCACAATGACTCCATATTTCGGGATCGTCGTTTCATTAATCGCATACGGAATCGGAACATTATTATTTAAGCATTCAAAAGGATTCTTCTTATTCACACCATTATTCGTAGCGATGGTATTAGGGATTGTCTTTCTAAAAGTAGGTAACTTTACTTTTGAAGAATATAATACTGGCGGAAAAATGATTAGCTTCTTCTTAGAACCAGCAACAATCGCGTTTGCAATTCCATTATATAAACAAGTTGATAAGTTAAAAAAATATTGGTGGCAAATTTTATCGGCTATCGTGGTTGGATCTATTTGTTCAGTGGTTGTTGTGTTCATTGTCGCAAAAGCAATTGGTCTAGATACAGCTGTAATGAACTCAATGTTACCGCAGGCAGCAACAACAGCAATTGCATTACCAATCTCTGAAAGTATCGGTGGTATTCCAGCAATTACATCATTTGCAGTTATCTTTAATGCAGTTATCGTATACGCATTAGGAGCTTTATTCTTAAAAACATTTAGAGTTAAACATCCGATTGCTAAAGGTTTAGCGCTTGGAACAGCAGGACATGCGTTAGGGGTTGCAGTAGGTATCGAAATGGGTGAAGTAGAAGCAGCTATGGCCAGTATCGCTGTGACAGTGGTTGGTGTCGTAACAGTGGTGGTTATTCCAATGTTCATGCCGTTTATTGGATGATAAAACTTACTAAAAAAATATAAAAGCAAGTTATTTGTAGGACGGATTTCTACTGATAGCTTGCTTTTTATGTTACAGTAGTGGTAAGACCTATTGAAGGATAAAAGTTTCCTTAAATCTTCATTAATACTACGTATAATGCGTTCTGAAATAGGTCATTGTATTGTAAAATAAGAAATAACATAATATATAGCACAATTAACGGGTGGTTAGGGTTGAATATAAATTGCTCGCAATGGCTTTAATATTAAAGGATAATTATAAGTAGAAAATAGAGAGAGATCTACTTGTTAACGTTTTACTTTATAGGACAGGAGAGAGTACTCGTCGATTATGCAAATAAAAAACCTGTTTCAAAGCAAAGGATTTCAGAGGTTAATCGTATTAGTATTACTTGCTCTCATATTGTATGGGATGCAAAGTATGTTAAATTTAATTTTAATTACGTTTATGTTGACGTATTTAATGGATCGATTCCAAAAGTTTATTTCTCGTAAATTAGATCATTTCATGCCAATTAATCGAAAAATTATTATAGCGCTTTTATATGTAATGTTAGTGGCGGGAATTGCCATTACGCTATTTAAATATTTACCGGTATTAACAATACAAATTTCACAATTGATTTATCAATTTAATGTATTTTTAAGAAATCCACCTGATAGTGAATTAATTAAGTATGCAGTTAATGCTGTTAATCATATGGAGCTTTCTAAATATGTGGGGCAAGGCGTAGACATTTTGTATAAATCTATTACGAATGTTGGGAAATTTGGCCTTCAAGTTTTACTTTCTGTAATTTTAAGTTTATTTTTCTTACTTGAAAAAGCACGTATCGTTGCTTTTACTTCGAAATTTAAAGAAAGCCGACTTGCAATTTTCTATAACGAAATAGAGTATTTCGGAAAGAAATTTGCACGTTCATTTGGAAAAGTAATCGAAGCACAATTTTTAATTGCAATTGTTAACTGTGTTTTATCTGTTATTGCATTATGGATATTAGGATTCCCGCAATTACTAGGTTTAGCGTTAATGATTTTCTTGCTTGGTTTAATTCCAGTGGCGGGTGTTATTATCTCGTTATTCCCACTCTGTATGATTGCTTACAATATTGGCGGTATTATGTATGTCGTTTATATTGTAGTTATCGTAACAGTAATTCATGCACTTGAGAGCTATGTATTAAATCCGAAGTTTATGTCTCAAAAAACAAACTTACCAATCTTCTACACATTTATGGTATTAATTTTCTCTGAGCATTTCTTAGGTGTGTGGGGACTTATTATCGGTATTCCAATCTTCATTTTCTTATTAGATGTCTTAGATGTGACAAGTGATGAAATGGAGAAGGACGTTGAAAAAAATAAATTGAAGTAAAGAAAAAGCATCGATGTTCGATGCTTTTTCTTTTATAACATGACGTTCCTTATGCCATACTGTAAGGAGAAGATAGAATAGGGGTGAAATAATGGCTGTAAATGAAAAGATAGAGTTAGCTACGTTTGCCGGAGGGTGTTTCTGGTGTATGGTTTCGCCATTTGAAGAGATGGAAGGGATTATACAGGTTGTTTCAGGCTATACAGGTGGCCATAAAGAGGATCCAACGTATAAAGAAGTGTGCTCGGAAACAACTGGGCATTATGAAGCAGTACAAATTACATTTGATGCAAATAAAATGCCATATGAAGAGTTGTTAAATATATATTGGAGACAAATTGACCCGACTGATATAGGGGGACAATTCCACGACCGCGGGCAGTCTTATGAAACGGTAATTTTTTATCATAATGAAGAACAACATAAAAAAGCAGAGGCTTCAAAAGAAATGCTTGCAAAGAGTGGGCGCTTTTCAAAGCCAATTGCGACAAAACTATTACCAGCTTCTACATTTTATTCAGCTGAAGAATATCATCAAGGGTATCATAAGAAAAATACATTCCGCTACGAGTTATACCGTAAGGGCTCAGGACGAGATGCGTTTATTAAACAACATTGGCCAAAAGATAATACTCATTTAAAAGAAAAACTCAATGAGATGCAGTTTTATGTAACACAGGAAAATGGTACAGAACCACCATTTCGAAATGAGTATTGGAATCATAATGAAGAAGGTCTTTATGTAGATATCGTTTCAGGAGAACCGTTATTTACTTCTTTAGATAAGTTTGATAGTGGGTGTGGATGGCCGAGTTTTACGAAACCAGTTATGTCAGCTAGTGTGAAAGAAAAAATGGATGTTAGCCATAATATGACGCGTACGGAAGTGAGAAGTAAAGAAGGAGATTCACATCTTGGGCATGTATTTCCAGACGGCCCAGGACAAAACGGCCTTCGTTATTGTATTAATTCGGCAGCGCTACGCTTTATTCAAAAAGAAGATTTAGAAAAAGAAGGATATGGTGATTTCCTAATCTTGTTTGGGAATAAAAAATAACCTCGCAGTCAGCGAGGTTATTTTTTATTTTACTTTTTTCTTTTTAAATTTGCTTAATGCTTCATAAACGATTGGAACAATAAGAAGTGTTAATAACGTTGAACTTGTTAATCCACCAATTACTGTTACGCCAAGTCCTTTAGAAATTAAGCCGCTACCTTCAAATCCTAATGCAAGCGGGATAAGAGCCCCGATTGTTGCAATTGCAGTCATTAAGATAGGACGTAAGCGAGTTGCACCAGCTTCTAATAATGCGTCACGTGTTGATAGGCCGTCGTTTTCTTTATGAATAACGCGGTCAATAAGCACGATTGCATTCGTTACAACGATACCAATTAACATAAGCGCACCAATCATTGCAGATACACTTAATGTTTCGTCAGAGATTAATAAGGCAACGAGTGCACCAATGATTGTGAATGGTAGCGAGAATAAAATTGCGAATGGTGCAAGGGCACCGCCAAATGTAACGACAAGAACGAAGTATACAATGGCAATTGCAGCTAGCATCGCTAAGCCAAGTTGCTTAAATGATTCTTGAATATCTTTTGTAACACCGCCCATAGAAACATCTACACCAGAAGGGAGATCCATTTTATCTACTTCTTTTTGAACAGCGGCAGATGCTTTTGAAACGTCATCAGATGCTAATTTTGCACTAACTTCCGCATAAACGCGGCCATCTCGGTGCGTTACTGTATTAGAAGTTTCACCTTCTTTTACAGTCATAACATCTTTTACAGCAACCTCATTACCAAGTGGTGTTGTAATTTTACGATTTGTTAAATCATCGATTGTTTCATAATTTTGTTTTTCAGCTTCGACATATACATTGATATCTTTACCGTCTTTTTTAATTGTTGTTAGAACAGGGCGATCATGTTGATTAGAAAGGCCCATTCCAATTTGAGCAGCAGTTAGCCCCATTTTACTTAACTTTTCTTGATCTGCGACTAAAGTATATTCTGCATATGTTTTTGCAACACTAGAGTCTATATCTTTTAAATCTTTATTTTTCTTCATGATATTTTGAATATCTTTCACGACAGGCTTAATTTCTTCAGAGCTATCTCCGTAAACGTATAGCTTAATTTCATTACTACCGCCACTTGCTCCGAAATCTTGGTTTTTCCATTCGCCTTTTCCAGACATTTTTTGTAAATCTTTAACGACTTGTTCTTTCTCTTTTTCAAAGTTTTTCGTATCGTTATCATATTGAACGAAGAACATCGCTTGATTTGTTTGACCAGGGCTCATTGGGTTTTCGCCGCCTAATGAGAATTGGATCGTTTTGACGTCTTTTTTATCTTGGAAATGCTTTTCAGCCTTCGTTGCAATTTTTTCAACGTCTTCTAACGTTTGACCTGGCTCAGGTTTGTACGTTGCAATGATCATTTTTTCTTCTTCAGATGGTAAGAAGCTTACACCGATAATTGGCACAAGTGCAAGACTACCAACTAATAGAAGGACAGCGATACTTGATGTAATAATTTTATGATTTAAAGCCCATTCAAGTATACGTTTATAGCCGTTTGCTAATTTACTTGGCTTTTCTTCATGATGTACCTCTTTTTCTCTCATGCTCTCTTTCTTGAATAAGGAGTGAGCTAGCATTGGTACGATTGTAACAGCCACTAGTAACGATGCTAATAAAGCAAAGACGATAGTTAAGGCGAATGGTAAGAACATTTCACCAATCATACCTTTTACAAGTCCAAGCGGTAAGAATACAGCAATTGTTACAATGGTAGAAGACATGATCGGGATAAACATTTCTTTCGTAGCTTCACGAATTAAATCTTTCCCGCGTAGTTTTTCTTCTGATAACGACATACGTCGGTAAATATTTTCAATAACAACAATGGAGTCATCGACGACACGTCCGATAGCGACTGTCATTGCTCCAAGTGTCATAATGTTAAGCGTAATATCCATTTGTTTTATGACTAAAACTGCAATTAATAGAGAAAGTGGTATAGAAACGACAGAGATTAGCGTTGTTCGAATGTTTCGCAGGAACAACATAATAATAACAATCGCAAAGATAGCACCGAAAATAGCTTTGCTAAGCATTGTCTCAACTGATTTCTCAATCGGTGCACCTTGGTCGAATGTTGAGATGATCTCTAAGTCTTTATATTTTTTCTCAAGGTCTTTTACTTTATCTTTAACTGCATTTACAACATCAACTGTGTTTGCATCAGCAGCCTTCACAACTTGAATTCCGATTGCTTCTTTTCCATTTGTTCGAGAAATAGATTCTGCTTTTCCGACTTCTTTAATATCGGCAATTTCTTCTAATGCAACCGTTGGTATGCCGTTCATAGCGGCTGAATTCATTGGTGGTGTTTGTGTTCCAGCGCCAGCATTTTGATTACCTTGACCATTCGGTGATGAAGGGATAGCTGGAATTTTTAATTCTTTTAATGCTTTAATTGTTGTAATGTTACCATCTACAACCACTGATTTTTCCGTATCTTTAAATGTATATAAACCAAGAGGTAACGATACGTCCGAACCTTTAATCATATTTTTTACAGTATCTTCACTTAAACCTAATTCTTTCATCTTGTCTTTTTTGAAGACGAGCTGTACTTCGTCTACTTGTTGACCTGCGATTTGAACAGATGCGACACCATCAAGTCCTTTTAATCCAGGAACAACATTTTTTTCTACATTTTCTGTTAAGGCAGCTAAAGATTCATTTTTACTCGCTACGCTTAATGAAATAACAGGAAAGGCATTAAAGTTTACCCGTGAGACTTTCGGGTCTTTCACACCTTCGGGCAGTTTCACGTTTGCGAGGGCTTCTTTAATTTCCGTTTCGGCTTTTTCCATATTTTTATCAAAATTATATTCTACTTGAATAGAAGATGCATTTTGAAAAGATGATGAACTAACAACGTTTACACCGCTTAAATTTTGCAGTTGCTCTTCCATCGGTTTTGAAATTTTGTCAGCTACTTCTTCTGGCGTAGCACCAGGATAAACCGTCGTTACCGTTACAATAGGCGTTGTAATATCAGGAATTGTTTCTAATTTCATATTCATCCCAGAATAAATGCCTGCAATGGTAACAATAATCGTTAGTAGCCAAACCGCGAACTTATTTTTTAACGAGAAATTGATGAGTTTGTTCATGTTTGCGCTCCCTTTTTATTGTATTGACCAACTGGTCAGTCTAATACATAATATAACTGACTGGTCGGTCAGTCGTCAATGAAAAGAGATGGTATAATAAATTGAAACTGTAAGGGGAGAGATTTTTTACTCTTCCTTACTGAATCATTAGCTTTTATTAATTGAGCTTCTATATAGATAATAGGCTTACCCAAAAATTTTTTGTCCCGTTAAATTTTGGGATAAGGGTCTTGCTACTTGCTAATATAAGATTAAATTGAATTGAATTTAAATTTACATAAGATGCGAAATTAAGTTTAGGAGAGAAGATATGAAAGAAAAAGAGCGCTTAATTATAGAGATGGCTATGAAGTTATTTGCGACTAAGGGTGTAAATGCAACGTCAGTACAAGAAATTGTCACAGCTTGTGGTATATCAAAAGGGGCTTTTTATTTATATTTTAAATCGAAAGATGAGCTTTTATTAGCGACACTTCGATATTATTATGACAAGATCCAAAAGAAAATGCTGGATATTGAAAAAGAGTCTTTATTACCACGTGAAAAATTTGAAAAACAATTATATTTTCAGTTTACTGATGTACAAAAACATAAAGAATTTATTATTATGCATGCAAGAGAAAATGCCATTCCATTTAATAAAGAAGTAGAAGAGTTTATGATGCGGATGAAGTTAGAATCTCATGCATTTTATCGGAATAGCCTACGGTCTATTTATGGTGAAAAGATTAGTCCATATTTATTAGATTTGGTAATTATGGTGGAAGGGATATGCCACGGTTATTTACAATTAATTATTTTAAATGCGCCAGAAATTGATTTGTCCTATGTTTCAGCTTTTATTTTAAAAAGGATAGACAATTTAGTAGAGGGGCTTCTAGAATCTTCGGAGGAACCTGTTCTACATGAAGAGAGACTTGGAAAATTTCTTTGCAGTTCCGAGCTTATTAAGGAACAGGTGAAGGAACATTTTTTAAGTGAAATTATTGTATTTAAACGAACATTAGCCGATCAACTGGAAAATGATGAGGTTTTAGTCACTTTAGATGTTTTAGAATCTGAAATGAGAGTTCAAAATCCGAGGATTCCAGTTATTCGAGGGATGTTAGCGAATTTGGAAGCGTATAATGATTTGAATGATTTTAGATTGAGGTTAGCCCGATATTACTATATAAATTGAGACTGTAATCAGTGGGATTCTAATCCCACTGATTACAGTTGAAAATAAGTTTTTATTTTACGTTTTGAAATTTATACATGTCACCATAAACGTTGGTGTCATTGTATATAAACAATACAATATCTGCATTTTGTTCTTCTAGTTGCTGTTTCACATTTTTTCCTTGCGTGTAACGAGGATCAATAAAAGTTGTTTTAGCAAAATTACGTGCAAATAAAGGATATGTAGCATCAGCATACGAATCCTTTAAGATAACAAGGTGTAAATCGTTGTCTGCCTTTTCATTAATGATGTTTATTTCAGGGAAATCCGTTTGATAAACACTAGCATATCCAGGGGCCGGAATATCTTTTTCTTTTCCGTAAAACTGAGCCATAGATTCCTTAGCAGTATCCTCTTTAATAGCACCATAGTAAACTGTGTAGTCGTCCCAAGATTCACCCGAATTATAATGGAAATATGGAATTTGTACAGATGAAGTATCAATTAAGCGGTACAATTGATTATTCCAGCTGCCAACAAACTTTCCTTTCGGTTTTTCCCAGTTAATGGTGTAGTCATCTTTCTTTATTGGTTGTCCTTTATATTTGTTTGAATGAGAATTAATAAAATTCATCGTATCCTCATATGCATAAAAGGCACCTTCCATATTCCAATGATGGTCTGTAGTTAAATACATTCGTTCTAGTTCTTTGTTGGTAAATCTTTCTTTAAACATTGATAATACATCAATAATAGGGAATTTAGTTTCTGCCAATCT
Source organism: Bacillus cereus group sp. BfR-BA-01331 (assembly GCF_022663915.1). Taxonomy (NCBI): domain Bacteria; kingdom Bacillati; phylum Bacillota; class Bacilli; order Caryophanales; family Bacillaceae; genus Bacillus; species Bacillus cereus group sp. BfR-BA-01331. The sequence continues at coordinate 89,474 of NZ_JAKUGJ010000009.1, forward strand.
CTCAGCAAGGTGATCCCTAAGTATTTGTTCGTACCCAAGATTTAGGTAAGAGGGAAGCTTATATTGTAACGCTGTTTGCTTACTAGGAACTAAAGAAAAATAAAATTCTGTTTGTGGAAAATCTTTTTTCAAAGTATTTAATTCATGAACCCCAGCATCAACATCATTTAAATGATTTTCCATATTAGGTCTATTAAAAATAAATTGATCGTTTGTAACATGAATGTTGTTTACGAATGTTCGATTCATAGACAGTTGGAACTTTATATAACTTTCAAGAAAGAAATCTCTAGGTCCAATATGATCTGTAAAATGTGTTTCGATACCTTTAAATAATTCTCCAGTTTTTATAGTGGAAGCACTTACAGCAGGTCTAATTGCTAAGTTTCTGTTCTCAAATTCAGAAAATGTCTTTTTATCTATAAGGATAACTTTTGCTGTCCAAATACCCACTCCAAAAATAACTGTAAGAAACCCCATTATTAAAGTGAGGTTTTGAAATTTCTTCATAGTGAACCTCCTTTAAAAACGGAAATAAATAAATGGATTATAAGTTGCATTTGTTAGGAATACTAAAACAATGACTAAAATACTTAAATAATAAATTGGCGATAAAACAGCAAATCTTTTTGTTGATAACACTTTTTGTAACCATGGAAATACGGGCGCTGCAGTAATAATAGCTAATAGGAAAATGCCCCAATAATTCATTATATAGAAATAACTATTAATGTCTGTTAACGGACCGTTAAATCCGAACATGGATTTTAAAAATTCAAGGCAATAACTGAAATTATCTGCGCGGAAAAATACCCATCCAATAATAACTAAAAACATAACGTAAATATGTTGGAGAGGACTCCATAATTTTTGAAGTAGGTTTTCAAGTCCTGCTTTTTCAAGTGCAATTAGAACGCCATAATAAATACCCCAAATCATAAAGGTCCAACTGGCACCATGCCAAAAACCGGTTAATCCCCATACGATGAAGAGGTTACGATAAACTTTCCAAGTTGTAACGCGATTTCCTCCAAGAGGAATATAGACATAATCGCGGAACCAAGAACCGAGCGAAATATGCCAACGACGCCAAAATTCAGAAATGGATTTTGAGATATATGGATAATTAAAGTTTTCTAGAAAATCAAATCCAAACATCTTTCCTAATCCAATTGCCATGTCGCTATACCCAGAAAAATCAAAGTAAATTTGTAGTGTATAGGCAATGGCTCCCATCCAAGCTAATGATACACTCATATCAGAAGGATTCATTGCGAAAATCTCATCGGCTATAGCACCTAATTGGTTAGCAATTAAAACTTTTTTCCCCAAGCCAATAATAAAACGGCGAACTCCTTCAGAGAATTTTTCGGCATCAACAGTTCGCTGGTGTAATTGGTGAGAAATTGTATTGTAACGAACAATTGGTCCTGCTACTAATTGTGGAAATACAGTAAAGTATAAAGCCAAATCAAAGATATTTCGTTGAGCATCGACTTTTTTCTTATAAATGTCGATAATATAACTCATCGCATGGAACGTGAAAAATGAAATACCAATTGGTAAAGGTATTTTTTCAAGAATGATATTGGTATGGAAGATAGAATTAATATTATCCACTAAAAAGTTTGCGTATTTAAAATACCCTAAAATAGCTGTGTTCATTACAATTGCAAATGTTAATAATAGTTTTCTTTGCCCATTTGTGAAGCGACTATTCCCTAACAAGATACCAAACCAATAGTTAACAAAGATAGAGAACAGCATTAGGAAAACATAGACGGGTTCGCCCCAAGCATAAAATACTAAACTAAAAAATAATAAAACTATATTTTGTAGTTCTTTGCGTACAGCATAATAAATTAAGAGTACAGCGGGTAAAAATAAACATAAAAAGACAAGGTTACTAAATACCATTTCAATTAATTCCTTTCCTATTTTATCTAAATAATACCAAAATTTTCTTCTAAATGTAAGAATATAAAATTTAGAAGATTATTTACATTCTTAATTTCTTTATATTGTGAGAAGTTCTCTTAAGTGGTGAGAGAGAAAAGAATCTTTGTTTATAAAAAAAGGCCGTCCCTAAGTACCTTTTAGGAACGACTCTTTTTACTGACATTAAATAATTTAGTTGTTTTTTTCTGCCCACTCTTCAACATTCCAAGTTTTTGTGATCCAGCCTTCATAAAATTCTGGTTCGTGACATACAAGAAGGATTGTCCCTTTATATGCTTTCAGAGCTTTTTGAAGTTCTTCCTTTGCTGTAACATCAAGATGGTTTGTTGGCTCATCGAATAGGATCCAGTTACTTTCTTCACCCATTAGCTTACATAAACGAACTTTTGCTTGTTCGCCACCACTTAATTGATTTAGCGGACGAGAGATATGCTCATTTTTCAATCCACATTTCGCTAACATTGCACGAACCTGATGTTGGTCCATGCTAGGGAATGTGTTCCAAACGTCATCAATTGGTGTTATATTATCAGCTTTTACTTCTTGCTCGAAGTATGCAGGCTCTAAGAAGTCACCAAGACTTGTTTTGCCGCTTAAAGGTTTAATTTTTCCTAAAATCGTTTTTAGTAATGTTGATTTACCAACACCATTACAACCAACGATGGCAATTTTTTCACCACGTTCAATTGTCATTGATAGCTTTGGTAGTAATGGATGTGTATATCCAATTTCTACATCTTCGCCTTCAAAGACGAAACGGCTACTTGCACGACACTCTTTAAATGAGAATTCTGGCTTAATTGCTGTTTCCGGGCGATCAATACGCTCCATGCGATCAAGTTGTTTTTGACGACTTTTTGCACGACCTGTCGTTGAATAACGAGCTTTGTTCTTTGCAATAAAGTCTTCCTGTTTTTTAATAAATTCTTTCTGTTTTTCATAAGCATTTATATGTTGATTTTTATTAATTTCGGCTAACTCTAGGAATTTTTCGTATGTCGCTGTATAGCGCGTCATTTTTGTAAATTCTAGATGGAAAATAACATCAACGCATTTATTCATAAATTCCGTATCATGAGAAATTAATAAGAATGCATGTGGATATTCTTTTAAATAATTCGTTAACCAATGAATATGTTCAACGTCTAAATAGTTAGTAGGCTCATCGAGTAATAACACTTCTGGTTGCTCAAGTAATAGCTTTGCAAGTAATACTTTTGTACGTTGTCCACCACTTAGTGCTGAAACATCACGATCTAAACCGATTGCATCAATTCCAAGACCTCTTGCTGCCTCTTCGATTTTCATATCTAGTAAATAGAAACCACCTGCTTCGAGAGCATCTTGGATTTCTGCCATCTGCTCAAGAAGGTCCTCTAATTCTTCCGGTGTTGCCGTTCCCATTTTTTCTGCAACTTCATTTAAAGCTTTTTCTTTTTCAAATAAAGGTAAAAACGCGTCAGCTAATACATCACGAATTGTGCGACCAGGTGTTAAAATTGTATGCTGGTCTAAGTAACTGTAATTTGTACCAGGTGTCCATTCTACACGGCCTTCATCATGGATAAGTTGACCAGTAATAATATTCATAAATGTTGATTTACCAACACCGTTTGCACCGACTAATCCGACATGTTCTCCTGCTAGTAAACGCATGGATACATCTTTAAATAATGTGCGATCGCCAAATGTATGGCCTAGTTTTTCTACTGTTAATAAGCTCATAGTATCCTCCGTCCAACTTGAAATAGTACCTTGAATCATGATACTAAATTATTGAGTATAATGCTATCCTTTCAAAATGTATCTTTTTTCAAGAATTATTTTGCGTTAATTTTTTTTGGAAATATAATAGTAAAAAAGTTACTTCTATTTACAGAAGTAACTTTTTTACTAAGCTTTTTGTTTTACTTTACTAACTTTTTTTTCTGCTACAATGAAATGTGGTCTACGCTTTGTTTCATAATAAATACGACCGATGTATTCACCGATAACCCCTAGGAAAATGAGTTGAATACCACCGATAAATAATATGGCAGAAATTAATGTAAAGTATCCTGGTACATCGACGCCGCTAACGGTAATTTGAATAAATGTAGTGATTACATATAAAACAGCTAAAAGCGTTGTTAATAATCCAAGGTATATAGATAATCGCAATGGTTTATTGTTAAACGAAATTACACCATCTATCCCGTAATTTAATAACTTAGAGAAAGTCCATTTACTTTCTCCGTCAGAACGTAATACATTTTCGTATTCAATAATTTGTTCTTTGAAACCAATCCAAGAAAATAAACCTTTTGAAAAACGATTGTATTCAGTTAGAGATAGTAGTGAATCGACTGCACTTCTACTTAAAAGTCTAAAATCACCGATGCCATCTACTAGCTCAATATCAACGAATTTATTCATGACTTTATAATATAAGCTAGAAACGAAAGAACGTACTGGTGAATCACCCGTTCTAGTTCGCTTTGCAATTACTTGATCATAGCCGTTATTATAGCCGTCTAACATATCTTTTATTAGTTCGGGTGGATGTTGTAAATCAGCATCCATAATAACCACAGCGTCGCCTGTAGCGTACTTTAGACCGGCAAGCATAGCAGCTTCTTTTCCAAAATTCCTACTAAATGATATATAATGCACACTTGAGTCTGAATCGGCTAGGTCACGTAGAATTTCTAGTGTATTATCTTTACTTCCATCATTGACGAAAACAAATTCATAATCAGTAGTTAGCTTATGAATTTCAAGAGAAGTCTCTGAATAGAAAGCTCTGAGTACCTTCTCCTCATTATAACAAGGTACTACTATTGAAAGGGTCATGTTAGGACCTCCTTAGGTGTAATTTTAAACTGGGCATGAAGTAAAAATTGAAGTAATTATCTTCAACTTTTACTTCAATTTATTTTAATAACTTTTTTTAAAGCGACTTTTAAATTTTTTATATCGATCCTTATCTCCAAGAACTAGAAGCGAGATACAAATGATAAATGAAATGATAGAAATAACGAGACCCATTTTGAAATAAGGTGTGACGTATTTCATTTCAACTACATGCTGCCCTTTTGAAATAGGAACACCAATAAAGGAAGAATTAGCCTTCGTAAACTCAGTTTCTTTACCGTCAACCTGTATTGACCATCCTTTACTATACGGTACAGATAAATATAGTAATCCATCTTTAGTAGAATTAATATTACCTTTTAAGTAGTTACCTTTATAGTAAATATTTTGTAGGCTATTTTCTTTTAAAGTATTCACTTTTTTCGGGACAGTTTTATAGTTGGTACTGTTGACTTGTAAGTCTTTCAACTCATATTGACCAGGAGTAGGGATCGAAATGATTAGCTCAGTTGGCTTCGCATCTTTTCCTAAATTGTAAACAAATCTTTCTAACGGGTAAGCATAAGCGCCATCTTCATTACCTTTTATCATAGATTTGTCATTCACAGTAACCCCAAATGATTCCTTATTTATATTTCTAATTTTAATTTCAACAAGGAGATCACCTAACATATCGGTATTATCAACAGGTACTATTATACGCCCATTTTCATGAACAGTGAGTATATCTTTCTCTTTATCTATATTTTCCCACTTAATTTTATTTGGATTAATCTTAATTTGTTTTGAATCTAGCTGTTTTGTATTAAATTGTTTTAACGGAAGACTTCCAACATTATCTACAACTACAGCATCTAATAAAAGTTGATCTCTCTCAGCAAAATTAAGTTTTGAAAATTCTTCATCACTTATTCCAGCTTCGTATACATAGCCTAATGGCAGTGCAAATTCGTTTTTATAAATGTTGTAAGGACCTACTTGTTGTAAATATTTATAACCATACGGAATATCAGTTTTATTAGCACCTTCACTTAATACATAATATTTTACCCCTAGCATGTTCTCAAGGAATAGTCGTTTATCTAACTGGAAGAACATAGATGGACTATCATATCCTTGGAAAACATTGTACTTATTTTTCATAAAGTCATGAACATCACGATTGACTAAGCTTTGATAAGTACTTGTACCATGATAACCTTGCAGCATCGGCGTATTCTTATAATTATTGTTTGGATTGATAATTCGATAAAAATCTTTATCTTGATTTTGTATATAATGAATTGCGTCAATTTCATCCTTATTATCGAGACCTGGACCATGTAATGATTCTTTTGTTGCGCCTGCTTGATTAAAGTGTTTACTAAGAGCTGTATCTGAATAGATGTAATTAATACATATTACATTGACCAGTACATTCAATATAATGAAAGATTGTAAGACTGCTTTTGATAAATAGCGCCATAGTAATATTGTAATAATAGATAAAACAGTAGTACCGATTAAAATTTTATCAATCGTTTCTAGTGGTTGTCCGTTTATATTTACTTTTCTATAGAATGCGTAAATAAATAGTGCTGTTGCTAGCAAAGGACCTATTAAAGAGTTGACCTTCTTTTTGTTAAGTAGCATCCAATCTAAAATGTAGGCGGCAGTTTGCGCAACTACAAATGCAAATAAGTAAAACCATCTGTATTGCATAGCGGAAAAGCCATTAAATACGGAATACGTATATGGAAGCATATATAGAACTAACATAAACCCAGTAAAGAGTAACTTATTTGTGACAAGTTTATTGCGTATTAGAAGCGCACTTGTAATAAGGAAGAGGATGAAAACTGGGAATGCGAGCTGATAATCCTCTGTATTATTAATGAAAAAGATACTTTCCATTAAGTTTTTATAAAACGTATCTTCAAAAAATAATGGAATAGTAAATTTTGTAGCTAGTCGATCTGAACTAAATACTCCATTTACAGATGGTATAAAGCAAACAGCGGCTAAACCTAGTGATAAAGAATATAGGAAAGCAATTCTAATATAATAAGTTATAAATGTTTTAATTGTTTTATTCTGCTGTGTAGCAAAATATTGGAAAAAGGCATAAATATAGATGAAAATACTAGTAATGAAAGCGAAATAGAAATTTGATGCAAGCATAAGTGCTGTTGCAAACAGGAATAATCCCTTTTTTCGCTCTAAAATATATTTATCTAATCCCCATATTACTAAAGGTAAAAACACTATAGCATCTGCCATGAAATCCCATAATAAAGAATGGCGAATAAAAGTCACACATCCTCCATATATAATGGCAGAAATGAAAGAAGAAAAAATAGTTTTATTATGATAACGTAAAGAACCATACATGAATAACATCGCTAATGTACTTTTTAAAATACTCATATATAGCTTCATCTCAAAGATTTGGTCAAAATTTAGTTTAGGAAGTAGAAGCGTAAGCCAGAAAAATGGTGCTGTACTATAGTAATAACTAAATTCCCCGAATAAATCTCCACCTAAGCCATAATCCCAAGACCAAAATAAATTCCCATCTTTAAATGCATGTTGTAAAAGGAATGTAAAGAAGCTGAATTGTGATAATGCATCTCCCGTACTAGAAAATACATTGTCTGATTTTAAGAAAAAGTAATGAAAAGCAAATGCACATATTATTAATAATGGAATGATAATAAGTGTGCTTTTAGTAAAAAATGTTCTTTTATTTACCTCTGAAGTCATTAAATGAATAAGCCTCCCCAATACAATTATTAAGATTTAATCCATATTCTCCATATTTAGATATTGTCTTATAATGAAGAAAAACTATGGATGAATCGACGATTTTTAACGGTAGTAATAAAGTTTTCTGTTGTGTAATTTATGGTGTAACGAGTTAATGTTTGTATAAAAGATTAACTGCGAATTGCTTTAATACTAGGTGTTGTACATCTAGGGCTGTTCGTTTCCAAGTATAATCATTCCAGAAAGGCAAGTCAATTTAAGATATAGATTGAAAACAGGGCTCATTCTAAGTGAAGAAGATAAAATAAAAACTTCAAATTAAATTTGAAGTTTTTATTTTTATTTATTTTCGAGCCAGCTTTTTATTTATAAATCCTAAAATCAATCCACGTATTTGTGGGTCAATGGCAAGACCGATAATACCGTACAATATACCAGTAAGTGTTAAAGCTATTAGTGGTGGTAAGTTAATTAATGCTGTGCGGTATATTGCGTAACTGATTATAAACGCTAGGCTATTAAATATTATTCCTTTGAATAGTAATGAAAAACCTTTACGAACGAATAAAGTAAATCCGATTAATAATGTAATCTCGGTAATGATCGCAGCTGCTGCAGCTCCCATCATTCCAAATTGGCTGCCTAATGCGATGTAACTTACGATAGCGACAGCTAATCCAATTCCCATCGTTGTCGCACGCTTCCACTGTTGACCAATAGTTGTTAAATTATCAGCAAGTGGATAGTTGATAGATTGTAAAATAACCATAAAGGCTAAGATTGCAAGAGCATCACTAGCTGGTGCGTATTCTCCCCCTAATAAAGTAACAATCCAAAAGCTTGGATCAGCGATAAATGGAATGGAGATCCCCATTCCTAAGAAGGACATCAGTTTTAATTCGAATTCAGACAGTTTTTTATGTTCATCGATATTCTTTTCATTTCCAAACGCAAACAATTTTGGATAGAAGGCTGCTGCAATGACACCAGGTATTTGATAAAGTACGGCAGGTATTTTATAGGAAGTTCCAAAGAATCCAACTTGCTCATGCGTTGAAACTTTTTCTAATATAATAGGACCTAACTGCGGTAAAAGCATAATGATAATGCCATTGATTGTGAAAATAAGCAGTTGATCTAAAATACCTTTGTCCCAACCCTTATGAATTGTTGTATAGCGGATGGTCATTATAAAGGCAATGACTCCTGTTACAAGGCTAGATATTCCGTACATGGCAGCGACCATCATAAGTGACCATTCAAATGCCATTCCTAGTAGAAGCGCAGCTGCTGCTGTTACACCTTGTAGTACAGAAATAATTGCTGTAAATTGCATACGTTCTGTTACTTGGAAATAAGCCATTCCAACCCCTTGTAAAGTTGCTCCAAACATGGTTGGCAGTACAACCCAATATACCATGGCACGTAAGTACGCATCGGTATAGAAGAACTGAGCGAAAATAGCGAAGAGCACAGAAATTACGATAGCTAATACTAAACGAATACGTAAATAACTACTTATTAATACGCTAATGTTAGCGCTGTCTCTTGTTCCTTCACGCATAAACGTATGTGTCAAACCTGCATCTGTGAAATAACAAATAACAGCGGAAACTGCTAATGCAATCGTAAACATCCCATAGTCACTTGGTGAAACATATCTTGCAAAGAGAATCGTTGCGATAGCTAGTACAAATCGAACGGTGATATTTCCTACAAAGAGGTAGGAGGCGTTTTTAAGAATTTTATTATTTTTCATGGAACAAAACCTTTCTATTCCTTAGGACGCACGTTGTCCTATTTGTAAATTTGATTTGTTTACGGAAAGAATGTTTAGAAGCTTATTTTTATTTAAGAAAACAGAAATTTGATTCGTACAAACCAAAGCATTGCGTATAATTTCTTGCTTCGTTTTCCATTTTTCGAATAAATTTTGCGACAATATTTATTTATATCGCTTTTGATTAGTTGAACTTGTGATTTATCTAATTTAGAGTTGCCCTTAATGTATATACAAGCGTTATTAATGACCGTATATGGGAATAGATAAGTTTCAAGAATTTCAAGAAGTTCTGTAGAATCATTCACGATTAAGTCTTTTGACTTATTATGAACCCAATCCTTCATTCGATTAAATACTTCTAATTCTTTTGCTGTCTTTAATTCATAATCTTTATACTTTGAAGAAAGATTTCCTTCTGATAAAATTCGATAATATGTCAAATATTCATCTACATAGCATACGTTTGTTACGCTCATTAATTTAAATAAAAACTCCAAGTCTTCTCCCCAGCTACATCCTGGTGTAAAACGGATATTATGATTCATTGCGATAGAGCGTTTGAAAACCCAAGTACTTGTTTGAGCAACAACTTGGTGTGTTAAGAATGCTTTTGCCATATCACCTTTAATAAAGTTTGTTGTATGATCAACCTTTTCACCTGTTTCTTCGTAGAAATTCATATAACCACAATAGCACGCGTCCATGTTGTTTTTATGCATACTCTCGATTTGTTTCTCAATTTTAGTTGGATGCCATAAGTCGTCACTATCAAGGAAAGCGATGTATTCTCCGCTAGCATTTTCAATCCCTGTATTACGAGCTACTGAAACACCTTGGTTTTTTTGGTGAACGTATTTTACTTGACCCGGATATTTTTCTGCAAGATTTTTTACGATAGAAGGTGATTGATCTTTACTTCCATCATCTACAATTACAATTTCAATGTTTTTATATGTTTGATCCAGTATTGACTGCATCGTTTCTTCAATATATTTTTCTGTGTTATACAGGGGTATGACAACAGAAACAAGTTGTTTTTGTTCCATCATAGAATTTTTATCTCCTCAAATTTTTTATGTCTTGCACCATATATACAAGCCTTTTGAAAGGAAGAAGATTACAAGAACATCTGTATCAGTTTAACGCATATAAACTTTGTAAATCAACTTTCTATTATTGTACTTTGTATAAAAAGTATTTATTATAGAATATATTGTCTTGTAAAAATATAGAAATATAATTTGAAAATTATGTATTTGAAGGGAGAAGATGAGATGTTAAGGCGATTTACTCGCAAATCTAATGTAATTCTTTTAGGGATTATTATGATAGTCGGTTTTGCGCTTCGTTTTGCAACTTTACAAACACATGGTGCAGATTTGACTATAGCTAGCGATGATATAGGTTATCAAAAAACGGCAACCATTTTATTGGAAACAGGAATGTTAACATATCATGAGCCGGATAAACCAACTATTCATATTATGCCAGGTTTTCCAGCATTTTTAGCTACTGTATTTTACTTTTTTGGAAATGGTAATGAAGGCCTTTTTGTGGCTAAATTAATTATTATCCTATTAGGGGTACTTAGTATTTTACTAACTTATAAGATTGGTACTTATTTATTGAATCCCGCTGCAGGATTAATAGGTGCTTTCTTATTAGCTGTGTATCCTCCAGAGATTGTTATGGAAAATTTAACTTTAACAGAAGGACCGTTTTTATTCTTTTCATTGGGATTATTATATTTTAGTTTAAAATTAGCTGATACTCATAAAACGAAACATTTTCTAATTGTATTAATTTTCTACTTTTTAGCATTGTACTTACGCGTACAAGTTGCTTTATATCCAATACCATTATTTATATATCTCTTAATGAAGCGCTATCCATTCCGCGTTATGATGAAGCAAGCGATTATAAGTATAGGAATAGGACTTATCGTACTTGGACCATGGTGGGCCCGCAATTACATTCAATTTGATAAATTTATTCCACTAACTGCTGGGGCAGGGAATCCGTTATTACTTGGAACGTATCAAGGGAAAGGCTACCCAGAAGGTAAGGATATGGCAACACTTGAAATAGAATTACACGCAAAGTACCCTAACCTGGAAGCACATGAATTTATGGAATTAGAAGAAAAAATAGCGAAAGATAAAATGAAAGAATGGTGGAAAACAGATAAGACCTCCATGATAGAGAGTTATTTAATCTTGAAGCCAGAAATTATGTGGAAAAAACCGTATTATTCTATAGAGCATAATATTGAAGTATTCAATGTTTCTGCAAAGGATATGAATGAAATACATAATTTTATTAAGACGATGTTCTTAATATGTACAATACTTTCATTTATCTTCCTTTTAAAAAGGTGGAGAGAGACTACATTTTTATGGTCAATCCTTTTACTGCAAACAGCCTTAACATGCTTTTATGCTGCATATGAAAGATATGCATTACCATTAATCCCATTCTTATTTATTATAATTGGAGTAGGGACCGTGGCAACGGTTATGAAAATTAGTAAACTATTAATTAGAAACAAATAGTTTGAAATGAAAAGCCCCTTGATTCTTAGAAGAATTAAGGGGTTTTTTGTATATATTAGTATTTAAATAGAAAAAATTATTCGTTATCTGTTTCAGTTTGCGTTACGTTTAATTTTTGCTTTAATAATGCATAATCTTGCGTTAATGTTACAAGTTGATGGTGTAGCTTAGAAATTTTTCTTGTTAGGTCAAAAATTAAGATGAAACAGAATAATAATCCAAATAAGAATAAAATGGATGGTGGATATTCTACTTTTAATAGTTTTCCAATCCAATTTATAATTTTATCAGTAGAACTTAAAATAGCCATTGCAACACAAACAAAAATCCACAAAATAGCATATTTTGTTTCTAAAGTCCCGCGACGAATAGAATTAATAATTAAGAAGAATAATAACAAAATAAAGATGAATGAAAAGGTAATTATATGCATTCACTATCAACCTTTCACGATTTTTTGCATCAATATAGCAAGGCTTACTTTAACCATGTAATATGCAGATTTAAGAGGTGTGATGGAAGATTGTCCACCTTGTCGCTCTTGCATATTTACAGATATCTCATTAATGCGAAGTTTTTTCTTTTTTAAATGAATAAGGACTTCTGGCTCTGGATAATCTTTTGGATAATTGTGTGCAAAAATCTTAATTACTTCTCGATTGATAGCACGATATCCAGAAGTTGGATCCATAAATGTTTGTTTCGTTAACACTTTCAATAGGGCGGTAAAATAAAAAATACCGATTCTTCTTGAAATACTACCTTTATAAGCTGTTTTTTCTGTAAAGCGTGAACCTAGCACCATATCGCATTGGCCTTCAGCAATAGGCTGTATAATTTTGTATAAATCATCCGGATTATGTTGTCCATCAGCATCGAACTGAATTGCAATATCATATCCATTCTCATATGCGTATTTATAGCCAGTTTGTACAGCTGAACCGATGCCCAGATTATATGGTAAATTAATAAGATGAACAGGGAAACTTTTTACGATTTGAGCTGTTTTATCTTGTGAACCATCATTAATAACGCAAATGCTTAATCTTGTAAAATGTTGTTTTAGTTCTAATAATCTTGTTAATGTATCTGCAATTGCTTCTTCCTCATTATATGCTGGAATAATAATTAACGTTTTTGGTATTGAAATTGGTACCTCGATAGACATTATCGCACCACTCCTTACATATTTAACCACATTATGGTTATTTTCAAACAACTTTACTTAATATACCATTAATAGTATAAGGAAATAAAGGAAAAACTAATGGGTGACTTTAGGAGGGGGCCACTGAATATAAAGGCAAGAAATAGTATTTTTTATAATAAAAAATACATGCAAGGAAGAGCCCGTGCATGTATGATGAGAAGATTATGTTAAATATTCCAAGGCTTACTTAAAGTTAAAACTTCAGCCATCTCTTTACTTTTTAAACGTCCCTTTTTTCGATTTTCCGCGCGTTCTAAACCGGTTGTGTGTAACCAATGTTCTTCCTTAGTTTCAGGGAGTACTTGTGGTACGGACGAAGGCTTTCCATCTTTTATTGCCACAAATGTAATGAAGCAAGTAGCAGCAATTCTACGTTCGCCTGCTAATAAATTCTCTGCAATTACTTTTACGAAAACTTCCATTGAAGATTTCCCTGTATAACATACAAATGCTTCATAACAAACAGAATCTGCTTGGTGAATTGGAGTTAAAAAATCAACGGAATCGATAGATGCTGTTACGCAATGTTTGCGGCTATGTCTCGCAGCTGCAATTGAAGCAATACTATCAATTTCTGCTAATAATTTTCCCCCGAAAAGTGTTTGGTGATTATTTAAATCGTTCGGAAAAACACGTGTTGTTTTAATTGCTTTTGATTCTCGCATGAATTTCTTTTCCATATATTCAGCCCCTATAGTCTGTTTTCAATCAGAATGAAATGTGTAAGTGGAATACTCATATTAGATACTTAATGAAGTAAAGTGTATTCTAAAAGATGATTAGTTAAACTTCTGTATTTGTATTCATGTAACTGAAAGAAAATTTATTTTATCTAAAATGTAGTGTAAAAGAGGATTCGCTTACATTGCAAGTGAAAAAGTAATGACCATGTATTTGTCATAGAAATTCCCTGTTAACCTTGTGCCTATTCATGATAGAATCGTTTTGTTATGAATGGAAATAGAGGTGCAATGGACATATGAATCATATAAGAACAAATTTTTCTTCTTTCTTTAGTAAAATAATGATTGGTACGATACTCGCATTTTTTGTTTATAGTTGTTGGTCGGCTTTTGAAACAAGTAAGCAATTTTTTGGAGGAAGTACAACAAGTATTACAATCGTATTAGTGATTTTTATTATTCTTATTTTGTTAATAGCATCGATTTTGCAATATCGTTTTACAGATAAGCAATTTCTTATTTTTCTTATAAGCATATCTATAGTTGCAAGACTGATTACAGTTCTATTTGTAGACAGTCCGATGATAGGTGATATGAAAGCTATGTATGAGTCTGCAAAGCAGATTGCAATTGGCAATAATATAGAAAATATAGCACAGTTACCTTTTATTATTTATGAATCGATCATCATTCGTATATTTGGTGATACGGTATTCGCTTTACAATTATTTAATATTTTATTTTGTACAGGAACTGCATTTTTCATTTATCGCATTGCGTCAATGGTCTTTGGAGAAGAGTGTGGTCGTATTGCATCAATGTTTTACGCTTTATATATTCCAAATATATTTATGAGTTCTGTATTAACGGCGGAATCACTCGCAATATTTTTATTTTATTGTGCTTGTTACATATTTTTATATAAGGGATTAGACCATCCTTATATGTGGGTAATTTCAGCCATTTTATTTGCGCTTAGCAATATGATTTTCCCGATGGGGTTATTTTTACCTATTTTTATAGCTGCATATGTGCTGTTAATTGAAGTGTTTCAATCAGGGGCGAAACAAAAATTACTATTAAAAATGATAGGACTCCTTATTGTATTTTATAGTACTCATTTTGGTGTGAGTTATGGTATCAAGATGATGGGAATGTCACAGTATACAATTTCTAATGAGACTTATGTTCAAACTGTTTTAATTGGAAAAAGTCAAAGTGAAGAAAAAATATTCAAAAATCAAAGTGTAAAAGAGCATATTGATCAAGAGTTGAAAGAAATTGAAGAAGAAAGATTTAAACCCTTAAAACCGGTTATTAACAAATTTTCAGATGAGGGAACAAGTTCTATTCTATTTAAAAGTGAAAAGCTTATATATATAGTGGTGACATTGTTTATGGCCATAGCTTTATTACATTTTCTAATTAAGAAACAACAAAATGAAGGATATATGTTGTTTGTATTATTAATTACCGGATATGTGTCGTTAAGGCTCTTCCGAGTAGATATGGCATATTATAATATTAGTATGCCAGCTTTGTTTATTTTACAAAGCTTTGGCGTTTATATGAGTTATTTTTATTGCCAAAAAATATTTTTCAGAAAATAAAAGAATCCATTTTGGATTCTTTTTTTGTAGATGGATGATAAGGATGAATGCAAAGTGGAGATTCGTCTTATCGGTTTAGTTCTAGTTGTAAATTATCCGCTGTTAAGGCCATTGTTGAGGAATCGTCTTGAATACTCTTCATTACTTGTGAGATAGTCTCTAATTCATTTTCAATTTTTTTATTTTGTTCTTTAGAGTTAGACATATCTTTTACGATTTCTTGGAAATATTGATCTGTCGCATGCATACTATCTGTCCCTTCAGATACGAGAGAGCTTATTTGTTCCACGGAAGAAGAGACGTGTATAATTTGTTCATTAGTTTTTTCAACGAGTTTTGTAACGTTGGAAATTGATTCTTTCGTTTGCTCTGATAACTTTCGGATTTCTCCCGCTACGACTGAAAAACCTTTACCAAATTCGCCAGCACGTGCAGATTCAATAGCAGCATTTAATGCTAGTAAATTTGTCTGCTCGGCGATTGATTTTACAATATCAATGATTTCGTTAATTTTGTTAGAAATATCAAGAAGCTCATGAGTATCAGTAATGATAGTTTCCATATTCGTTTGGATGCTTTCCATTCGTTTGTTTTGCAGATTTAATTGTTCTTTTCCTTTATTGGCCTTTTCTTCTGATGTCGTAGCTAATGATGTACCTGTTTTTGCAATTCCTACGATACTTTCTGATTTAGATGTTAACTGTTGAATAGAAGAGCTTGTTTTTTCAGATACTGCTGCTAGTTCTGTTGCAATATGTGTAATCGTCATAGCTGTCAGTTCTTTTTCTTTTTCATGTTCCTTTTGGATTCTTTCATATTCGGATTCATAAGCTGCAATAACGAGTTCTTGTTCTAATGTTAGTAATTTATTTATTACGTTTATAGAATAAGAAAAATCGTCTATCGTTGAAATTTTCGTTTGCAAAATCTTTATGACGGAGCGGAATAATTCTTGATAAGCAGCGGTATACCATTTTCTATGTAAACCAATTTGTACGTGCCTTTTTGCAATTCTAACACGTTGTTCAATAAAATCTTCATTCATATTCCCGCTGAACAATTCTTTAATATGTGTCTTTAAAGTTTGTTTTAATTTTGGAATAGAGCTGTAGCGTTCAATAACAGCAATTAAATTAGGTTGTTTTGTGATGTTGGTGTAGAATTTTTCTGTTATCCAATCTATTTCCTCATAAATAAATGGCTGTAATACTTTAACAATTTGTAAATCTTCCTTTGAAATATGTAGCATATCCATTTGAGTTTTTAGTTCAGAATTAGCAGGCACGTTAAATATGATTTGTTGGCCTTTGCTTAATTCAATTATACTGGTGTTTGTTTTATTTTTTTTAAAAACCCCAAGCATCATTCTTCCCCCTGTTTATAAAACGTTTTCATTTTTTTATTCTAATGTAATTATATATTTTTATATACAATTACTCTATAGTATATGGAATTGTATATAAATTAAGAGAATTCTATGCAGAATTCTCTTAATGGCCTTTATTAATTTTTGCATGTGTTTTAAAGAAAACTGGGAAATGTACATTATATATTACGGTGACTACACGAATAACGAATGTTATTAATAAACAAACATAGAAAGCTAAGACGTGTGCCCCCATTGCATGTGTAATTAGGAAACTAACTGCTCCTAAAATAGAAGCAATTGCATATATTTCTTTTCGGAATACATACGGGATATCTTGAGCGCAAATGTCGCGTAAAATACCGCCCCCAATACCTGTAATAACTCCCATTGAAACGACTAAAAACGAGGCGTCAACGTGATGTGACATTGCTGCATTTGCACCAATAGCTGTAAATACACCTAAACCAACAGCATCAGAAAGCATAATAACGACTTGAAGTTTATTAATGCGCTCAAAAAACATACATGTGAATAATGCTGATAGTACACTTACGAAAAAGTAAATGGGTTTTACAAATGCGACAGGAGGCAGGTTACCAATCATAATATCACGAATAATACCGCCGCCGAGCGCAGTAGCTACAGCTAAACAAAGGACACCAAATAAATCTAGATCTTTTTTCAAACCAACTAATGTACCAGAAATGGCAGCGGCGATAATGCCAAGAAACGTAAATATATCGATTAATAACATGGCTTTAATTCCTTCCTCTTAAAGATGTTCCAGAGAAAAAATATACACTAAAGTTTTGGAAATAACAATTACTTTTCGCTACATGTAGAAAAATGGATGAAATAGCTAAAGAAAGCGTTTGAAAATGCTTGATAAGTAGCGATAAAGTAAAGTGAAAAAGTGTGGGAAGATTCATTGCATAGTTTTTTTGATGTAGCTTAGTTAGAGGGGTGGTACAATAGGAGAAGTCCGTTTTGTACATTTGTATAAAATGATAAAAAAATATTTATGTACGGTCGAAAATAAGTGTATATGTGTTAGATAGTTTTTATAGGGATAGGGAAGGATAGCTAAAAGACAATGTTTTCGGTTACTAATAATGCTGGATTTGACTAGTTTCGGCATGAAAAATAGTTCTCAATTTAAATATGAGTTATGTTATAATTGCTAGGTATGTTTAAACAGTAGAAAACTATGATTAAAAGATAATGTGAAGATTTTGTATGGAGGTCTTGGAATGTTAGCAAATCAAGCTAGGGTTAGATTTGAGCATTTTTTGCTCATTTTTATTATTTTACAGCCTGTTTTAGATTTATTAACGTCTCTTAGCATTGAGTTATTAAAAGTAAATGCGACAGTTGGAATTATGGTAAGATTCCTCATTATGGCAATGGGTGGTATTTATATTTTAATTCAGGCAAAAGAAAGAGAAAATAGGAAGTTTTTGATTTATCTTGTATTACTAGGAGCTATATTAGGAATAGGATTTATTAATAATAAGTTAATCAAGAGTCCTATTGTAATCGCAGAAGAGGTTAAATTCATTGGAAAAGCATTGTATATATATATTATGCTTGTTTCATACATTTTAGCTTTAAAATCACTGAAGAAGACAGTAAATATTAGCGATAAAGTTAGAAATAGCATTGTGTATTCAACATTAATTATTAATGCTATTATGGTTATTTCTATTACAACTTCTACAGACTTTGGAAGTTATGAGTGGATGAAGGTTGGTTCCCGAGGATGGTTCTATGCAGGTAATGAACTAGGGTCAATCTTAGCTATTATTTTCCCTATTGTGGTATTATATTCTATTCAAAAAACAAAGAGCGTGAAGCACGTTTTATATTGGATTCCATCGCTTCTAATGATTTACTCTTTAATTCAAGTTGGTACGAAAGTAGGAATGGGCTCAATTGGTGCTACATTAGCGGCAGCAATCGGGATTATTGTACTACAATTATTATTTGATAGAAGAAATCCGAACAAAAAATCTCTTACACTTAATGCATTAATTGCGATTGTCCTATTAGCTGGTGTAGTTGGAACATTTAAAATGACGCCATTAGCACAAAATATGGGCATTCATAATAACTATTTAGCAGAACAAAATGTAGCACAGCACGGTCAAAAAGAACAAGAAATTAAAGATAAACTGAAAAAAGAACAAGAAATTAAAGAAAAAGAAGAAAAACAACATAAAGTTGAGAAACCAGAAGAAAAGGCGAAGGTAGAAGCTGAAGTTAAGAAAGAGCTTGAGAAAGAGCAAAAGAAAGAAAATCAAGAGAATCTTATTTTCAGTGGACGTCAAGTATATGAAGAGAGACATAAGCAGTTCTTTAAAGAAGCGCCAACGTCACAAAAGTTATTAGGAATGGGTTATGCAGGTAACTATAAATATAATGAACAAAAGCAGCCAGATCCGAAGCTAATCGAAATGGACTTCCATGATTGGTTTTATGATTTCGGAATTATTGGTTTTGCGTTAATGATGATTCCATTTATTTATTACGGCGTAAGAATCCTACTAGCATTTGTTACAAGATTTAAGGAAATATTTAATGTGAAATATGGAATGATTACAGCAAGCTTAGTATTAGCATTAGGTATTGCATATATTGCAGGACATATTTTGACAGCACCAGGAGTAGGGATTTACTTTGTAGTGGTGTTAGCTTATCTAATCGTAGATTTAGAAATTGAATGATAAAAATAAAAGCTAACTTTTGTTAGCTTTTATTTTTTAGTACAGTAAAATAAAGATAGATGGAAATGTAGCGAGGATTTAAAGGAGGAAAAAATATGAGGATATTGCATATGAATGCAGGAGCAGAAGATGGTGGAGGAAAAACACATATTATTTCACTGCTCGATCAATTTCCGAATGGTGAAGTAGAATTAGCAGTATTTGAAGATGGAATTGTTGCGAAAGAAGCAAGAGAGCTAGGGATAAAAGTTCATGTATTTTCACAAAAATCTCGCTATGATTTATCCATTTTAAAAAACATAAGTGAATTCATTAATAAAGAAAAATTTGATGTAGTTCATACACACGGTCCTAGGGCAAATTTCTTTGTTTCTTTAATGAAAAAGAAATTCGCGGCAAAATGGGTAACGACAATTCATAGTGATCCATTTCAAGACTTTACTAAACAAGGCTTAAAAGGCTGGATTTTTACTAAATTAAATTTGAAAGCTTTAAAAAATATAGATTTATTTTTTGTTGTAACGAATAGGTTGAAAAAAAGCTTAGCCGCATTAGGTATTTCAAATGAAAAGATGCATGTTATCTATAACGGGATTGAATATGATCAGGAAAAAGCAGATGGCTATAATAAAAAGGAAATGTTTAATATTGATGAAGATGTGTTTACGGCAATCCAAGTAGCGCGTTTGCATCCTGTTAAAGGACATGAAGTTTTATTCGATGCGTTACAACAAACAAAATTGGAGAAAATTAAAGTGTTATTAGTTGGTGACGGGCCGTTAGAAAGAGAACTAAAGGCGTTAGCTACTGAAAAAGGGATTAATGATAAAGTTGAATTTTTAGGGCATCGTCAAGATGTGAAACAATTATTTGCTTCATCACATGTCAATTTGTTAACTTCCCATAGCGAAGGATTTCCATTAGTTTTATTAGAAGCGGCAAATCAACGTGTACCATCAATTGTGACTAGAGCTGGAGAAATCGAACCATTAATTGCAGATGAAACTTATGGGTGGATTGTACCAACTGGTGATGGAAAAGCATTGGCATCGGCATTAGAAGAGGCGTATGATAAGTGGAAAACTGGAGAGTTATCAGTAATGGGCAAGCATATTTATGAGCATGCTACTATGAACTTCTCACTTCAAAAATTATATGAAGATACGAAAGAAACATATAAGCAATTAATAGCAAAAAACCTTTAATGATAGAGAGGATAGTTAAATATGGCAGTACAAACGGTTGATATTCTAGGTGTTCCTTTCTCAACAATGACAATGGATGAAACGGTCCAATATTTAAAGGAACAACTAGAATTGGAGCAAACTCATACTTTTCAGGTAGTAACAGCAAACCCTGAAATTGTTATGTGTGCAAAAAAGGATGAAAAATTCCATAAAACATTACTAAATACCGATTTAATTACACCTGATGGTATTGGGGTTGTAAAAGCAAGTGGTATGCTTGGTACACCTGTAAAAGAACGTGTAGCAGGTTTTGATTTAATGTGTAATTTATTTGCGAAGTTATCAGAAGAGAATAAACCAGTATCTGTTTTCTTATTAGGTGCAAAACCACATGTTGTACAAGCCGCGGCTGATCATTTAACGAAGACATATTCGGCTGCATCTATCGTCGGGATACAAGATGGATATTTTAAACAAGAAGAAGAAGAGAATATTGTTTCACGTATTCAAGAGGCAAAACCAGATCTATTACTTGTTGCACTTGGCTTTCCAAGACAAGAAAACTTTATCCAAAACAATAAGCATCGTTTAGAAACGAAAATGGCTGTTGGAGTAGGCGGTAGTTTAGATGTGTGGGCTGGAGAGGTAAAGCGTGCGCCAAAATGGATTCAATCTATTCATTTAGAGTGGTTTTACAGATTATGTAGTAATCCAACACGTTGGCGTCGTCAGTTAGTATTAGCTGAATTTTTAAAAGAAGTAATGCGTTCAAAAAAGTAGCGGAATATCGCTACTTTTTTTTATTTGTTTATTTTTGATAAACATTTTACTTTTGGGAATGATGAAGGAGAATTTTTTATAAGAAATTATTTTACTTATGCAATACACACATGTAAAATGATGTGTAAAGACACCTATGTAAGGAGGACTTCTTGTGAGCAAGGTAAAAGAAATTTCGAAGCGAAAGCTACTGGGTATAGCAGGGCTTGGCTGGCTATTTGATGCAATGGATGTTGGAATGCTTTCATTTGTAATCGTAGCACTCCAAAAAGATTGGGGATTAAGTACTCAAGAAATGGGTTGGATAGGTAGCGTTAATTCAATTGGTATGGCAGTAGGAGCGCTCCTTTTTGGGATACTATCAGATAAAATAGGACGGAAATCAGTCTTTATTATTACATTATTACTATTTTCTATCGGTAGTGGTTTAACTGCTTTAACGACGACATTCGCGATGTTCCTCGTTTTACGCTTTTTAATTGGTATGGGACTTGGCGGGGAACTTCCAGTTGCATCTACTCTTGTATCAGAAAGTGTTGAAGCGCACGAACGTGGAAAAATAGTTGTACTATTAGAAAGCTTTTGGGCTGGTGGTTGGTTAATCGCAGCTCTTATCTCATATTTTGTTATTCCTAAATACGGTTGGGAAGTTGCTATGGTAATAAGTGCAGTTCCAGCGTTATATGCTTTATATTTAAGATGGAATTTACCCGATTCTCCAAGGTTTCAAAAGGTTGCAAAAAGGCCATCTGTTATTGAAAATATAAAATCGGTTTGGTCTGGAGAATATCGTAAAGCAACAATTATGTTATGGATTCTATGGTTTTGTGTGGTCTTTTCCTATTATGGAATGTTCCTTTGGTTACCTAGTGTAATGGTACTGAAAGGCTTTAGTTTAATAAAAAGTTTTCAGTACGTACTCATTATGACTTTAGCTCAACTTCCAGGATATTTCACAGCTGCATGGTTTATTGAACGTCTTGGTCGTAAATTTGTATTGGTTACGTATTTAATTGGTACAGCATGTAGTGCTTATGTGTTCGGAATTGCGGATTCATTAACAGCATTAATAGTGGCGGGTATGTTACTATCCTTCTTTAATTTAGGTGCTTGGGGTGCATTATACGCTTATACACCGGAACAGTATCCAACAACTATTCGCGGTACAGGTGCAGGAATGGCAGCTGCATTTGGGCGTATTGGTGGTATTCTTGGACCACTATTAGTAGGGTATTTAGTTGCTTCACAAGCTTCACTATCGCTAATATTTACGATTTTCTGTGGATCAATTTTAATTGGGGCACTTGCTGTAGTTATACTTGGTCAAGAAACGAAACAGAGGGAATTAGTATAAAGAGAAACCTTAATCAGTGGTGTTTTGTCCATCAACCACTGATTATTAGCCCGCACCAATCGGGATAAAAGAAAAGGGGAACCAAAGTGGTTTCCTTTTTTCTGTTTTTTTAGATAAATAATGGTATAGTAAGAAAAAGGGAATGTTTCTTATTAAAGCGAATGTATACAACAAGACATATGGACAAAGGAATTAGGTGGCTGGATAAATGAAAATCTTACTTATCATGGAAGAAACAGAAGAGCGAAGAAAATTAGTTGAGAACTTTACTGAAAACATTCGAAATGTAGAATGTTTTGAAGCGAAAACTGGAACAGAATCTTTGCTAATAATGAAAAAACATACACCTGATTTTGTTTTTTTAAATTCGCAATTAATGGATGGTACTGGTTTTGAATATTCGAGTTTGTTACGAGAAGTGAATTGTTATACGAAATTTATTTTTATTGGTGAGGATATAGAAGAGGCAATTACAGCTTTTCGTTTCCAAGCGTTTTATTATTTATTACGACCATTTCGTGAAGAAGATTTACAATTCATTTTATATAAAATGGGAAAAGAACAAGGTGAGAAAGCAAAGAGTCATCTGCGTAAACTGCCGATAGAAGGCCATGAGGGGATTAGATATATTCTCCCGGAGGATATTGTATATATTAGTAAAAATAAGGAAAACAAAACAGTTTCAATTTATACAACGAATAATCAGTATATTTCAACATACACACTCCAGGAATTAGAAAATAAACTAAATGCATATGATTTTTTACGTGTACATAAAAGCTATTTAATTAATATGTCATATGTACAAGAACTTAAACCTTATTATAATGGCACGTATAATTTGCATTTAGACAGGTACGATGAGCAACCGATTCCAGTAAGCCGTAATTATGTAAAACGGCTTCGAAATAAAATTGAGCTATGACAAGTAATGAGAGAATTTTAACATAATAGCCTAGAAATCCTTCATGATAAGGAGGATTCAAATTAAATATTCAGAAAATTTAGTACAATCTCCTCTAAGAAGTAGTAATGGGGGGATTGTACGTGAAAACATTGAAATCAATTTTACTTTGGGGAGTTATTGCAGCAGTAGGAGCATCTGCTTTTGGTGTAATAGCTTTATCACAAGGTGAGACAATTAATGCTGTATGGCTATTAGTTGCTGCTGTATCAGTGTATGCGATTGCTTATCGTTTTTATAGTAGATTTATAGCAAAGAAAGTTTTTGGCCTAGATAATAATAGGCAAACGCCTGCTCATACGTTAAATGATGGGAAGGATTATGTTCCAACAAATAAATGGGTTTTATTCGGACATCACTTCGCTGCGATTGCAGGGGCAGGTCCTTTAGTAGGACCAATTTTGGCGGCGCAGATGGGGTATTTACCTGGGACTATTTGGATTATTGTTGGGGTAGTTATTGCCGGAGCTGTACAAGATTTTGTAATTTTATTTGCTTCAATGAGACGTAATGGTAAATCATTAGGAGAAATGATTAAAGATGAAATTGGTCCTGTTACAGGATTAATTGCGATGATTGGTATTTTAGGTATTATGATAATTTTATTAGCAGTATTAGCTTTAGTAGTTGTGAAGGCACTTGTTGGAAGCCCATGGGGAATGTTTACAATCGCAGCAACAATTCCAATTGCTATTTTAATGGGAGTTTACATGCGTTACATTAGACCAGGGCGAGTAGGGGAAGGATCAGTAATCGGTATTGTTCTACTAGTCCTATCGCTTATTGGTGGACAGTATGTAGCAGAAAATCCAACGCTTGCAAGTATGTTTACTTTTAGTGGTGAAACAATTGCTATTATGCTTATCGTATATGGATTCATTGCATCGGCATTACCAGTTTGGATGCTCCTTGCACCACGTGATTATTTAAGTACATTTTTAAAAATAGGAACGATACTTGGGTTAGCAATTGGTATTTTAATTGTAGCTCCAGATTTGAAGATGCCGGCAGTATCTAAGTTTATTGATGGAACAGGCCCCGTCTTCTCCGGGAATTTATTTCCGTTCTTATTTATTACAATAGCTTGCGGTGCTGTCTCTGGATTCCACGCTCTCGTTTCATCAGGTACGACGCCGAAAATGATTGAGCAAGAAGGTCATGCACAGCCAATTGGTTATGGGGCAATGTTAATGGAATCATTTGTAGCAGCGATGGCTATGATTGCAGCTTGTGTATTAACACCAGGAACTTATTTTGCAATTAATAGTCCAGCAGCACTGATCGGAACAGATGTATCACAAGCGGCTCAAGTTATTTCTTCGTGGGGATTTGCTATTACACCGAATGAATTAAAAGAACTTGCTGTTAACGTTGGAGAACAGACCATTTTATCACGTACAGGTGGCGCACCAACATTAGCAATTGGTATGGCACATATATTTTCACAAGTAATAGGTGGAACGGCGATGATGGCATTTTGGTACCATTTTGCCATTCTTTTTGAAGCACTATTTATTTTAACAACGATTGATGCTGGAACACGTGTAGGACGATTTATGATTCAAGATATTTTAGGGCATGTGTACAAGCCGTTTGCGAAAACAGATTCCACAATAGCGAATGTGGTTGCTACAACGTTATGTGTATTAGGCTGGGGGTACTTCTTATATCAAGGGGTGGTTGACCCTCTCGGTGGAATTAATACGCTATGGCCACTTTTCGGTATTGCAAATCAAATGTTAGCGGGGATTGCACTATTACTTGGAACGACAATTTTATTCAAAATGGGGAAAAAGGCATACGTTTGGGTAACGCTTATTCCGACTATAGGATTACTTATTGTAACGATGACAGCTGGTTATCAAAAGTTATTTCATGAAAATCCTAAAATAGGATTTCTATCACATGCGAAAGTGTTTCAGGGAGCATTAGATGATGGTAAGATATTAGCTCCAGCTAAAAATGTTGCGCAAATGAAACAAATTATTTTTAATGACTATATTGATGCGGCACTTTGTGGAATTTTTATGATAGTTGTAATTGCTGTATTAATTTCTGCAATTCGAATTTGGATTCAAGTATTAAGAAATAAGCCAATGCCGTTAAAGGAGGCACCATATATTCCAAAAGATGAAAGTGAGTCGAGGAACTATGCTTAAAAATTTACGGAACGTATGGGGAAAGAGAAAGCAATTTATTAGTTTACTTGTCGGAGTTCCAAGTTATGAAACGTATGTAAATCACATGAAAATAAATCATCCAGAAGAGAAAATTTTATGTCAAAAGCAATTTTTTGCTGAGGCACAAGAAGCTAGATTTAATGCAAAAGGCGGAAAAATATCACGATGTTGTTAATGGAAGGGGCGAAATTTCGTCCCTTTTTATTTTGTTGTTCCACGTGGAACAACAAAATAAAAAAGTTTGGGAATTATAGGGATTTCGTAATACAATAACATATGGAAAGGGATAGATGGAAAAGAAAAAGTAGGGAGATTATTTTATGTTCAGAGATCTATTTGTAAATATGACAATTATTCTTTCCTTTATCTTTGTAGGTGGTCAGCTTTTAAGAGATAAGCCGTTAAAAGAGGGATTCGCTGTTTGGCAAAAATGTGTAGTAGGTATTTTTACTGGGATATTAGGTGTATTATTAATGCATTTTGGTGTACATATTGAAGATAGTCTGTTGGATTTACGTTACTTGGCAGTTATTTTGGCAGTTATAATTGGGGGGCCGATAGCCAGTAGTATAACAGTTGCTATCATTTTAATAACTCGGCTACTTTTTACTGATTACTCTTTAGCCTCTGAGTTGGCTTGCTATACCATCATAGTAACCGGAATTGGTATTGTCTTCATTTGGCGGATGAAAATTTCTATATTTACAAAGTGGATATGGCTTAATGTGTATAGCTTGTCTATTTTAATATTACCACTGTCTATTTTATTTAAGGATGTATCTGTAGTGGTATTATATTTAATTTGTTGTATTGTAGCAGCATACATCACATTTGTAAGTGCAAGTTACGTATTGCAATCCAATGAATTATTTCAAACGATGAAGCATTATGCAACGATAGATGCATTAACGAATCTAGGAAATGTAAGACAGTTTGATTTCGAGATGAATCGTCATATTGGTAGCAAGCATATGAAAAATGATTCACTTTGTTTATTACTTATAGATATTGATCACTTTAAGTATGTAAATGATACGTACGGTCATCCTGCTGGAGATGAAGTGTTAAAACAACTAGGGCGTATTTTGTTAGAAAATGCACCATTCCCAAATTTAGTCTTTCGAAAGGGTGGCGAAGAGTTTGCTCTGTTGTTACCGAAAAAAATGATAGCATTTGGAACTCGTATAGGGGAACAAATTCGACTAGCAGTTGAAAAGCATTCATTTCAACTGCAAAATGGGGAAAAAATTAAAATTACAGTTTCTGTTGGGCTTTCAGAATATAAAAAATCACCTGAGCAATTTATTCAATCAGCGGATGATGCGTTATATTATTCAAAAAGAAATGGTAGAAACAAGGTTAGTTCAGCATCATAGGAATTTGGGGAGTACTTTAAAACATTTCTGTAAAGTAATTAAAACCCACAGAACAATAAATGTTCTGTGGGTTTTAATCTATTTTTAAATTTATTAATAAAAAGCTTTATGTTAGACAAGTTCTTTCGGTGCAACGAATTTGCGGTATGCACCGTGATGTGTTGGTCCTACATATTCGTTAATCTTAAATGAATGACGAATTGCAGCTGTGATGAATTCTTTCGCAGTTTTTACTGCTTCTTTCACCGTTTTTCCTTTTGCAAGTTCTGCTGTAATTGCAGCAGAATATGTACAACCTGCACCGTGTGTATTTGTCGTATCAATCTTTTCTGATTCTAGAAGATCGAATGTTTCGCCGTCATATAACACATCAATAGCAGTTTCTGTACCTAGTTTGCTACCACCTTTAATCAGTACGTATTTAGCGCCTAAAGCATGGATTTTTTTTGCAGCTTCTTTCATGTCCTCAAGAGAATTAATTTTCACACCACTTAATTGATATGCTTCAAATAAGTTAGGCGTTACGACTAATGCCTTTGGAACAAGAACGTCACGTAAGCAGTCATTTGTTTCAGGATGTAACGCTTCATCCGCTCCTTTACATACCATAACAGGATCAACTACTACATTTTCGAAATTGTGCTTTTCAATTGTTTCCGCAACCATTTCGATAATTTCTACTGATCCAAGCATACCCGTTTTTAAAGCATCTACGCCAACGCCTTCAATTGTCGTTTCTAATTGTGGTTTTAATGTAGAAGCTGGGATTGGGAATACGTTATGTGCCCAGCCGTTATGTGGATCCATCGTTACGATTGTCGTAAGGGATGTCATTCCGTATACACCAAGTTCTTGGAATGTTTTTAAATCTGCTTGTATACCAGCACCGCCACTTGTGTCAGAACCAGCGATAGTAAGTGCCTTATTTAATGTCATTATGAAAGCCCCCTCAAGTGATATAATGAAAACTATGTTTTCACCATTATATCAATGTTACGAATAAGTACAAAGTGAAAAGTAGATGATTTATGTTAAGTACTATTTAAAATCTTGTATGTAGGAGACGAATTATGTTTCAAGAGAATCGTACAAATGAATTAGTTATATTAAAAGAGATTGCAGAAACGTTGAATACCTCAAATGATACATATCACGTACTTCAAGCTGTGCTGGAAAAGCTGTTGAATGTAACTGGTTTAACGACAGGATGGATTTTCCTTGCGGATGAAAATGGTAGATATACAAAATTAATTGATTACCAATTACCAGAGGGATTGAAATTCGAAAATAAACGACCGATGTGTGAGGGGAATTGCTGGTGCTTACACCGCTTTGTGGAAGGAAAACTAGAGCGAGCAGTTAATATTATTGAATGTAAGAGAATTAATAATGCGATTGAATACAACTGGGGAGATACAGAAGGGATTGTACATCATGCGACAGTACCGCTAAAAGCGGGAGAAGATGAATTTGGCGTGTTAAATGTAGCTAGCCCAGGTAAAACGCATTTTTCGGAAGAAGAATTAGTACTATTACAATCAGTTGCCTTTCAAATTGGAACGGCATTAAAGCGTACAAAACTGTATGAAAATGAAAAGAGAAGAGCTCATTATTATGTAAAGTTAGAACGCTTTATTCAAGCTTTAAGGACAATTCATAAATTTAATGCATTACCAGAAGAGATTGTAATGCAAATAGGGAGCTTATTTCTATGGGAGCAAGTTGTATTCTTTATTAGAGAAGAAAATGAACTAGCTGTGAGAGCTTCTTATAAGAAAGGTGAACTACAAGATGATTTGAGGGCAGCAGCACAGGAAGCGTTGGAAAAAGAAGAATCTGTTTTGTTGAAGCGTCAGGTTGGTAATATAGAACATCCCAATAGGGCAGTTATCGCTATTCCGATACATATTCAAGATCATATATTTGGAGTATTAAGTGTAAGTTCTAATAATGGAGAATTTGATATAAATACGATAGATGTAGTACAAGCGTTAGCAAATCATATTTCATTAATGATAGAGAACTTAAGATTAAATGAAAAACGTCGCGAACTTGTACGAATGGAAGAGCGTAATCGTTTAGCTAGAGATTTACATGATTCTGTTTCACAAAAGTTGTTTTCATTAACGTTTATGACGAAAGGCGCTGAAGCTGTCTTAAAGGGTCAAAATGAAAAGGTAGATCAGTCTTTGTATGAGATGCGTGAATTAGCACAAGGTGCCTTAAAGGAAATGAGGACATTAATTTGGCAGCTCCGTCCAGCTGGATTAGAGAAAGGGTTATTACCAGCTTTAAAGCAATATGGTGAAAGTTTAGGATTGAAAATTCGGGAGCAAGTTACAGGTGTACGTGATTTGCCGCGTGTAGTAGAAGAAGCGCTATGGCGAATTGGACAAGAAGCTTTAAATAACGTAAGTAAGCATGCGAATGTAAGAGAAGCGACGATTTATTTCAAAGTGACGGAGAAAAATGTATCATTAGAAATAGTCGATCAAGGAAATGGGTTTGTAGAAAAGGATATAAAAGAGAAGAAATCACTCGGTATGACTACGATGCGTGAAAGAGTAGAATTAGTTGGTGGAACAATTAAAATTGTAAGTAGTAAGAAACGAACGAGTATAAAAGTAAATGTACCATTATGATGTGAAAATGAGGGAAGTTTGTGAAAATAAAAGTATTGTTAGTTGATGATCATACAGTTGTTTTAAAAGGATTAGCATTTTTTCTAAGCACACAGGAAGATTTTGAATTAGTTGGTGAAGCAAACAATGGGAAAGAGGCGCTAGTGAAAGTAGGCGAAACGAGTCCAGATGTCGTATTAATGGATTTATATATGCCTGAGATGGATGGAATTGAGGCAACAGCTTGTATTAAAAAAGAATATCCAAACGTGAAAGTAATTGTATTGACTAGTTTTTCTGATCAAGCTCATGTATTGCCGGCACTAAAAGCTGGGGCGAGCGGTTATATTTTAAAAGATATTGAACCAGATCAGCTTGTTGAAGCTATTCGAAGCGCGTATAAAGGTAATATTCAATTACATCCAGATATAGCAAATGCTCTTCTTTCTCAAACATTACCACAGGAAGAGAAAGAAGAAGAACCTTCCGTTCAAGTGGATGTATTAACGGCGAGAGAAAATGAAGTATTGCAGTTATTGGCGAAAGGGATGAGTAATAAAGAAATTGCTTCTGTTTTAGTTATTACAGAAAAAACGGTAAAAGCTCATATGAGTAGTATTTTGAGTAAGTTACATTTATCCGATCGCACACAAGCAGCATTATATGCAGTGAAAAATGGAATCGTATAAGACAAAAGTCGTAAGACCTAGTTCGCCTTTAGAAGGTGGACTTTTTTTATGGAAAAATACGTCTATGTGAGGACGTAATTGTCTTGATATAAAGATAAAATGTATTTGTAAGCAACAATAATTATAAGGGAGTACCCTTTTTCGTAAGTAATATATAACAACATAAGAGTGAGTAGTAGGAGGAAAAACAATGGCAACAGTTTTATTTGTAAAAGCAAACAACCGCCCAGCGGAACAAGCAGTTAGTGTGAAATTATACGAGGCATTTTTAGAAAACTATAAAGAAGCGCATCCGAATGATACAGTGGTAGAACTTGATTTATATAAAGAAGAATTACCATATGTAGGCGTAGATATGATTAATGGTACATTCAAAGCAGGTAGAGGATTTGATTTAACAGAAGAAGAAGCAAAAGTGGTAGCAGTTGCTGATAAGTATTTAAATCAATTCTTAGAAGCTGATAAAGTAGTTTTCGGTTTCCCATTATGGAACTTAACGATTCCGGCCGTATTACACACGTATATTGATTATTTAAACCGTGCTGGTAAAACGTTTAAATATACACCAGAAGGTCCAGTTGGGCTTATTGGAGATAAGAAGATTGCATTATTAAATGCACGCGGCGGCGTATATTCTGAAGGACCAGCAGCTGAAATGGAAATGGCTGTAAAATATGTAGCGAGCATGATGGGCTTCTTCGGTGCAACAAACATGGAAACGGTAGTTATTGAAGGACATAACCAATTCCCAGATAAAGCAGAAGAGATCATTGCAGCAGGTCTTGAAGAAGCGGCTAAAGTAGCAAGTAAATTTTAATTTAAATTATAATCGCCACTCAAAAAACAGCATTAACTTTTATGTTAATGCTGTTTTTTATATTTTTAGCTCGTCAGCAAGTTTTTCTAATTGATTTCGATCTTGTATATAATATGTTCGTCCTTCCTTTTTTAAGTAGTTTTGCTGGCAAAACTGGTTTAATACATATAAAAGGTGACGGTAGCTGACATTTAAGTATTCCGAAGCCTCAGTATGTTTTTCTGTATAACTGTTATTTTGTTCTGTTAATAGAATAAAAGCCGCTAATTGATTTTCGAACGGATAACTATTGTTTTTGGCATAACTTTCTGTTCGGGTAATTGTTTTTTCTCCAATAAATTTGCATAGTTTCTGTAGAAAGGTAGCATCTTGCAATAAAAGATGCTGACAATCTTTAAGAGGAAGCGCTAAGCAAATACAATCTTCAATCACCTCAACCGCTTTTGTAACAGATTCTACGCCAATTAATCCTAATTCTCCAATGAATGAAGGTGCTTGAATAAAATTAATTAAAGAGACTTTCCCATTTTTATGGCTCATATATATTTTTGCTTTCCCGGAAATTAAGTAATAGAGATAAGGGAGGTCGACTCCCTCCTTACATATCATCTCTTTCTTTTGAAAAGAATGTAGTTCTACATATGGTAAGACATGAAAGGAAAAAAGAGTATGGAATTGATGAATTTGCATGTGTTGATAAATTTCTTTCTCATTTTTACTGATTTTCATATTTTCACCCCTGTTTGTAGTATGAGATATCTCCTATTATTTTTACAAGGAAGAATGATACGATTTATGTAAATTTGTTTTTGTAGAAAAGAGAGTGTGAGGGGTTTATGAAAAAATATAAAACATTGCTATTTGATGTAGATGATACATTGTTAGATTTTCAGAAGGCAGAGAAAGTGGCGTTACGTATGCTCTTTGAAGAGAAGGGGATTCCTTTAACTAGCGAGGTTGAAGCGCAGTATAAAAAAATTAATAAAAGCCTTTGGGATGCTTTTGAAGAAGGTGAAATAAATCGTGATGAAGTCGTAAATACACGATTTTCGATTTTGTTTAAAGAGTACGAGGAAGAAGTAGATGGGATATTATTCGAAAATAATTATCGCAGCTACTTAGAAGAAGGAAACCAACTAATCCAAGGTGCGTTTGAATTTATAAATCAAATTCAAAGTGAGTATGATTTATATATAGTGACAAACGGTATTTCTAAGACGCAAGATAAACGTTTGCGTAATGCAG
The DNA here is from genome assembly GCF_022663915.1 of Bacillus cereus group sp. BfR-BA-01331. Lineage (NCBI taxonomy): Bacteria > Bacillati > Bacillota > Bacilli > Caryophanales > Bacillaceae > Bacillus > Bacillus cereus group sp. BfR-BA-01331. The sequence goes on from NZ_JAKUGJ010000009.1 coordinate 122,174, forward strand.
GATTACATTCATTGTTTAAAGATATTTTTGTTTCTGAAGATACGGGATTCCAAAAGCCGATGAAAGAGTATTTTGAATATGTTTTTGAACGTATTCCTAACTTCGCTTCTGAAGAAGGACTCATTATTGGGGATTCGTTAAGTGCCGATATTAAAGGTGGATATGTAGCAGGAATTGATACTTGTTGGTTTAATCCAGAAAAGAAATCAAATGATAGCGAGATTGTGCCAACATATGAAGTGCATAGTTTTGAAGAGTTACACGCGCTATTAAAGCAGCACGTATAATAAGAATAGGCAGTGGAACTTTTGTCCCCACTGCCTATTTTTATTAATTTGTAGTTTCGTTATGTTTAGGAAGCGGAAATGCATTCCCAATCGCGGCTGCCCCGAGCATCGGTAATAATAAATTGAGCGGGAAAAACATGAGTAATAGTAATGTTATAGCTATTGGTTTTCTTAATGCATAGCTTGAAATAGCTGTCGTGACGATGGCTACAGAAGCTATTGGATCTATAGGGATAATAGAAGCTATAGCATATCCGATACTTGATCCAGCAAATATAATTGGGAAAATATGTCCGCCGCGCCAACCCGTATTTAAACAAACGGCAGTAATACATAATTTTAAAATTCCTGAAAGAAGTAGTACCCAGAAGGATAAATGGCTCCATTCAACGACTAAATCTTTTAATTGATGTTCCCCTGAGAATAACGTGTAAGGAAGAAAAGTTCCTGTAATTCCTAATAAAATACCGCCTATAATTCCAAGTGATACCTTGTATTCTTTGAAGGGGTGGATTAATTTCTCTAATGTGAATTCTAATTTGAAATAAAAGAAACCAACTATAGCACCAATGCTAGCAAGTGGTAGAAAGGCGATCCATTCATTAAGAGCAAGAGACCCTTCCCCAAAATCAACGATAAAGGATCCGCGATTATCGAGTTTACTAAGCAATAAATAAACGGAAAAACCAGCAAAAGTGGTAGCTAAATATACGATTGCTTTTTTTCCTTTCGAAAATTCATTAATTTGCTCACCCTCATTTTCATTCGGAGCTAAATAACCGAATAATGGTGCATTAAAAATAACACTTAAAGTGGCACCAATTCCAACCTCTGTTAGTTCATTCATTCCCTTTAAAGCAAATTTAAAGCGATCTCCTACCCATGTACAAAGTCCACCGATAATTCCAACAAGTGCAGCTTCTGGTCCTAAACTAGCTCCAAATATTAAAACGATAATCGCAGTTAAAGTAGCTTTATGTACAAAACGGTATTCAATTCTACCTGTTTTTTTATATTCAGCCATCACTTCCGGCATAAGACGTGGATATGTACCGAAGTATTTTTGTGTTAAACCAACGAGGATACCACCGATGATTGTTACACAAATGGTGTAATAAGGGGGAGAAGAGAAAACCGTAGGTAAGTATCCCCAAATAAAATGAATTCCGATATTTATCGTAACTAAAAATAACCAAACTGTAGCTCCTACTATAGAGCCTAGAAGAATGCCATATAGGACTAGTATATAGTTCATGTCCTTTTTATTTGTCATGTTATACCTCCGTTATGTGAGTTTTGATCTAGAGAAGATTAGATATGCTAGTATGAAATGAATTGAATATATATAGTATCTTTTTGAGAGGTGGGCTTATTCAATATATTGAGGTCTCGTGAGAATCTTGAACCTATACGCTTAAACTACTTATTTAATTCTATATATTGATCGAAGTTTTTAAAAGGTCTTTTTCAAATGAATATGGAATATATTTCTTTTATTGTTTGTATTAAATTCCTTACATTTAATTTAGAACATTCAGAAAAACTATTTGACATCAGGAAATTATTGCTATAAAATCAACGGTAATTGCATAGTCTTATCAAGAAAAGGTGGAGGGACAGGCCCGATGAAACCTTGGCAACAGCCGTATAACGGAATTGTGCCAAATCCTGCAGGTAATAATCCTGAGAGATAAGAAAGATCCTTTAGAGCGTGTTTTCAAACTGCTCCTTTCTTGTTTTCAGGAAAGGGGCAGTTTTTTATTTTGCATAAAGTGAAACTTTAATCAGTGGGGGTTTTGTCCCTCCCCCGCGGATTATTAGCCCACACCAATCAGGTAGTTATCTCCCGCCTAACTTCCTCGCATTCGCCGAATTTTGAGGTGGGAGTCTTACTGACCGCAAATAGCGGGATAAAAGAAAGGAGAATGAGAGATGGGAGAATCATGGGGGAAAGGAACGATTTGTGTGCAAGGCGGCTATACGCCAAAAAATGGTGAGCCGCGTGTTTTGCCGCTTTATCAAAGTACAACGTATAAATACGATACTTCAGATGATTTAGCAGCACTATTTAATTTAGAGGCAGAAGGATATATATATACGCGTATTGGAAATCCTACTCTAGCTGCATTTGAGCAGAAGTTATCAGATTTAGAAGGCGGTGTAGGGGCTGTTGCAACAGCTTCTGGGCAGGCAGCCATTATGCTTGCGGTTTTAAATATTTGCAGTAGTGGAGACCATTTACTTTGTTCTTCAACTGTTTACGGAGGAACGTTTAATTTATTTGGAGTGAGTTTGCGAAAGCTGGGCATAGATGTTACGTTCTTTAATCCTAATTTAACGGCAGATGAAATTGCGGCACTTGCTAATGATAAGACAAAACTCGTTTATGCAGAGTCGTTAGGAAATCCAGCAATGAACGTTTTGAATTTCAAAGAACTTTCAGCGGCAGCAAAAGAATTAGAAGTACCTTTTATCGTTGATAATACATTGGCGACGCCTTATTTATGCCAGGCGTTTGAACATGGGGCAAATATCATTGTCCATTCTACAACGAAATATATTGATGGCCATGCAAGTTCTCTAGGTGGGATTGTAATAGACGGAGGGAACTTCGATTGGACAAATGGAAAATACCCTGAGCTTGTCGAACCTGACCCGAGTTATCATGGCGTAAGCTATGTTCAAAATTTTGGAGCAGCAGCGTATATTGTGAAAGCACGCGTTCAGTTATTAAGAGACTACGGAAACTGTATGAGCCCATTCAATGCATATATTAGCAACATTGGCCTTGAAACATTGCATTTACGAATGGAGCGTCATAGTGAAAATGCTCTCGAAGTTGCTAAGTGGCTTGCTAATCATGATCGCATTGAATGGGTGAATTATCCTGGATTAGATAGTAATGAAAATTATTCGTTAGCACAAAAGTATTTGAAAAAAGGTGCTAGTGGAGTTTTAACATTTGGTATTAAGGGCGGATTAGAAGCAGCGAAAGAATTTATCGCAAATGTAAAGCTTGCAACTCTTGTAACGCATGTAGCTGATGCAAGAACTTGTGTAATACATCCTGCTAGTACGACGCACAGACAATTAAGCGCAGAAAATCAGCGTTTAGCTGGCGTTACATCTGATTTAATCCGTTTATCGGTCGGTATAGAAGATGTTTCTGATATTATTGCAGATTTAGAAGCGGCGCTAGTCGGAGGCAAACAACATGCCGATCATAATTGATAAAGATTTACCAGCTCGCAAAGTATTGCAGAAGGAAAATATTTTTGTAATGACGAAGGAGCGAGCAGTAACACAAGATATACGTGCTTTGAAAATTGCTATATTAAATTTAATGCCTACAAAACAAGAAACAGAGGCGCAATTACTTCGTTTAATTGGAAATACGCCGTTGCAATTAGATGTTCATTTACTTCATATGGAATCGCATCTGTCTCGCAATGTAGCGCAGGACCATTTAACGAGCTTCTATAAAACATTTCGTGATATTGAGGATGAAAAATTTGATGGACTCATTATTACAGGAGCACCAGTTGAAACTCTTTCTTTTGAAGAGGTAGATTATTGGGAAGAGCTTGGACGTATTATGGAGTATTCAAAAACGAATGTAACATCTACGCTTCATATTTGCTGGGGGGCACAAGCAGGTTTGTATTATCACTATGGTGTGCCGAAGTATCCTCTTGCGGAAAAAATGTTTGGTGTATTTGAACATGAGGTTCGCGAGCAACATGTGAAATTGTTACAAGGGTTTGATGAAGTGTTTTTTGCTCCGCATTCTCGTCATACAGAAGTAAGAGAGAGTGATATTGAAAAGGTGAAAGAATTAACGTTATTAGCCAATTCTGAAGAAGCAGGTGTTCATCTTGCTATTGGGCAAGATGGAAGGCAAGTTTTCGCACTCGGACATAGTGAATACAGTTGTGATACGTTAAAGCAAGAATACGAACGGGACTGCCAAAAAGGGTTAAATATTGATGTGCCAAAAAATTATTTTAAACATAATAATCCAAATGAGAGGCCACTTGTTAGGTGGAGGGGTCACGGGAATTTATTATTCTCTAATTGGTTGAATTATTACGTGTATCAAGAAACCCCTTATGTATTGTAAATGATTGTGTAACACGTGGTAGCGTTTTCCTTGTAAAGATGAACCTTTATTTTTCCGAATGTTCTAAATTCATTGTTTTTCAGATTTTTCGTCTATATAATTCATCTAAACACAATTTTTGAGGGGTGGACAGTATTATGAAAGAAATTCAAGTGGGGTTATTAGGTCTTGGGACAGTTGGTAGTGGTGTAGTTCGTATTATTACAGATCATCAAGAACGACTTATACACCAAGTAGGTTGTCCAGTGAAAGTAACGAAAGTATTGGTGCAAAACATTGAGAAAGAGAGAGAGGTCGACGTGCCTTCTACTCTATTAACACAAAATGTGAATGAAATTCTAGATAATCCAAATATTGATGTTGTCATCGAAGTGATGGGTGGCATTGATGATGCGAAAGCATATATTTTACAAGCTTTACAAAGTGGGAAGCACGTTGTGACTGCAAATAAAGATTTAATGGCGTTACACGGAGCGGAATTATTAGCGGTAGCAAAGGATAATAAGGCTGATCTATTTTATGAAGCAAGTGTAGCGGGAGGAATTCCGATTTTACGAAGCATCGTAGAAGGACTTTCTTCAGATCTTATTACGAAAGTAATGGGAATTGTAAATGGAACGACAAATTTTATTTTGACGAAAATGTCAGACGAAGGGAGAGCATATAACGACGTGTTAAAAGAAGCTCAGCAGCTTGGATTTGCAGAAGCAGATCCAACATCAGACGTAGAAGGTTTGGATGCAGCAAGAAAAATGACGATTTTGGCTACTCTCGGTTTCTCTACAAATGTAGAGCTTGGAGATGTGAAGGTAAAAGGGATTACTTCTATTACAGCAGAAGATATTGAATATAGTAAGAGCTTAGGCTATACAATTAAATTAATTGGCCTTGCAAAGCGAGATGGCGAGAAATTAGAGGTTACAGTTGAGCCAACTTTACTTCCAAATGCACACCCTCTTGCGGCAGTGCAAAATGAATATAATGCTGTGTATGTGTATGGTGAAGCGGTAGGAGAAACGATGTTTTATGGCCCGGGAGCAGGAAGCTTACCGACAGCGACAGCTGTTGTTTCTGATCTAGTTGCTGTAATGCAAAATATTAGGTTAGGTGTAACAGGAAATAGTGCTGTAGTTCCGCAATATCAAAAGGTACTAAAAGAGCCAGATGAAATTATTGTGAAAAAGTTTTTAAGACTTCATGTGAAAGACGAAATTGGTGTATTTGCAAAAATTACATCATTGTTCTCTGAGCGCGGTGTTAGTTTTGAAAAGATCATTCAAATGCCACTTGAAGAGAAAGGGAAAGCAGAAATAGTAATTGTAACGCATCGTGCTTCTCTTGCGGATTATGAGTACATTCTACATACATTGCAATCGTATGAAGAAATAGATTGTGTGAAAGCAAATTATCGAATTGAAGGAGATGCTAAGTAGTATCTCTTCTAATAAAACGAAAAAACCTATTAAGCGGCTTGCTTAATAGGTTTTTTTCTATTTAAAATCTGCGTACCAACTTGAATAAAAGCTTGAATAATCCAACCTGTTGTAAAGGATAAGATAATTGTTCCAAAATAGATTGGCCCATCTAATAAGAAGCTTAATGTCAAAAATAAAAAAGCTAATGAAATTTCTGTTCTTCTAAATGTCCATTTCTTTTTCTCAGCAACAGTTAAAACGAAAGCCTCTTGAGGTGCTGCGCAAAGGTTAGTAGAGACGTAAAGACCAATTCCGGCTCCGACGAATAGATTTCCGCAAACAAGTGTTATATATTTTGGAAGAGAGCGGATAGCATCCATAATAGTCGTAATAGAACCAACCCAATCAACAAAAAGAGAAATAAGAATCATTGTGACAATTGTGCCGATTGTAATTTGTTTTTTGTCCCAAAAGAGTACGATCAGGGTAAAAACAAAGTTAATCATGAAAATCCAAAAACCAATACTTATCCCAAAATTTTGATATAGTGCAATAAAGAAGGAATCATAAGGGCTAAGTCCAAAGGAAGTAATTGTCGTCATCATATTAATACCGATGGCGAGAATGAGTAAACCGCCAATGAAAAATATATATTCTAGTTTGAATCGAAGCATAGTTGTATATCCTTTCAAAATGTATTTGCTAAGAAAGGATATACTGTGGAAAGCTTACCAGGTCAAGCGAGAATTTTTGAGGGGAAGGGGAGAATGAGATGACTAATATAAGAAAGATTGCTGAACTTGCTGGGGTATCTGTTTCAACTGTTTCACGTGTACTCAATAATCATCCGTATGTGAATGAACAGAAACGAAAAGAGATTTTAGCGATTATTGAAGAATTAAATTATACGCAAAATGTGAATGCGATTCATTTAGTGAAAGGAAAAACGAATGTAATTGGCGTTTTATTGCCGCACGTAAATGATCAATATTACAGTGCCATTATTGGGGGGATATCAAAGGAAACCGCAAAGAACAATTATAATATGATGCTTTGCCAGACAAATTATAGCGAAGAAAAAGAGCTTGAAATTTTACATATGTTAAAAATGAAAAAGCTTGATGGAGTAATTATATGTTCACGGACAAATAGTAAGGAAAAGCTTGAAGAGTATACGAAGTTTGGTCCAATTGTGATGTGTGAAGAAATAGATTCGAAATTCATTTCGAGTGTACATATTGATTACTACAAAGTATTTTTGCGCGGGATGAAAAGCTTAATAGATGCTGGTCATACACGTATCGGATATTGCATTGGAAGAAGTAATAGTATTAATAGCCAGAGGCGAAAAAAAGCGTATGAGGATTCACTTCAACAGATTGTTGTAACACCGTTAGATGCCTGGAAGTTTAAGGGCTGTTTTACGGTGGAAGATGGGCGCAATGTAGTCAGGGAATGGGCTCGTATGTCTGTAAAACCGACGGCTTTTCTTGTATCTTGCAATCATATTGCTGCAGGAATGGTAACGGAGGCGAAAAAACAAGGAATTCGTATCCCAGAGGATATTACGATTATCGGATGTGATGATCAAGAGGTGGCAAATATATTAGGTATTACGACGATTTCGCATTCTAGTAAAAATGTTGGTGTAAAGGCATTTGAATTATTATATGAAAAGATTAATGATGAGGAAATAGATGTGAAACATGTAGAGTTATTACCAGATTTGGTAGATAGGGAAACGACATAATAGAGAAGGTGTGAAAATCGCTTTTCGAAAATTCGTTTGGTATAATTATGGACAATCTATAGGGGCTAAAAGGGGTTTTGATATGAGATCAAAATTAGTAAAAGTAATTCTACTCATTACAATTGCGTCTTTCTGTTTATTTGCATATGGTTTTGTTTCGGGTGTAAATGATGTATTAAATCCGAAAGCTTCAAAATTAATTACGAAGACTGACGTAGTGGAAAAAGAGAAAAAGAAAACAGGAACGTTACAAGTAGTTAGTTTAGGTGATTCGTTAACGCGCGGCGTTGGTGATAAAGAAGGAATTGGCTATATTGGACGAATGAAAGAGAATTTACAAAAAGATTATAAACAAAAAGTTGCACTAAGCAATTTGGCAGTTAGTGGTGCGAAAATGCCCGATTTGTTAAAACAAATCGAAAGCAGCGGAGCTCAATATTCAATTAAGCAAGCAGATGTAATTGTTTTAACAATTGGAGGAAATGATTTGTTCCCAGGATGGGAATCGCTCGGAAAGATAGATTTAGAGACGTATCGTCCTGATACGGAAACGTTTCAAAATGAAGCGAAGAAAATTATAGAAGAAATTCGTAAATTAAACACAGATAGCCCTATTTTTTGGTTAGGATTATACAATCCTTTTGAAGATGTAGAAGATTTGAGAGGTTCATCAAATATTGTTGTTGATTGGAACGCTTCTTTAGAGAAGTTAGCATTAAATGATAAAAACGTATATATTACACCGACATTTGATTTATTCCAAAATCGTGGGAAAGATTTATTATACTCAGATCATTTTCATCCGAATGAAGTAGGTTACACATATATGGCGGAGCGTTTAGTCCAAAATGTTGTAAGTAAATTAAAACTAGAGCAAGGAGGGGTAAAATGACGACGATACTTTCTGTACGAGACTTGAAGAAGGTAATTGGAAAGAAGACGCTTGTAGAGGACATTTCATTTGATGTAAAACAAGGAGAAGTGTTTGGCTTTTTAGGACCGAACGGAGCCGGGAAAACGACAACAATTCGAATGTTAGTCGGACTGATTAAAGCGACAGAAGGTACTATTTCTATCGGTGGTTATTCTATTAAGGAAAATTTCAGAGAAGCGATGCGTCAAATTGGAAGTATCGTTGAAAACCCAGAGCTTTATACATATTTAACGGGATGGGAAAACTTAAAGCAATTTGCGCGCATGCTTGGTGATATATCAGATGAACGTATTATTGAAATTGCAAAAATGGTTCATTTAGATGAGCGTATTCACGATAAGGTAAAAACATATTCCCTTGGTATGAAGCAGCGCCTTGGAATTGCACAGGCGCTACTTGGAAACCCGAAATTGCTCATATTAGATGAACCGACGAATGGTTTAGATCCAGCTGGGATTAGAGAGCTTAGGGAATTTATACATAAGCTTGTAAAAGAAGAAAATATGAGTGTATTTATTTCGAGTCACTTGCTAAGTGAAGTGCAACTGATATGCGACCGTGTTGCTATTATTCATAAAGGAAAAATGATAACAGTTGCACCTATTGAAGAGTTGATCAAAACAGCGAGTGATCGTGTGGAATGGGTCGTTACACCGATTTCCAAAGCGAAAGACATGTTAGACGCTGCTGAAGAGATAGAGGAAGTTAGTGTAGAAGATGAGCGTTTATTATGTCGTATGGATGTTGCGTCTATTAATGTTTGGAATAAGCACTTTGTAGAAAACGGGATAGATGTACATAGCGTCAAAGAGCTTGTATTTACGCTAGAAGATTTATTTATTGAACTCACAAGGGGTGAGCAACATGCGTGAATTTGCGAATCTAGTTTTAAATGAATCAGAAAAGATTTATCGTAAGAAACGAATTGTTGTTGTCATGCTTATTTTAGCAATCTTGATTCCACTTTTTGTGTATGCTCAGTATCGTGAAATAGAAACGACGCAAAAAAGGCTTGGTACGACCGATTGGAAAGTATCATTACAGCAACAAATTGTTGATTCACAAAACCGCTTGAACAATTCTAGATTGCCAGAAGAATGGCGGGATTGGTTAAAAGTAAGAGTGGAACAACAACAATATTATTTAGATCATAATATTAATCCGACTGCGCCAGGAGCACCGACATTTGTGAGGGCGTTTATTGAACAAGGAATAACGTTATTTATTCCATTGCTCGTTATGATTGTCGCCATTGATATTGTTTCAGGAGAACGAAGCGATGGTACGATGAAAATGCTTCTGACGAGGCCAATTCGGCGCTGGAAAATACTCCTTAGTAAATATGTGACGATGTTATTTTTCATTTCGCTCATATTGCTTCTTGTCGGTTTGTTTGCTTATGCATTATCAGGGCTTGTATTTGGATACTCTGGATGGAATTTACCTGTGTTAACAGGATTCGTCATTGATAAGGAAACGTTAAATACAAACTTTGTACACCTTATTCCGCAGTGGCAATACATTTTAATGGCGTACGGACTAGCTTGGTTTGTTGCTATTGTGGTTGGAACTATATCATTTATGGTTTCTGCTTTAATTCGGAATACACCAGCTGGAATGGGCGTTATGTTAGCTGCGTTAATCGCAGGCGGCATTTTAAGTTCATTCGCAACGTCTTGGGAAGGGGCGAAATACATTTTTAGTGTCAACTTATCGCTAACGGATTATTTATCAGGAAAACTGCCTGCATTACAAGGATTATCGATGGGATTCTCTTTAATGAATTTAACGGTTTGGGCAGTAGTTTCCCTTATCATTTCATTTGTAGTATTTACAAGGCAGGATATGGTGAATTAATTGGATAGGAAGTGAAGGCATGGAAAACATTTTGCAGAATGATTGGGGACCATTACTTGGGCCAGAATTTGAGAAAGAATACTATCAAAATTTAGCTAACTTTTTAAAAGAAGAGTATGAGGAGCATGTGATTTATCCAAAGAAAGAAGATATTTTTAACGCTCTAGAGTATACAAGTTATGAAAATACAAAGGTTGTTATTTTAGGACAAGACCCATATCATGGACCGAATCAAGCACATGGTTTAAGCTTTTCGGTACAACCTGGTATTAAAACGCCGCCATCATTGCTAAATATGTACAAAGAACTTCGAGATGAATACGGTTATGAAATTCCGAATAATGGTTATTTAGTAAAATGGGCGGAGCAAGGGGTTTTACTATTAAATACTGTGTTAACGGTTCGTCAAGGTGAGGCGAATTCTCATAAAGGAAAAGGATGGGAGCATTTCACAGATCGCGTAATTGAGCTATTAAATGAACGTGAAAAGCCAGTTGTTTTCATATTATGGGGACGCCATGCTCAGGCGAAGAAAAAGTTAATTACGAATACGAATCATTATATTGTTGAGTCCGTACATCCAAGTCCATTATCAGCAAGACGTGGTTTCTTTGGAAGTAAGCCGTACTCTAAAGTAAATGAGATTTTATCTAACATGGATGAAAAAGAAATCGATTGGCAAATTCCGAATATATAAACGCAAAAAAGGTAGCTAACGATTGTTAACTACCTTTTTACTATTACTGTTCATTTTTTAGTTTTGCATCTAGTACAAAAGTACCAAATGGGATAACTGATGCAACAAGTGCACCAAGTGCCCATAAAATTGTTTTACGGTGTACGATTGTTACTTGAATTACCGCAAAGATGAATAGAATAAATAAAACGCCATGAGCCATGCCTGTAATTTTAACAGCTGTTGCAAACCCTGCAAAATATTTTAATGGCATTGCTACAAATAATAGTAATAGGAAAGAAATCCCCTCAATTAAGCCGATTGCTCTTAATCTTCCGATTGGTGTAGATAACATGAAGTAGCCTCCTTTAATGTATGCTTGTATATAGTAAATTTGTATTCTTTTTCAAAATGAAATAGTCTATTTTGTTTCATTATATACAAAAAGAAAGTTTACACTACGAGAATAGTGCAAAGTTCAAAATATAGTCACAAAAGCGTTGTAATTTAAATAAAAACCTATTTGAAGTGTTTGACTTCAAATAGGTTTTATGAATGAAAATACTAAACAAGTACTTCCGTTTTTAAAACGAATTTCTCTACAACTTTTGCAACGCCATCGTTCATATTTGTATCTGTTACATAGTTTGCAATTTCTTTAATATCATCTGGTGCATTGCCCATCGCAACGCCAAGACCAGCAAATTCAATCATCGCTTGATCGTTATAGCTATCGCCCATTGCGATAACTTCTTCGCGCTTAATACCAAGTTTTTGGATTAATTGGTTTAAGCTCGTTCCTTTCGTAACACCATGTTCAGTAAATTCTAAGAAGAATGGTTTAGAGCGCATAACGCTTAATTGACCTTCTAGTTGTTTCTGTAGTTTCTTTTCTACTTCAACAAGACGTTCAGCTTCTTTGTTCATTAATACTTTTACTACAGGCTCTGTTACAGCGGCTTTAAAACCATCTACTACAACGATTGGCATACCAGTAATGTCGCCCTCAATTTCAGTATACGGATTATTTTCTTCCGTTACGATATCATCGCCAATATAAGTATGAATCCATACGTCTTCAGTTTTACTAATTTCAAATAGGTTGTGAACGATTTCAGGAGATAGCGTACTACTGAAGATTTCTTCATTTGTTTTACAGTTAATAATTTTTGCGCCGTTAAAAGATAGAATGAAGCTACCGTATTCCTCTAAACGAAGTTCTTTTGCAACATTGCGCATACCAAACGTTGGGCGCCCAGAAGCAAGTACAACTTTAACTCCTTGCTCTTGTGCTGTCATTAAAGCCTCTTTCGTACGAGGTGAAATTGTATGGTCGTCGCGTAATAAAGTATCATCTAAATCTAAAACAATCATTTTATAAGTCATATAGAAAATTCCTTTCTTTGTTGAAATAGAAATAAATTTTTATGAAGATAGTGGGGAATATATAGTAAGACATCGAACTTCTTTGCATGAAACTAGGAGAAGTTCTGCATTGTTAGTATAAATTATCATGAGCGTGTTGCCCATGATAATTTATCCCGCTATTTGCGGGCAGTAAGACTCCCAACTCAAAATTTAGCTGGAGCAACGAAGTTAGATGGGAGATCCACTGCCCGCAAATGCCCGATTGGTGCGGGCTAATAATCAGTGGGGATGAACACCCCCCCACTGATTAAAGTTTCACTGTATCATTATCGTAACAACTCTAAAGATAGAGTGCAATAATGGAAGTTTTCCAATTTACGATGGTTGTTTTTCGTGCGAACGAGAAAATAATATTTCCAGCAAGATAGCCATTACAGATCCAAGAACAAGACCGTTACTTAAAAATGATGCTAAAAATGGTGGTAGCGTAGAAAACGCTCCTGCTGGAACGAACATAACGCCGACTCCTGTAAAGATTGAAAGACCTGCTACTTTAAATAATTGTTCTTTATTTTGTACAGTGTCATATTCGCGGAAAGCTAGACCAATCATGCTTGCAAATACAGGATAAATTGCAGCATACCCAACTGCAATGGGGATGGCTGCAAAGAATGAAGTAATCTTTGGGAATATACTAACAAGAATGATAAAGCTTGATCCTAACATAAATGGAAGGCGCTTATAAATATTTGTTGTTGCAATAAACCCTGCGGATCCAGAAATGGCAACAGGGCCAATGGCTGAAAATAGACCGCCTAGCAATTGATTTATTCCTGTTATAATGCCAGCTTGTTTGAAGCGATCTGGAGCATTTTCTTCATACTTAGAAACAACCTTTTGTACAACGCGAATACTTGCTAACATATTTGTTAGAAGTAGTAGTGTGACGAAAACTACCGTAATTGCCATGTTCCATTCAATGCGAGGCATCCCGAAAACAAACAGAGATGGAAGACGAATTATATCTGTCACAGGTGTTACTGGATTAGATAATCCGAAGCACGCAAATAATATCCAGCCGCAGACGATACTGAAAAGAACGGAATATTGTCCAATAATAGATAGCTTCATAATGAAAAAAGATAGTAAAATAACAATGAGTGAAAGAATAAATACCTTTGGCTGTACCTCTGTATGTTGTCCATCAAGGCCAAACATGCCTTTTAAGAAGGAGCCACTAAGTTGTGCGACCAAAAGGAATAAATACGTTCCAATTACTGTTGGTGTAAAGTAGCGAACTAGTTTATCGATAAGTCCAAAAACACTAAGAATAATACAAATAATTCCGCTTAGTAGGAAAGCGTACTGAAGGACCTTAAGTGTTTCATTGCTTGATCCAAATAATACGACGCCTAAACTTGCATATAGGGAGAAAATTCCCCACCAAAGGCCTGCAGGACCTTCTTGGATAGGAAGTTTATGACCGAATATAGCTTGCAGTAGGCCGGCAAAACCGAGAACAAATAATGTTCTTTGTACAAACGCGATAGCTTCAGCGCCATCAAGGCCGTAACTAGTTGCGACACTAATTGGTACAATAAGACTTCCAGCTAAAATAAATAGTGCCCATTGTAAGGCAGAAAGAAATAGCTTCATTATATCAACCTCTTTCATAGATTCCGTTTCTAGTATATACGTATTTCATTTCCTCTGGCAAAGATTGTAGATAGAGAAAAGAGTTAAAACATAATATGAATGCACGTAAGCAATTATGGATAGCAGTTATATGTATGACCTTTGTTGTAATTCTAGGAACGCTAGGATTTATGACAATTGAAGAGATTAGCCTGTTTCAAGCATTTTGGATGACGATGATTACTGTATTAACGGTTGGATATGGTGATGTAGTGCCTGTAACACAGGCAGGGAAATTTTTTGCGCTCCTTATTATACCTGTTGGCGTCGGTATCGTTACGTATGCAATGGGTGTAGTAGCAGCTATGATCATTGAGGGGAATTTATTTCATGCAGTGCGGAGGAAGAAGATGGATAAACAAATAGCACAGTTACAAAATCATATTATAGTATGTGGTTGCGGTAGAGTAGGGCTTCAAGTTGTACATGAATTACAGGAAAAGAAAATTCCATTTGTAGTTGTGGATAAAGATGAAAGTATATTGGAGCAGGAAAAACTTTTATATGTACATGGAGATGCAACTGAAGACCAAGTATTACATAATGCTGGAATTTCGAAGGCAGCGGGTCTAGTGGCTATAGTAGCAAACGATGCTGAAAATGTATTTATTACGTTAACCGCACGAGGACTGAACGATGCAATTAAAATTTTAGCAAGAGCTGAAAAGCCAGAAACAGAAGAGAAATTACGCCGCGCTGGTGCAAATAAGGTTGTTAATCCATCTAGTATGGCGGGAATTCATATAGCGAAAGGTATTGCGAATCCGTTGACAGTTCATTATATTGATACAGTGTTGTATGGAATAGAGCAATCATTTGTAATTGAAGAGATTCAAGTTGGAAAAGGTTCTATCTTAGCCAGTAAATCGTTAATAGAGAGTAATGTGAGAAATCAATTTGATGTAACGATTTTGGCGATTTTAAGAGATGGGGATATTATCCATAATCCAACGGGGCAGGAAAAACTGCAAGAACATGATATGATAATAGTATTTGGTTCAGTGGAGAAACTGGGGCAATTTGAGAAAGAACTACAAAGTAAGAGGTGACAAGGAATGCAAGTATCTAGTGATAAGATTTTAAATAAAATGGCGAATGAAATTGCAAAGGCAAAAAGTAGTGAAGGACAACAATCAAAAGAACACTTATTAGTTGTACGTGCTTTATGTGATTTATTATTGGATGAACAAGTGGAGCCTTCTACGTATAGAGAACCACAAGTTCAAACACAAGTAATCGGGTCTCAGCCTATGACGACAGTTCAACCAGTTATGCCGGTTTCTGGAGAAAAAGTATATATAAAAGAAAAGGATGCAAACGGTAAATCTTTATTTGACTTTTAAAAGTAAAATCGTTTGGATTATATGTGAAAATTGCTTATGATAAAAATAAAAAGGGGAATTAAGATGAAAATTTTCTTTTTACTAGGTTGTATTGCAGCGGGGCTATCTGTTGCATTAGGGGCTTTTGGAGCACATGGTTTAGAAAATAAAATTTCTGCAAAAATGTTAGAAGTGTGGAAGACGGGCGTTACATATCAAATGTTTCATGCAGGTGGCTTATTCGTAGTTGCTCTATTAATGGACAAAATGCAATCATCACTTTTAAACACTGCAGGTTGGCTTATGGTAGCTGGGATTATTATGTTCTCAGGCAGTCTTTATGCATTAAGTACAACAGGTATTAAATTCTTTGGCCCAATTACACCCCTTGGTGGTGTAGCGTTTATTGTGGCGTGGATTTTAGTCGGAACTGCAGTTGTAAAAGGGTTATAAAAAACAAAAGCTGGCATTCGCCAGCTTTTTTTATGGTCTTGGAGCATAAGTTGCTTGTTGACCAGGTAAATACGCAATTTCTCCTGGGAATTCTACATAATCTAAATAAATCATTAGTAGTAAAAAGCGTTTTCCAGATTTCGGCTCACTAATAACGATATGATCACGGCCGGCTGCCTCGATAATCCCTGTATAAGATTGTGTGCCAAGTGAGCTACCACGTTCATAAGTCATTACAACTGTAGCCTGCTTACCTTTGTTTAAACGAAGGATATTTTCAATATAAGATTGCTCTAGTGGTAACATACCTTGAGAAACTGCAAGTTGAGCCTGAGCAGCTTGTTGTTGCATCGCTTGCTGTTGTTGCTGTTGCTGCGCGGTCATTTGTTGCGGTTGCACATAAGTTCCAGATGGTTGATAAAAACCTGTTCCGTAGTACGGGTTTTGTTGCTGTGTCATTCAAAAATCCCTCCTCATTTTCATTCCTTAATATACGCTTGGACAATCCTCCCCGGATGGTTGGAAGAAGCAGTGCTTTTTAAAACGTCCAGAGTTTTGCTGGTTATACCAAGTTGGTGGGCAAGGACCTTCAGGTCTAAAAAACCATAAAGCGAAATTTGCAGGCCAAAAACGTTGCCCTTGAATTGTTCGACGGGCTAAGGCAATATCTTGTTCTCTTGCTCGTTGATAAAAATACCCTTTTTGAGTAGCTTCAAAACCACCAGGATTTTGATAAACCATCTGACGTAAGTTCCGTACTTTTTTAAAATCTAAACAATTTCCGCGGACACGATTTACACCGACATTGCCAACCATTAGCATGCCTTGTTGTCCTTCTCCTTCAGCTTCAGCACGCATGAGTCTAGCTAATAACTTTACATCTTCTTCTGTATGTGCGATAACACCCATTATGTGTCACCTCTCTTTTTGGAATACCCTTTGGAAAGAGGTTTTTCTTAGATGAAGTGTGGAACAATTACTAGTTCATACGTATGAGAAAAAGGACGCAGATATGACAACCAAACGAAGTTTTACATCTAGAGGGGAAAATAAAAAAAGCTAGCGTGAGCTAGCTTTTCATCATTAAAATACTTTAGACCATAAATTTGAGAAGAAATCGCCAATTGAACGCATTGTTAATACGAACCAATTTGCTTTTTCTACTTCTGCAGTCGTTTTTGCAGTAACTTTTATACTTTTATTTCCGTCTAAGAAACCATATTTATCAGATGGTTCTAAGACGATTGAACCTACCTTTGCATCTTTCTTAATAGGAGCAACTAAATGCCCATCTTCAGCAAGTGATTTATCTGCTTCAGTAGAAATTTTGTAAGGTGATTTGCTACCTTTTGCAGTAACTACTGTCACTTCTTTTTCTGGTGCAACTGTTACGTAGTCTTCTTTTCCTTTTACTACAGAAATTTTGTTGTTTTTATCTATTTTTAATTTCTGTTTTTCGAAGTTATTAAATCCATACTCAATTAATGCGCGAGATTCTGTGAAACGTTCGTCCATTGATTTCGTTTTAATAATAACAGAAATAAGACGTAAATCACCGCGTTTTGCTGTAATGGTAAAACCATACCCAGCGGTATCAGAGCTTCCTGTTTTTAAACCATCTGCTCCTTCATAAGAGAAAGCAGCACCTGGTAACATCCAGTTCCAATTTTCCATACGAATTGGTTTTGGATGATTATCTGGGAAGTTTCTAAATCTTTGTTTTGTATCCTCTAGCATTTCTGGATACTTTGTAATAATTGTTTTTGAAAGAATACCCATATCGCGAGCTGACATGGAGTTTTCTCCATTCGGATCAGTTCCTTCAGGATGTTTTCCTTTTAAATCAGCGTTATTTAACCCAGTAGCGTTTACAAATTTATATTTCTTTAACCCTAGTTTTTTCGCATGTTCATTTGCGAGATTTAAGAAGTTCTTTTCACTGCCTGCAAGTAATTCTGCTAAAGCAATACTAGATCCATTTGCAGAGAAGATAACGATAGAATGGTATAATTCTCTTACAGTATATTGACGTCCTTTTTCGAACGGCACGTTAGAGAATTCATTATTACGTGAAACTTCATAAGCGTAATCAGAAATAGTTACTTTCGTATCCCAAGTGATTTTTCCTTCTTTAATTGCTTCTAATACGGCATAAATAACAATTAATTTTGACATACTAGCGATAGCTAGCAATTCATCTGGATTTTGTTCATGCAGTATTTTTCCTGTATCCGCATCAAATAGAAGTGCAGCAGCTGCCTCTATATGTATTTTTTCTTCCGCATGGGATGTTGTTACTCCTAAGGAAGAAAATGACAATAGAGACATTAGTAAAATAGACAAGATTTTCTTCATATACATTATCACCTTCGCATCGTTATTAGCATATAGCTCGTACCATTTTAGCATAAATTTGGATATAGAAAGGTTACAATTTTGTAAGGAAATTGAAAAGAATTTGTCGATTTTTGTTCAAATTTGCAGAGAAAAGAAGTTTTTTGAGGAGAAATATAGAGGGTAATAAAAAAAGGAACGAAATTCGTTCCTTTTTTACGATTTATATGTGTAAAAATTTCTCTACCTTTTCGTCTGGTAAAATGTTTCCAACGAAAAATGTTCCGAATTCACCATAACGAGCACTTACTTCATCAAAGCGCATTTCATATATAAGTTTCTTAAATTGAAGAACATCGTCAGCAAATAATGTTACGCCCCACTCAAAATCGTCAAATCCAACTGATCCTGAAATAACTTGGCGCACTTTACCTGCGTACTGGCGACCGATTTTGCTATGGCTGTACATAAGTTTCTTACGTTCATCCATAGGAAGCATATACCAGTTATCATTACCTTGGCGACGCTTATCCATTGGATAGAAGCAAATGTGATTTGCTTTCGGTAACTCAGGATATAAGCGAGCTAAGATTTGTGGGTTTTGGTATGGGTCTTCATCAGCTGGAAGATAGTTGCTTAGTTCAACAACAGATACGTAAGAATATGCAGGAACTAAATATTCAGCTAATGTTGTTTTATTTAATTCTGTTTCGATTTCATTTAACTCTTCCATTGTTGGACGTAAGATCATAAGCATAATATCTGCTTTTTGACCAACAACTGTATACATTGCATGACTGCCTTTTTTTGCAGTAGCTACTTCGTTCCATTTTTCAACGACATTTAAAAATTCAGACACTGCTTGTCCGCGTTCGTCACTAGATAATGTTTTCCATGCTGCCCAATCAATAGAACGTAAATCATGTAAACAATACCAGCCATCTAACGTTGTTGTTGCTTCACTCATTCTATTCACCTCAGTTAATGATATTTTACACGTTAACTATAGCATATATAGGATTAAAAACATCTACATAAAGTTTCGGCGCATAAAACTGTCACATTTATATTTACTGGAAAACGGGAGAAAATAAGGCTTAAGTAGGCATTATTTCTAGGCTGAATTTTATGAAAATATAATCATTTTTATTTTATCTATTTTTTGGGAGCTATAAGTTTAAAATATAGAGGAAAAGCAGTATTCTTAAAGATAGAGTTTTTTAACATATGTAGGAGGGTTTATTCGTGAGCAACTTATTTACAACAGTAAAAGAACAAGTTCAAGGAAAAGGCATTTCTATCGTACTTCCTGAAGGAACTGATGAAAGAATTTTAGGCGCTGCAGAGCGTTTAGCAAAAGAAGAGTTAGTAAAACCAATTTTAGTTGGTAATAAAGAAGAAATTAGCGCAAAAGCTGCTAGCATGAATTTAACATTAGCAGGCGTTGATATTTATGACCCAGCTACATACGAAGAAATGGATGCAATGGTAGCATCTTTCGTTGAACGCCGTAAAGGTAAAGCAACAGAAGAAGATGCTCGTAAAATTCTTAAAGACGAAAACTACTTCGGTACAATGCTTGTATACATGGGCAAAGCACAAGGTTTAGTAAGTGGTGCAGCTCACTCTACAGCTGATACAGTTCGTCCAGCACTTCAAATTATTAAAACAAAACCAGGCGTTACAAAAACTTCAGGCGTATTCATCATGGTACGTGAAGAAGAGAAGTATGTATTCGCTGATTGCGCAATTAACATTGCACCAAACAGCCAAGATTTAGCTGAAATTGGTATCGAAAGTGCGAAAACTGCTGAACTATTCGGCATTGACCCACGCGTTGCTATGTTAAGCTTCTCTACAAAAGGTTCTGCGAAATCTCCAGAAACAGAAAAAGTTGTAGAAGCAACTCGCATTGCAAAAGAAATGGCTCCTGAATTAACTTTAGATGGAGAATTCCAATTCGATGCTGCATTCGTACCATCTGTAGCTGAGAAGAAAGCTCCAGGTTCTACAATTAAAGGTGATGCTAACGTATTCGTATTCCCAAGCTTAGAAGCTGGTAATATCGGCTACAAAATCGCTCAACGCTTAGGTAACTTCGAAGCAGTAGGACCAATCTTACAAGGTTTAAATATGCCTGTAAATGATCTATCTCGTGGATGTAACGAAGAAGAAGTGTACAAGTTAGCTTTAATTACAGCAGCTCAAGCACTTTAATTCTATAACGAATTAATATGAAAAAAGACCATCCTATTTCTTTTGAAATGAGGGTGGTCTTTTTGGTTTCTATTTTTCTAAACCAAGTGCCTTATTATTACGGTCAATAATACGTTGTAAATTCGTCTCATATAAAGGAACTTCATCTACTGTCAGCTGAGATGGTGTTAACTTTGGAGTGAATTGTTGCAACGTTTTTAAAAGGCGCATCATTAAATCTCGCACTGTAATTGTTTCGCCAAGTAATTCAGATAGTGAAGCCATCGTACTCGGTACAATTTCAGGATACGTAAATCTTGTTTCTTCGCCTTGAATTGCTACGTTGTAAAAATCACGAACGAGTGCGGCACGCTCAGATCCGCTTCCTGTCGCACATAAGTAAATTTGTACAGCAACGCCTCCGCGAATACGACGCTGAGAAATACCAGCAAATTTTTGATCGCGAATGCTCAAATCGTAGCTACCAGGACAATAAGAACCAACAATTTCTTTTGCCTCGATAGTAACATCGTAATCTTTTAACATTTCCTTAATTAAATGCCACATCGTATCGTATCCAAGGTCGATATCGATACCCTTTTCTGTTTCTTGGAATAAAAGTGATACGTTTAAAACACCTTCATCAAGTACAACAGCAAGTCCACCAGAATTACGAACGATAACATTGAAGTCGTTTTCTTTTAAAAAGGAAATACCTTCTTCTAAATGTGGTAGACGTGAATCTTGAATGCCAAGAACAATTGTATTGTGATGAACCCAAGAACGCATTGTTGCAACGGATTGGCCTTTTCCGATACTTGTGCATAACGTGTCATCCATTGCGAATGACTGAAGTGCATGAAATGTTGGTCCTAAACTAGACTGATCCACAATACGCCACTCTGGCTGAGATAAAATCGAACGGGAATTGCTCATATAACTAACCCCTTATTTTTAAAATGACAATCTCTATTATAGCAAAAAATGTAGAAAGGGGTTTTCCCATATATAAAGGGAAAGTTTAGAGGTGAAAGAATAAAAAGGATGCATTGCATGCATCCTTCTTATTCTGCAATTTTTTCTAAATTACCGTTTCGATCCATGCGGAAAGATGTTTGCGAGCGTTCCTCATCATCCATTACTGCTAATTTACGAGCACGGTTCATAATATTCATAAGCGTTTCGTAATCCTCTTGTACAGTATGAGATTGTTGTTCTAATTTTTCTAGTTTCTTTTCTAGCTCTTCATTTCGCAGAATTTGCGTTTTAATTTCTTGTTTCAATCTCGTATTCTCGTTTTCAAGAGCTGTTACTTTTATATTTGAAGATCCAACTGTTTGTAAAAAGTAAATAACATCTTGCATTGTTATTGAGCTTTTTGGAGCAGGGACAGTCGGCTCTTGATATGGAGTAGCTTCTGTATATTGAACAGCTGTTTCATACGGTACGTATTCTTCATAATCAGTTATCGCCGCCGCTGAAGCTGGTGGTGTGTAAAGCAAACGTTTTTTTGTCTGTTCACCGCCCGCAGCACGCATTTTATCTTTACGATGTTTTTTTGCTAGTTGAAGAGCTTGTTCATAGCTATAGCGAACAACAGCATTCCAGCGGAAACCACAAGCAGCAGATGTGCGATTTAACTGATCTCCTACTTCTTCAAAAGCATTTAATTGAGTACTTCCTTCTCGAACATGGCGAAGCACCGTTTCAGCAAGTAATAAATCGTCCTCGTCTGTCCAAGCATCTTGTCTTACTTTCATAGATTCAACTCCCTTTCTTTTTATGAACTTCCTATTTTTATAATGGGCAAAAAAATGAGCTTTTATACAAAGCTTTTAAAAATATGGTAGATTTCAATGAAGAGAAGAAATGTGGCTATGAATGATGAAAGCTTTTGAAGGAGAAAATATAAAAAATAGGTAGCTTTATATAGGAATAGAGCTACGCCCAGAGACTTGCAACAAGCTTCAAAGAGCGGTAAAATACCATTTAGTGTTTATTTTTAAATGTACTTGTGAAAAGTTTAAAATAGAGGAAGTGTTATATATAATGGGAAACGAATTTCGTGTGTGTGATGATTGTCAGGCAACGAACGTTAAAACGTTGATTCCGAAGTTAAAAAAAGTAGATTCATGTGCAACGATCGAGGTTGCATGTCAGTCTTACTGTGGCCCTGGTCGTAAAAAATCATTCGCGTTTGTAAATAATCGTCCAGTTGCGGCTCCAACAGAAGACGAATTAATTATAAAAATTGAAGCAAAGTTAAATAAGTAAGAAAAAGAAGAGTGAACAGATTACTCTTCTTTTTTTATGTCCATAAGATAGCGTTTTGTATGAATTCGTATTTCAAAATAATGGTTGACAGTCTTTTGACGTGGTAGGTAGAATAGAAAGTGTCTGATTCTGAGAATCATTATCAAGAAAAATCAATTCATCTAATTTTTTTATTACTATTTGAGAATAAATTTCATTTTATTAAATATATGTTGTTGGTTAGGATGGTTGAGGGATGGAAGCGAGCGCAAGGAGTATAGAACAGCAAGATGTGAATGTTAAAGAGATTAAGAGCAGACCGCTCGTTGCCTCTATTATTTTAATAGCAGGCACAATTTTGTTAGCTTTAAGCATGGCAGTTTCTATTTCGTTTGGTGCTGCAGATATTAGTTTAGAGACCGTTTGGCAAGCTGTATTTCAGTTTGATGGGTCTATAACGCATCATAACGTAATTCAAGAACTTCGCATGCCTAGAGCAATAGGGGGCGTAGTTGCAGGTGCCTTTTTAGCAGTGTCAGGAGCAATTATGCAAGGGATGACACGGAATCCACTTGCATCACCATCATTAATGGGGATTACAGATGGTGCTGTATTCGGGATTGCAATTATGTATGCATTCTTCCCTAATTCACCTTATTTAATGTTTGTTATCGCATCTTTTATTGGAGCTGCGTTTGGAGCGAGCATTGTATATGGTATTGGGACTTCTTCACCAGGTGGATTAACGCCTGTGAAATTAGCTTTAGCTGGAGCTGCAATTAGTGCTTTATTAGGAGCAATTTCATCTGGAATCGCATTGTACTTCAATCTTGCCCAAGAGGTGAGTATGTGGAATGCAGGCGGCGTTGCCGGAGTGAAATGGCAAAGTATTAATATGTTAGTACCGATTGGTCTTGTTTGTCTCATTATAGCAATTATGATGTCGAGATATATTACCATTTTAAGCTTTGGTGAAGAGATCGCGATTGGGCTAGGTCAAAATACGACATTAATTAAATTCATTGGAACAGTACTTGTTCTTGTATTAACGGGTTCTGCGGTTTCTATGGCAGGATCAGTTGGATTTGTTGGTCTTGTAATTCCACATATGACTCGTTTCCTTGTAGGCTCAGATTATAGATGGGTTATTCCATGTTCTGCGGTCTTAGGTGGATTGTTAATTGAATGTGCAGATATGTTATCTCGCGTTATTAATCCGCCATTTGAAACGCCAATTGGAGCAATTACAGCGCTAATTGGAGTTCCATTCTTCCTCTACTTAGCACGTAACGAAGGGAGAGGAAAAATGTGAGGACGAGCGTCTTAACAAAAAAGAACGTTTCTATTTTAACGATTTTAGTAGGATTAATCGTTGCTGTATTTTTAGTAAGCTTAAATACAGGAACATTTAAAATACCTCCAATGGATGTATTAAAGTCATTGGTTGGATTAGGTGCAGAAGATCAATCTGTTATTTTATTTGAATTTCGTATGCCACGTATGGTTATTGCTATATTAGTCGGTTCTGCATTAGCTATGTCAGGTGCAATTTTGCAAGGGCTGTCACGAAATCCACTTGCTGATCCAGGTATTATCGGTATTAACGCCGGAGCGGGATTAACAGTTGTAGTATTCGTCTACTTTTTCTTTGGAAAAGTTGGAACTGGTACATTTTTATCTGTATTTATCCTTCCATTCTTCGCGCTAGTTGGTGCGATATTAGCAGCGGTTATTATTTATTTACTAGCATGGAAAGACGGTGTTTCATCCACTCGATTAATTCTTGTTGGTATCGCTGTTGCAGCCGGATTTGGTGCTGTTAGTTTAATTTTTTCTATGAAGATGACATCGAACGACTTCCGTTTTGCAACGATTTGGTTGGCAGGAAGTTTATGGGGAACAGATTGGAAGTTCGTACTAAGTGTACTCCCATGGATGGTTATTTTCTTACCACTGGCCATTAGTAAAGCGCACATATTAAATGTAATGAATTTAGGCGACTCTACAGCAGTTGGTCTTGGTGTAAACGTAGAAAAGGAAAGACGTAAATTATTATTTATTGCAGTTTGTTTAGCTGGTGCATCTGTCGCTGTTGCGGGCGGTATTGGTTTTATCGGTTTAATGGCTCCGCATTTAGCGAGAAGCCTCGTTGGTGGTAAACATCAAATTATGTTACCAACGGCTGCATTAATAGGAACGTTTTTACTTTTATTTGCAGATGTAATTTCAAGAAGTGTGTTACCAACTTCAGAAATACCGGTCGGTCTTGTTATTTCTGTAATTGGCGCACCATATTTCATATATTTACTTATGAGGACAAAATAAAGGGAGGCTTTTTGTATGGCAACTTTAGCAGTTGATGCGGTATCTGTTGGGTATAATGAAGGGTTAATTATAGATGGATTAACGGTTGAAATTCCGGAAGGACAAATTACAACGATTATTGGACCAAATGGTTGTGGGAAATCCACATTATTAAAAACGGCTTCTCGTATTTTGAAAGCAAAACGAGGTACTGTTTATCTTGATGGAAAAGCAATTGAGAAACAGCCAACGAAAGAAATCGCAAAGAAAATGGCGATTTTACCACAAACTGCAGAAGTGCCAACAGGCCTTACTGTGTTTGAACTTGTTTCATATGGACGTTTTCCTCATCAAAAAGGATTTGGAACATTGAAAGAAGAGGATTATCGCTACATTCATTGGGCACTTGAAGTGACGGGGATGACAGAATTTGCAAATCGTCCAGCAGAAGCTTTATCAGGTGGTCAACGTCAACGTGTATGGATTGCGATGGCTCTTGCACAAGGAACAGATTTACTCGTGTTAGATGAACCAACAACATACTTAGATATGGCTCATCAACTTGAGGTATTAAACTTACTGAAGAAGTTAAACAAAGAAGAAGGCAGAACGATTGTTATGGTTATTCACGATTTAAATCATGCTTCTCGTTTCTCTGATCATATGATTGCATTAAAAGCTGGGAAGTTAATGAAACAAGGAACGCCAGATGAAGTTATGACAAGTGAAACGCTTCGTGACGTATTTGAAATCGAAGCTCAAATCGTTCCATGTCCAGTAAACTGTAAACCAATTTGTTTAACATACGATTTAGCGATGATTAATAATCAATTGCGTAAAAAAGCATAATTAATAGAATTTCCCCCTCTTAAAGAGGTGAGAGGGGGAGTTCTAATGGACGTTGAGCTTCTTACCCACGGATGGGAAGTTGAACGCCCGTTAGAACGGGTTATAAACAACAATTAATAAAAATATATTAATTAAATGTTGTTTTCGTTTCTTATAGTTACATGCAAATTATAAGAGAAATACAGCTAGAAGGAGTCGGAATATGAAGAATTTTAAAATGGCACTATTAGCAATGGTACTAGTTGTTACTTCTGTACTATTTGCAGCTTGTTCTAACAAAGAAGAAGAAAAGAAAGCAGATGCGAAGACTGAAGAGCGCACTGTACAACACGCAAAAGGGGAAATTAAAATTCCTGCAAATCCAAAGAAAATTGCTGACCTTAGTGGTTCAACAGAAGAATTATTAATCTTTGGTATGAAACCAATTATTACTGCTAATACATCTCAAGAAAAAATTGATGCACATATTGCAAATAAATTAAAAGACGTTAAACCAGTTGGTTCTGCTTGGGGCGATAAAATTAACATCGAAGCAGTGGCTGCTGCAAAACCAGACTTAATTATTGTAAACAATCGTCAAGAAAAAATTTATGATCAATTATCTAAAATTGCACCAACAGTTATGTTAAAGACTCCATTAGACCAATGGCGTCCAAAATTCGAAGAAGTAGGTCAAATCTTAGGTAAAGAGAAAGAAACAAAAGAATGGTTCAAACAGTATGATGAAAAAGCAAGCAAATTACATGACAAAATCATCGCTAAAACTGGTGATGCAACATTCATGAAAATGGCTGCATATCCAAACGCATTCCGCGTATACGGTGACTACGGTTACGGTAGCGTAATCTTTAATGACTTAAAATTACCAGCAGTTAAAGGTACACCAACTGATAAACCGCTAGTACAAGTACAAAAAGAAGCTTTAATTGATTACAACCCAGATTACTTATTCGTATTTACAACGGGTGATGGTTCTCAGCGCTTAAAAGAATTCCAAGAAGAATCAATTTGGAAAAACATGAACGCTGTTAAAAACAACCACGTATTTACAATTAGCAATGAAGACCTAAATAAAGGATACTTCCCACTAGGTAAAGAAATGATCTTAGACGAAGTTGCTGAGTTTGTTTTAGGAAAATAATATATAAAGAAAAATCACTTTTACTTCGGTAAAAGTGATTTTTCTTTATATACAAGGAATTAATACAGTCTTTCATTTCTTTCTGTTTCCTATATCGTTTATAATATATAGTAAGAATGCAGTAAAGAAAGGGGGATGTCGGAAGGTGGTATATTTAAACGACAAACTCAGCGAAACAAAAGTGTTTAAAGACCCAGTACATAAATATGTGCACGTGCGTGATCGTGTTATTTGGGATTTAATCGGAACGAAAGAATTTCAACGCTTGCGCCGTATTAAGCAGCTTGGAACGACATTTTTTACATTTCACGGTGCAGAGCATAGTCGCTTTACTCATTCGTTAGGTGTATATGAAATTATTCGTCGTATGATTGATGATGTGTTTGATGGCAGACCAAATTGGAATGCTGAAGATAGATTATTATGTTTATGTGCGGCATTACTTCATGATGTCGGTCACGGCCCGTTTTCTCACTCGTTTGAAAAAGTATTTTCGTTAGATCATGAGAAATTTACGCAAAAGATTATCGTTGGCAATACGGAAATTAACGATGTGTTAAACCGTGTTGATAAGGAGTTTCCGCAAAAGGTAGCAGATGTAATTGCGAAAACATCTACTAATAAATTAGCGATTAGTATGATTTCAAGCCAAATTGATGCTGATCGTATGGATTATTTATTAAGAGATGCATATTTTACTGGCGTAAAGTATGGGAATTTTGATATGGAACGTATACTGCGTGTCATGCGCCCGTACGGTAATCAAGTTGTCATTAAAAATAGTGGTATGCATGCTGTAGAGCATTATATTATGAGCCGTTATCAAATGTATTGGCAAGTATATTTTCATCCGGTAACACGTAGTGCAGAAGTTATTTTAACGAAGATTTTACACCGAGCTAAATCATTGCATGAGAAGTATTATGCGTTTAAATATCATCCTGTTCATTTCTATTCTTTGTTTGAAGAAGAAGTGACAGTAGAGGATTATTTAAAGTTAGACGAGAACGTAATGTATTATTACTTCCAAGTATGGCAAGAGGAAGAAGATCCAATTTTAAGTGACTTATGCCGTCGTTTTATGAATCGAAATCTATTTAAATATGTAGAGTTTACAGATAAGCACGGTTTAGATAATTGGATGGAATTAAGTAGCTTATTTAAGAAGATTGGACTAGATCCAGAGTATTATTTAGTTGTTGATTCAACATCAGACTTACCGTATGACTTTTACCGTGCAGGAGAAGAAGAAGAGCGTCTTCCAATCTTACTCCTTATGCCGAATGGGGAACTTAGAGAGCTTTCGCGTGAATCGGATATTGTTGAGGCGATTACGGGTAAGAAGAGAACGGATCAAAAGTTATTCTATCCGCATGATTTAATCTATGAAGATGGAAGAAAAGGAAAATATAAAGAGAGAATTATCGAGTTGTTAGAAGGAAAGAAATAAGAAGCAGCTAAGAGCTGCTTCTTATGAAAAAACTTGAAATTATTTGTCGTTTAAGCGTTTTCCGCCAACTGCATAATGGTTTTTAGACATTTCTTCGATGAAAACAACGATGTTTTCTTCAGGAGCACCAGTTGTTTCGCTTACTGCTGCGGTTACTTTCTCAGCAAGAGCTTTCTTTTGTTCTTCTGTGCGTCCTTCTAGCATTTTCACTGTTACGTATGGCATGTACAATCGCTCCTTTTATGTAAGTTACACTCTTATTATAGCGGATTATGAAGAAGAACAATCGGAAAAACAAATAATTTCTTTTTTTGACATATTGAAGAGGAGATGAGTTATGGATCAGTTATTTAGATACCCGTTGCAACAAATTCCATTGGTAGCAATGGCGATTATTATTGCGCTATCTGTGCATGAATTTGCACATGCGTATGTTGCATATAAATTTGGAGACGATACAGCGAAAAAACAAGGACGGTTAACGTTATCACCGATGGCTCATTTAGATCCTATCGGGATGATTGCTGTATTAATTCTTGGATTCGGTTGGGCAAGACCCGTGCCTGTTAACCCATATAACTTTAAAAGACCGCGTCTTGCAGGAATATTAGTTTCTATTGCGGGACCGATAAGTAATCTTATTTTAAGTGCAATTGGTTTAATTATTTGGTATAGCTTAATAACATTTGGTGTGTTAGATGCGATGCCACTTGCAGTAGCAGATACGCTGGATCAATTTTTCCAAATTTTTATTATGCTTAATATTGTTTTACTTGTATTTAACTTATTACCAATCCCGCCACTTGATGGGTATCGCGTTGTGGAAGATTTAGCACCAGCAAATATTCGTGCGAAAATGACACAGTATGAAAAGTATGGATCAATTGCGTTATTAATTCTTGTTATTACACCGCTTAGCAATTACACAATTCAACCTATTTTCAATGTTGTTATTCCATATGTATTAGTATTTTTACAAAATATCATTGCGCCTATTTTCAGGCTTTTTTAATCATTAAGTGAGGAGGAGTTTACATATGACAGAGAAAAAGAAAAAAATCGGTTTTAATATCGTGAAAAATGATTCAACAGATGGACATGGTGGTTTTGGCGTTGGGGCATTAAGTTTAGAAAATATTTCTCCTGTATTTGTTGATGTATTAGAGAAAACTGCGTTCGTTGATATCGGTGCGATGCATGCGCGTAGTACAGTAGAAAAAGGAATTAAGTTTTTAACAAATAAAGATGAAGTTCCAAACGGAAAACCGTTTTGGCTCGTTTGGGTAACAATTGAAAGAACACCAAACGGTGCTTATTACGCAGGTGCAACAGCCTGTGAAATGACAGTTGATCGTGAAATTCGCCGCGGATATAAATCACTTCCAGAGCATGTAAACAAAATGGATAAATCACTAAAGCGTCACATCATGATTGATCATATGGATGAATCATCTAAAAAAGTACTTGGTACATTCTTAAAAGAGCATAATGAAGCAATTTGGAACGAATCTAGTGAAGAATTGCGCCACGCATTATTAGGCGAATAAAAATAGCTGACGGATTTCCGTCAGCTATTTTTTTACCACGGGAGATATTTTTTCCACCAACCCGCCTTTTTCTTCTCTTCACTAACCTTTTCGAACTCTTCCTTATCATCAACGTGATCCATACAATACTCTGTTGGCTCTGTACCTTTTGCGAAATACATTTTCACAGAAATGGGACAGTTTTTTGTAGCAATCTTACCGTTTTCAGGATTAACATCGACTGCAACAACATCTGCTGGTTGTTTGAATTCTTGTTTAGGCTGTCCATCTAATCCTTTTTCCATTGTATCGGTCCATATTTTTTTTGCGTATCCTTGTTCTGCTACGTTTGAAATGGATTTAGGTTGATCGTATCCAATCCAAACCCCTGTTACGAGCTGCGGGGTAAATCCAATCATCCAACTATCAGTTTCTGTAGAACCAGACTTTCCAGCATATGTTCTTGATAATTTTGATAACATCGATTGACCGGTCACAGCGGCATAACTGCTTAGTTTTTTATTAAACATACCTGCCATCATTTCTTCCATCACAAAGGCTTTGCTTTTATCTAGAACTTGTTTACTTTCTAAATGAGCGTCGTATAGCATATTTCCTTCGTGATCAACGATGCGCCTTATAAAGATTGGTTTTACTTCTTTCCCGCCGTTTGCAAACATGCTATAAGCATTGACCATTTCAATTGGTTTTACAGGAGATGTGCCGAGAGCAAGAGACGGAACATCTTTTAATGCGCTAGTAATACCGAATTGCTTCGCTGTTTTTGTAAGAATGTCTTCGCCTAAAAATAGATTTGTCTTCACAGCATATACGTTATCAGAAACAGCGAGTGCTTGTGCCATTGTCACAAAGTCGTCTGCATAATAGTTTTTATAATTTTTCGGTTTATATTTGGAAACACCGTCACCTAAAGTGAATACAGTGTATTCGCTTTTTAAGCGCGTAGCAGGGGTGAATCCTCGTTCTAAGGCTGCGTAATATAGGAATGGCTTAAATGTAGAGCCGGGCTGACGAGCGGCTTGTGTAGCTCTGTTAAATTGACTCGTATTATAATCAGTTCCACCAACAAGGGCAGCTACTTCACCCGTTTTTGGATTCATAGAGACGAGGGCAGTTTGGATGTTTGTTGTTTCAGGTATATGATTTTTTACAGCTTGCTCTGCTACAGATTGTAATTTAGGGTCTAGCGTTGTATAAATACGTAAGCCACCTCGCTGTAAGGCTTGCTCATCTAATCCGATATCACGAAGAAGAGAAGCTTGTACAGCATCTTGGAAATAAGGTGCAATTTCTGCAACTTTTTTCGTATCTAATGAGGCGAAAGTTAGCGGTTCCTTTTTTGCCGAGGTAGCTTGCTGTTTTGTAATATAACCTTGTTCTACCATTTCATCTAATATGAGAGATTGACGCCCTTTAGCACGCTTTTCTTTTAAAAAGGGAGAGTAGAAGCTAGGTCCTTTCGGAATGCCTGCGAGCATACTAGCTTCTGCTAATGTTAATTCTTTTGCAGTTTTATCGAAATAAAGGCGAGAAGCAGCTTCGATTCCGTAAGCACCATGCCCGTAATAAATTGTATTTAAATATCCTTCTAAAATATGATTTTTATTATAGTTCACTTCAAGGCGAACGGTATACATTGCCTCTAATAGTTTACGCTTCCACGTTTTATCATGATCTAAGTATAGGTTACGAGCATACTGTTGTGTAATAGTACTAGCACCTTGTACTTTTGCCATTGCTTTTAAATCGGCAACAATGGCACCAACAATGCGCTTTATATCAAATCCATGATGTTTGTAGAATCGTTGATCTTCAATAGATAGTGTTGCCTCTTTTACATAAGGAGAAATTTCATCAAGAGATACATTATAGCGCTTTTGTGTTTCGTTACTTTGTCCTATAACAGTGTCATCATTAGCGTAAAAGACACTCGTTTGCGGCACTGCAACAGGGGGAGGCCCCATAATTTTTGCAGCTATAATGATAATAAAAAAGGAAAAAACGAAAAAAAGAACACAAGAAAACATTACGGTGAAGAAAAGACGTTTATATTTTTTAAGTTTTGGATTCATAGTTTGATCCATCTTTTTCAGCCCCTCATTAATACAAGCATTATTGTATTAGTATTG
This sequence comes from Bacillus cereus group sp. BfR-BA-01331, assembly GCF_022663915.1. Lineage (NCBI taxonomy): Bacteria > Bacillati > Bacillota > Bacilli > Caryophanales > Bacillaceae > Bacillus > Bacillus cereus group sp. BfR-BA-01331. Next base: position 154,254 of record NZ_JAKUGJ010000009.1, read on the forward strand.
AGGGTTTTCGTTTATTTTAAACAATGAAATTTTGAAAACAAAAAAGCCCCTTCAATTAAGAAAGGAGCTCAAAGGCACGTGCTGGCCAATCGGTAATGATGACATCTACACCATAGTCAATCATAGTTTGTAAATCTTTATATTCATTAATGGTGTAAGGACGAAAAACGTATCCTTGCCCCTGTGCTAATTGGACAAACTCTTTCGTTAATAATTGAAAGTTTGGATGTAATCCAGTCGCCTCGCGCCTTTTTGCTTCAGCAATAGGATCTGCAAGTGGTGTATCGTACAAAATCGCTCTTGGAATTTCTGGAGCAATTTCTGCTAATAATGAAACGGAATCGTGGTTAAATGATGAAAATGCAATTTGATTGGATAGATGATATTCACGAACAAGAGCAACAACTTTTTCTTCAATATTTGGATAATGAAGAACATCTGTTTTTAATTCAATGTTAAGTTGTAAATTTGTTGTAGAGAGCCAAATAAATACTTCTCGTAATGTTGGGATTTTCGCCTCATGGAAAGAAGGATCTTTATGGCTACCAGCATCTAAAGCTTGTAATTCCTCTACAGTTTTTTCAGAAACAAGTCCTATGCCATTTGTTGTACGATCGACGGTTTCGTCGTGAATTACGACAAGTTCACCATCTTTTGATAAATGGACATCAAGTTCAATTCCATGAGCACCAATGCGTTCGGCTTCTTGAAAGGCAATCATCGTATTCTCTGGATGTGTCCCTTTTACCCCGCGGTGAGCGAAAATAAGTGGTTTATTCATGTGAAAATCTCCTTATCATCTCTTTTTCTTCATTATGAAACTGCCTTGGAAAAAATACAATTGAATAGGACAAACATTTACAAAAGTCTAACAGTTGCATAAAAGTTAACGTTAACGTAAAATGTAACAATAAAGTGAAGGGAGGAATAAACATGTATAAAATCGATGAAGTAACAAAGCAAGTTGGTTTAACAAAGCGTACACTTCGTTATTATGAGGAAATTGGTTTAATTCATCCCCCAGAACGAAGTGAGGGGAACATTCGCCTGTATACAGACGAGGACATTGCGAGAATTAAAAGGATTGTGGAAGCGAAAGAAGTACTAGGAATTACGCTTCAAGAAATGCAACATTTCTTATCGTTAAAAGAAAGAATGGAACAAAGAAGAAATAGTGAGAATCCGCGTGACCGTGAAGTGATTCAAGAAATTAAAGAGATGCTTGAAAAACAAGTGCAAACGTTAGACGAAAAAATGGAGCAAATGCAGCGTGTTAAGGCAGAGCTAGAGGATAGTTTAAGCCGTGCAGTTACATTTTTAGAGAATACAAAAGGAGAGTAATCAAAATGGAGAGCAAACAAAAATTAGGGAGATTGATTACAGTGGTGGCTACCTTCCTTGCCTTTTCAGGTATAGGAGTAGTCGACCCAATTTTACCAAGTATTGCTGAACAAATTGGTGCTTCGCATTGGCAAGTCGAGATGTTATTTACAGCTTATATTTTAACGATGGCAATTATGATGTTACCAGCTGGAATATTTGCATCAAGATTTGGTGATAAACGAATGATGACAATCGGTCTTGCGATTGTAACTGTATTTGCATTTATATGTGGTATATCGCAAACGATTGCTCAATTATCTCTTTTCCGCGCGGGGTGGGGATTAGGAAATGCGATGTTCTTCGCAACGGCGATGACATTATTAATTGCATTAAGTAAAGAAGTTCATGAAGCAGTAGGATTATATGAAGCAGCTATCGGTTTAGGGATGGCAGGTGGCCCATTGTTAGGTGGTATATTAGGTGGACATTCTTGGCGTTACCCATTTTTTGCGACGAGTATTTTAATTTCTTTAGCATTTATTTTAGTTTTCTTTTTTGTAAAAGAACCGGAGCGAAAAGTGAAGCGTAAAGCAGCAGGCGTAGGTGAATTACTTAACCTGGTGAAGTATAAACCGTTTATGCAAGGTGCCATTTCTGGGATGTTATATTACTACGGATTTTTCGTCGTGTTAGCATATTCACCACTTATTATGCATTTATCTGCTATTCAATTAGGATTTGTATTTTGCGGATGGGGATTAGCATTAGCTTACGGATCAGCAATTTTAGCGCATAAGCTAGAAGGTAAATATGAACCGAAAACATTGTTAAAAGGTAGTTTACTCGTATTTGCGATTTTCTTAATTGCACTATTCTTCGTTAAAATTATGTGGTTACAAATCGTATTAATCGTTCTATCAGGATTAGCATCAGGCCTAAATAACGCGTTATTTACAAGTTATGTAATGGATATTTCACCTTATGAAAGATCTGTTACATCAGGTGTTTATAACTTCGTTCGTTGGTTAGGGGGCGCGATTGCTCCAATTTTATCAGGAGTCATCGGTCATACAGTTTCACCACAAAGTCCGTTTTTAGTCGGTGGAATTGTTGTGTTAGTTGGTTGCGTAATGATCTTAATTCCGATTCGTAAACCGGTAGAAATAGAGACAGAAGCCCTTTCTTAAGAAAGGGTTTTCTTTCCTATTACAGAGCAAACCCTTTTTACATATATGTTAGAACCCTCTGACTAAAATATATTTTCGGTATTTTTTTACTTTTAACTATACTTTTTGGATGTTTTGTTTTATTTTTGGTAGGGGACATTAATGATGTCCCCATTATAAATTTGCAGCGAAAGGCGTGATTGTACGATGGAACTATGGTTCACTGAAAAACAAACAAAGCATTTTGGAATTACGGCGCGTATTAACCGCACATTACATACGGAGCAAACAGAATTCCAAAAGCTTGATATGGTTGAAACGGAAGAGTTCGGAAACATGCTTATTTTAGACGGCATGGTTATGACGACAGAAAAGGACGAGTTCGTTTATCATGAAATGGTAGCGCACGTACCTTTATTTACACATCCAAACCCTGAGAACGTATTAGTTGTTGGTGGTGGCGATGGTGGTGTTATTCGTGAAGTGTTAAAACACCCAAGCGTGAAGAAAGCAACTCTTGTTGAAATCGATGGAAAAGTAATTGAGTACTCTAAGCAGTACTTACCATCAATTGCAGGTGCATTAGATGATGAGCGTGTAGAAGTAAAAGTAGGAGACGGTTTCCTACACATCGCAGAAAGCGAAAACGAATATGACGTAATTATGGTAGATTCTACTGAGCCAGTAGGTCCAGCAGTAAACTTATTTACAAAAGGCTTCTACGCTGGAATTTCAAAAGCGTTAAAAGAAGATGGTATTTTCGTTGCCCAAACGGACAACCCTTGGTTTACACCAGAACTAATTACAACTGTGTTTAAAGACGTAAAAGAGATTTTCCCAATTACTCGTCTATACACAGCAAACATTCCGACGTATCCAAGTGGACTTTGGACGTTCACAATCGGATCTAAAAAACATGATCCATTAGAAGTAAGTGAAGAGCGTTTCCATGAAATCGAAACGAAATATTACACAAAAGAATTACACAATGCAGCATTCGCATTACCGAAATTTGTTGGCGATTTAATTAAGTAAGAGCGTTAAATTGAAATAAATAAAGTGTAAGTAACTCATTTAAGGTGTTTGTCTAGAAGGCTTGAACATGCTAGTTACTTACACTGCTACAAATGAAGTAGTCTTCTTGTGATAACAAGAAGGCCCAGGTAAATCGAGAAAGAGGAGCAATACGCTCCAAATTTGAGAAATAGTGAAAGGTTGGGATACCTTAAGTTCCACATAAGGAGGAAAAGAATATGCGTTTTGATGAAGCTTATTCAGGTAAAGTATTTATTAAAAGTCATCCAAGTTTTGAAGAGTCAGAGGCAGTTATTTACGGGATGCCTATGGATTGGACAGTAAGTTTCCGTCCAGGATCTCGCTTTGGCCCTGCACGTATTCGTGAAGTATCAATCGGTCTTGAGGAATATAGTCCGTATTTAGATCGTGAACTAGAAGAGGTAAAATATTTTGATGCGGGTGATATCCCATTACCATTTGGGAATCCACAGCGCAGCATAGACATGATTGAAGAATATGTAACAAAACTATTAGGTGCCGGTAAGTTTCCACTAGGTCTCGGCGGAGAGCACTTAGTGTCTTGGCCAATTTTTAAGGCAATGGCAAAAAAATATCCGGATTTAGCAATCATCCATATGGATGCTCATACTGACTTACGTGAGTCATATGAGGGAGAGCCTTTATCCCACTCTACACCAATTCGTAAAGTGTGCGATTTAATTGGTCCGGAAAACGTATATTCTTTCGGTATTCGTTCTGGAATGAAGGAAGAATTCGAATGGGCAAAAGAAGTAGGTATGAATTTATATAAATTTGACGTATTAGAACCGTTAAAGGAAGTATTACCGAAACTTGCAGGACGCCCAGTCTATGTCACAATTGACATCGACGTATTAGACCCAGCTCACGCTCCTGGAACAGGAACATTAGAAGCTGGAGGTATCACATCTAAAGAACTATTAGAGTCCATCGTAGCAATTGCAAATTCAAATATAAAAGTAGTCGGAGCAGACTTAGTAGAAGTAGCTCCAGTCTACGATCATAGTGATCAAACACCAATCGCAGCAAGCAAATTCGTGCGGGAAATGCTGCTCGGTTGGGTGAAGTAAAAGCGGAGGCAGCTTGTTCAGAATTGCAGGTCATTGGAACGCTCGACCGAGAAGCGCTTTTGGCTTCGAACGAGAGTGTGAAATGGCCGGAGATTCTAGCTGCTGTAGCTGGATAAAATAAAAGCGGAAGCGGCTCGCTCAGAATGTGAGGGGGATGGAGCTTCAGACGTAGAGGCGTTTTTTGCCTCGAAGGAAGAAGTGAAGCCACCGAACATTTTAGCCGCTGTAGCTAGATAAAGTAAAAGTGAAGCCGACTCAAAAAGTGTTTTGAGCCGGCTTCTTTTATTAATAGGTAGGTTATTATTGTCTTATTTAGTAGTTAAGTCGATATCCTTTGTCGAAACGTCGATATATGCGGAGTTGTGTTCAATATAATTTCACTTACCGTCATGCGACATAAAAAAGAGCTATTCTCAAACGATGAGAATAGCTCCCTTTCTTTACGCAACTTTCTCTTCCGAAGTAATTCCGCGAATTTCATCAGCAGAACGGATTGGATATTTGCGGAACACAATGGAACCGACGTATCCAACAATAGTGGTAACGATTCCACATAATACGGCAGCAATCGTTACTTTTATTACATCATTAAATCCGAACAGTACGAGAAGTCCTGGAATTGGTGATGCTGTCCCTGGTGCATTATTAACGAGCTGGAATAGCGACGTAATAATACCGGCAAGCGCACCGCCAACAAAGTTTGTCATATAGATAGGAATTGGATTTGCTGAGACAACATCGGCCTGTGTTAACGGCTCGATTGCCACGGCGATTGTATCTTTCTTTGAACAGATTTTTAGTCGTTTAAAGAAAATGAAGTTCATTGGGGCAGAAGCTGCTACGGCAAGACTACCAATTGCCATTGGTAAACCAGTTAATCCAAGCATTGCAGTTAGTGCCATAGAACTTAATGGAGATGTAGAAATAACTGTTATTAATCCACCAAGCATAATACCCATAATGATAGGACTTTCTGTAGTTGCAACTGAAATCATAGAACCGATTTTACCGAGTGTTGCGTTAACGAGTGGATCCATAAGCATGGCCATTCCACGTGAAATTGGTGCGGCAATACATAGGATTGCTAAAAATTCTACACCAGCTGGTAATTTCTTTTCGAGAAATTTCACGACGAAAGCACAAACGTATCCAGCGAAAAATCCTGGTAAAATACCGAATCCGCTAGTAGCGATACCGATTAAAACAGCGTATACGGGTGAGACACCGATTGCCAATGCGACTAAAATTGCCGCTGCGACACCGCTCATACTACCAGAAGCTTCTCCTACTGATTGTAAAAAGTCATTATGAAACATTTCTCCACCAATATAACGGTGAAATGCTTCAATAAGAAAACTTGCGATTGCTGCATTAGCTAAAGCGCCCATTGCTTTCATTCCGTAAGGCGCACGGTAACTGAAAAGTGTAAATAGACAAAGTACAACAAGTAATAGTGCTAAACCTTGCAAGATAGCCATTTGAAAACTGTCTCCTTTGATTTTTGTAATAAAAATTTGTATCATTCAATAATAATATAAAAGTTTGTTAAACGGAAAAAATTTTTATTGGGAAATTGCTGTAAGGTGAAAAACTCTTACAATAATGTAAGGAAAGTGTAAGGCATTTCGATAGAGTATAGTATGCCTTTTTTCGTATAATACAGGTATAGACAGACAGTTAGTGAGAAAGAAGTGCAAACAGGAGGCGCATTTATGAAATTGGTAATTAAAGTTTTAGCTGTGTTCGCCATTATTTTAGGAGGAACAGCATATTATTTAAACACGAAAACAGAAGGTGTGCATGCTTTTGTAGACAACTTCTTTTCAAATAAAGAAATACAAGATTATTATGCTGTTATAGATAAAAGTGAAAAAAAAGACGATGAATATTTGTATACATTTAAAGGGTATACAGAAGATGGAAAGCTACAAGTTATTAAAAGAATGGTGAACCGTGAATTGCATACGGGTGCTTTTATAAAAATTTATGCAAAAGGTATGCAGGGAAAAGGATGGGCTGAAATCTCGAAAGAATCAATCCCGCAAAAAGCGTTGCAAAAAATAGAAAAACCATAAAAGGAGCGAATCGTTCGCTCCTTTTTTAGTGAGTTAAAATGGTGATAGCTGAACTTTCTTTATTAGAAATGATTTTTGCCCTTCCGCCAATTGGGAAAGTAAAAATAGGAGTTGTATGTCCGAAACTTGTATTTGCAATGATAGGTATATGTGTAAGTTCAGGCTTTGAAGCAATCATTTCTTGAATGTCTTCTATCGTACATTCTGCTCCTTTTTGCATTCGTCCTATAACAATGCCTTTTACATGTTCAAAGTCAGGTTGCTGCATAAGAGAATGTAAATATCGATCAAAAGTTTTTAGGGTAGATTTTCCTGTTAAACTATCCTCTTCAAGAAATAAAATTTTGCCCTGTAAGCTTGGCATATATGGTGTACCTTGCAGTAAATTAAATGTGCTCATATTGCCGCCGATAATATCCCCTGTAGCTTCTCCTTCTTGAATCGAAACATATCCTTCATTTTTAATAAATTCTCGATTTTCTTGATCCATATACCAAGAGTCATCGCTCCAAGTTTCAGCTGGTAGTATTTCAATAGGTTCATGAGAAGTTAAGCACTTTAAAAAGTAATCGGTCGTATAATCGAGCCCTTTCTCCATTCCAAATGAAGAGAAGTGAGGACCTGAATATGTAACTAAGCCTGTTTTAGCATAAATCGCGTTAGTTAAAGCGGTAATATCAGAATAACCGCAGAAAATTTTCGGATTTTCTCGAATTAAATCATAATCGAGATGTTTCAATAAACCGTTAGAGTTGTATCCGCCAAGTGTCGTCAAAATGGCTTTTACATTAGGATCTCTAAATGCTTCGTGGAGGTCTTGAACTCGTGAAGAAATAGAAGAGGAAGCGAATCGATCTATCTCATCAGCATATTTTGAGAATGTAACTTGAAAGCCTATGTCGGTTAATCTTTTTATAGCAAGGTCTCTGTTTTCATTTGAGACAATACTTAAACTACAAGATGGTGAAATAACCCTTATTTCATCACCTTTTTTAAATTTTGTTGGTAGCACCAAATTCACCCCTTAAAATGAAAGAATATTTAGATTTAAAAAATATTTTAACATATGAAATAAAGTGAAGGTGAATTATTTTTTGAAAAGGAGTTTTCCTGATTTTTCAGCAGACAGACAGAGTCTTTTTTTGATATGATAGGAAAAGTGATTTATTATAAGTAGTATTTAATATCTATAACATTTGAAGGGTGTGCAAGACGTGAAGAAACAACTTGCAGGCTTGCCGGTACACGTTCATTTCGTAACAGAAATCCGTGAAGGGGCGAGGAAGGAAACCGTTGCTTTTGAAGCAAATGGTCAATACTATGTAAAAGGTCAAGGTACATATATAACATTCCAAGAGCCGAACGAACAAGGCGAAGTGAAAACAATTATTAAAATTCAAGATGAACAAGTTCTCATTATGCGTTCAGGTGCTATTTCTATGCGTCAGACGCATGTGAAAGGTGAATGGACAACTGGTACGTATACGAGTGAACTTGGTACGTTTGCATTGCAAACGAAAACTGATAACGTTCTTTTTAAATGGTCGGATGAAAAGAAAAAAGGACAACTCTTCTTAACGTACGCATTGCTTCTAAGTGAACAAGAAGCTGGCAGATATACAATTACACTTAATTTGAAGGAGGCAAAATAATGAATTCTTTAGAACAAGTAAAAGGATTGATTAAAGAAGAAATTCAAGCTGCTGTATTAAAGGCAGAACTAGCGACAGAAGAACAAATTCCAAACGTTGTATTAGAATCTCCAAAAGATAAAACAAATGGTGACTTCTCTACAAATATGGCAATGCAACTTGCACGCGTTGCGAAAAAAGCACCTCGTATGATTGCAGAAGAATTAGTTGCAAACTTCGATAAAGCAAAAGCTTCTATTGAAAAAATTGAAATCGCTGGTCCTGGTTTCATTAACTTCTACATGGATAATAGCTACTTAACAGACTTAATCCCAACAATCGTCAACGCTGGTGAAGCATACGGTGAAACGAATACTGGTAAAGGTGAAAAAGTACAAATTGAGTTCGTATCTGCGAATCCAACAGGCGATCTTCACTTAGGACATGCACGTGGTGCGGCAGTAGGTGACACTTTATGTAACGTATTAGCAAAAGCAGGATATGATGTATCTCGTGAGTACTACATTAATGATGCTGGTAATCAAATTCATAACTTAGCTCTTTCTGTTGAAGCTCGTTACATGCAAGCTTTAGGTTTAGAGAAAGAAATGCCAGAAGACGGTTACCATGGTGCGGACATCATTGGAATCGGTAAACGTTTAGCTGAAGAGTTTGGCAATCGTTATGCAAAAGCTGATGCAGAAGAAAGCTATGAATTCTATCGTTCATACGGTTTAAAATATGAGTTAGCAAAACTTCAAAAAGACTTAGCAAGCTTCCGTGTTAACTTCGATGTGTGGTTCTCAGAAACATCATTATACAAAAACGGAAAAATTGATCAGGCTCTTGCTGTATTAAAAGAGCGTGACGAAATCTTTGAAGAAGGCGGAGCAACTTGGTTCCGTTCGATGACTTACGGTGACGACAAAAACCGTGTATTAATTAAAAATGACGGTTCTTACACATACTTAACGCCAGATATCGCTTATCACCGTGATAAATTAGAGCGTGGTTTCGATAAGCTAATCAACATTTGGGGTGCTGACCACCACGGTTACATTCCTCGTATGAAAGCTGCTATTCAAGCACTAGGTTACGATAAAGAAACACTTGAAGTAGAAATCATCCAAATGGTACAACTGTACCAAAATGGTGAAAAAATGAAAATGAGTAAGCGTACAGGTAAAGCAGTTACACTTCGTGAGCTTATGGAAGAAGTAGGCGTGGACGCAATGCGTTACTTCTTCGCAATGCGTAGCGGTGATTCTCATTTAGACTTCGATATGGACTTAGCTGTATCAAAATCTAATGAAAACCCAGTATACTATGCACAATATGCACATGCTCGTGTATGCAGTATCCTTCGTCAAGGTGAAGAGTTAGGATTAGCTACAGGCGGAGACGTGAATTACAAACTTGTTACTTCTGAGAAAGAAGTAGAGTTACTGAAAAAACTGGGTGAATTCCCAGCTGTAGTTGCGGATGCAGCGCAAAAGCGCCTGCCACACCGCATTACAAGCTATGCATTTGAATTAGCAGCAGCATTACACAGCTTCTACAATGCAGAAAAAGTATTAAACCAAGATAACTTAGAATTAAGTAAAGCTCGTTACGAATTAATGAAAGCAGTACGCACGACACTTCAAAATGCATTAGCAATCGTAGGAGTATCTGCACCAGAAAAAATGTAATAAAGAAAAGCAGAAGTTTATAAAAAGGCAATCACAATAACATGTGGTTGCCTTTTTTGATCTGTATTAAGCTGCTTTTTGACCTGTTTGAGTAACAGGTTTTTGAAGAGTGTTATAAACACCAGTTCCGATAACTTCTAATGCCATTTTCATACGTTCAGGCGAAATGTTTTCTAATACATTATCTTGAGGCGTGTGATATACCTTTTCGATATGATAGATTAATGGATTCCAACTATCGACGCCCATCCAAATAAATAGTGCAGAAGGAATACCCACTTCAGCAAATGGTACGTGATCACTAGAGCCAAATTTTCCTTGGAGAACGAGATCATTATTTAATTGTTTACCTGCTTGTAAGGCAGCATCTGTTACAAGGTTTGTTGAGCCATCAGGAGTCATTGCATATAAATTTTTTGCTTTATCATAATTTGTTGCAACCATGTCTGCGTTAAAGACACCTAAAATTCGATCACGTTCCTTTTGGGACAGACTATTAACATAATAATCAGAGCCAAGTAAGCCAGTTTCCTCAGAACCAAAAGCAATAAAACGAATTTCTTTATCAGTTTCTACATTTTGAAAAGCACGAGCCAGTTCTAATACTAATCCTGTACCAGAAGCATTATCATTTGCCCCAGGTGCTCCAACGACACTATCGTAGTGTGAACTTACAACGACGGCCTTTTCATTACCTGTACTATTTTTTGGTTTCTTTTTAGCGATGACATTTAAGGATGTTAAATTAGATTCATGTCTCGCTTTTAGGGAAAGAATTGTTGTCTCTTTTTTAGCGATTTCTTCTTTAAATGCATTTCCTTGAGCATAAGCAAGACCGAAGACAGGGATAGCCTGTTTTTTAGTTAAGCGAGGATTGAAAGTTTGTCCATAGTTCCCGCGTCCGCCAATTAAGCTGTATAACAGAACACCTTTTGCCCCTTTACTAACAGCATTTTCAACCTGTTTATTATAATCTGCTACTGTTGCACCTCTTTCGAATAAAACAATTTTTCCGTTTACCTCATTTGGAATATCGTCTAATTTTGTACCACCTTGAACAAAGATAAGCGGAGCTGTAACAGCTTCTGTAGAAATTAGTGCATTTGGAGCAGCACCAGCTTGCCAATTACGCTTTGTCCCTAATGGTGATTCGATAAACCCAACGTATTGATCCGGCACTTGAAAGGGCTGATACTCTACTTCATATCCCATTGATTTAAGCTTCATACCAACATAGCGAGAAGCCCATTCTTCTGATTTTGTACCACCTGGACGGGGACCGATTGTTTCGGATAAGAAACGGATATGCTCGATGGCGCGGTTTGCATCAAATTGTTTTGTAATAGGTGGAGTCTGTGTAATTTCTGACGTGGAATCAGCTTTTGCTTGCCCGATTGGAGCTAAGCTAACGGCGAGTGATACAGCAAGCAAGGAGCTTACTATTTTTTGTTTCAGTGATTTTCTCATTTTTTCCTCTCCCATTCTTCTATTCTCTCTGACTGACAAAAGAAGACGGATAACGACTATATCCCGCTATTTTTGGGCAGTAAAACCCCCATCTCAAAATTCAGCTGTAAAGCAAAGAAGTTAGATGGGAGTCGGGCTGCCCGTAAAAGCCCGATTGGTGTGGGCTAATAATCAATGAGGGATGGACAAAACCCTCACTGATTAAAGTTTCACTTTATCTTACCTTTATATATCTGAATTTTCAATAAATATATGTTGAGAAATAAAAAACGCTATATGCACATTTGCATATTTTCAACGGATATATGTATGCTATCATTTTAAATGAAGGTTCGCTTTCTGTTCTGAAGGCTCCTACATTGCATGAATCTAGTGTACCCAAACTTTAGATTATGTAGGGAAAAGGGATCCGTTATGGGGTTCCTTTTCTTTTGTTTTGTTTCAATCACGTGATGGTAACTATGTTTCCGCATTTCATAATTGTCATCAGTGATATATGTAAGGCATCCATATGAAAATACGAGGCTGTTCAAGAGTTTTCCGTACTTTTGGACAGCCTCACCCCGTTAAAACGACGATACTTTGTGTATCGTCTTTTTTGCACAAAAAAAACAGCCAATCAACTAATAAATTGATTGGCTGTAAAACATATTATTTATAATGTTTTTTACGTTTTGTGGCTAAAATACTTAACAATCCAGCTAGTAGAAGAACGATACCTGCTGCTTGTGTATGATCTTCTTTATGACCTGTATTTGGAAGTTTTTTATCTATATTTCGATCATCTTGCTGTTTGTTTGTCTGTGTTTCAGGATTTCCTTTTTCTAGTTCCTCGGAAGTTTCTTTTCCGTGAGTCTCAGGATTTTCCTTTTCTAGTTCTTCGGAAGTTTCTTTTCCATGAGTCTCAGGATTTTCTTTTTCTATCTCTTCGGAAGTTTCTTTTCCTGGTTTTTCCTCTTTATTTGGAGGAGTGATTGGTTTATCATCTCCACCTGGTGAAGATTCGATTTTCTTATTTGAAACTGTAATTTGTAGTGGGGTAGCTTGAGCTTTTTCAATTGTAAAGCTTATCGGTGAAGCATCTAATTGATAGCCTTCAGGAGCCTTTGTTTCCACTAATTGATAATTACCAGGTTTCAAATCATTTACGATTAATTTACCGTGTTGGTCTGTTTTTAGGCCTTCTCGGATTATTTTTCCATCGTGGTCTAAGATATTGAAAATGGCACCTTCAAGTGTTCCACGGTGATCAATATCAACTTTAGTTAACTCAATTGAACCTGTTGTTAAGCTATTTAAAGCTTTAACAGAGGTAACCCCAGATTGTCCCTTCGTAATTGTGAAAGGAATTGGCTTAGCACTTAAATCATAGCCAGTAGGAGCTTTCGTTTCAACGAACTGATAGTCTCCTGGACGTAAATCAGAAACAGAAATTTCCCCATCTTTATTAGTAGTTAAATCAGTACGAACATCATTGCCGCTTTGATCAACGATTTTAAAGATAGCACCTTCAAGAGTAGAGCTGTCGATGTCGTCAAGCTTAGTTAATTCAACTGATCCCTTCGTTAAGCTATTAGTAGCAGTAACAGAAGCGTTAGCAGTTTGACTCTTTTCAACAGTAAACTTGATAGGGTTTTGATTTAAGTCGTAATGTTTCGGAGCTTTCGTTTCAATAAATTGATAGTCTCCTGGACGTAAATCAGAAACGCTAATTTTCCCATCTTTATTAGTAGTTAAATCAGTACGAACATCATTGCCGCTTTGATCAACGATTTTAAAGATAGCACCTTCAAGAGTAGAGTTGTCAACGTCGTCGACTTTAGTTAATTCAACAGCGCCCTTCGTTAAGCTATTCGTAGCGGTAACAGAAGCTTTAGCCGTTTGACTCTTTTCAACAGTAAACTTGATAGGGTTTTGATTTAAGTCGTAATGCAGAGGAGCTTTCGTTTCAACGAATTGATAGTCTCCTGGACGTAAATCAGAAACTGAGATTTTTCCATCTTTATCAGTAGTTAAATCAGAACGAACATCATTGCCGCTTTGATCAACGACTTTAAAGATAGCACCTTCAAGAGTAGAGCTGTCAACGTCGTCAAGCTTAATTAGTTCGACTGAACCTTTAGTTAAGCTATTAGTAGCAGTAACAGAAGCGTTAGCAGCTTGACTCTTTTCAACAGTAAACTTGATAGGATTTTGATTTAAGTCGTAATGCAGAGGAGCTTTCGTTTCAACGAATTGATAGTCTCCTGGACGTAAATCAGAAACTGAGATTTTTCCATCTTTATCAGTAGTTAAATCAGAACGAACATCATTGCCGCTTTGATCAACGACTTTAAAGATAGCACCTTCAAGAGTAGAGCTGTCAACGTCGTCAAGCTTAATTAGTTCGACTGAACCTTTAGTTAAGCTATTAGTAGCAGTAACAGAAGCGTTAGCAGCTTGACTCTTTTCAACAGTAAACCTGATAGGATTTTGATTTAAGTCGTAATGCAGAGGAGCTTTCGTTTCAACGAACTGATAGTCTCCCGGACGTAAATCAGAAACAGAGATTTTTCCATTTTTATCAGTAGTTAAATCAGAACGGACGTCTTTTCCGTTCATATCAACGATTTTAAATACTGCACCTTTAAGAACAGAACCGTCAACGTCATCCACTTTGGAAAGTTCCACAGCGCCTTTTGTTAAGCTATTTGTAGCAGTAACGGAAGCGATTTTTTCTTGTCCTTTTTTAACTGTGAACTTAATAGGTGTTTCGTTTAAGTCATAGTGATTAGGAGCTTTTGTTTCGATAAACTCATAGTCTCCTGGTGGTAATTCATCCACAACTAAACGGCCGTTTTTATCAGTAGTTAAATCAGTACGGACGTCGTGTCCATCCTTATTAACAATTTTAAATACCGCACCTTCAAGTGTTGTGTTTTCTTCAACATCGTCAACTTTAATTAACTCCACACTACCTTTCGTTAAGCTGTTCGTAGCTGTAACGTAGACATGTTTTGTTTGACTTCTTTCAATTGTGAACTTAATCGGTTCTTCATTTAAGTCATAATGTTTCGGAGCTTTCGTTTCAATAAATTGATAGTCTCCAGGTTGTAAGTCTTTAGCGATGATTTTTCCATCTTTATTGGTAACTAAATTCGTACGAATGTCGTTACCGTTCATATCAGTAATTTTAAATACCGCACCTTCCAGCGTTTCTTTCGCATCTAAAGAGTCAACTTTCGTTAATTCCACGCCACCCTTTGTTAAGCCATTTTTAGCAGTAACAGAAACTTGAGTTGATTGGCTTTTCTCGATAGTGAAAGGAATCGGTGTTTTATTTAAATCATAATGTTTAGGAGCTGTCGTTTCTACGAATTGATAATCTCCCGGTCGTAAATTGGAAGCAGAAACTTTCCCGTGTTCATCAGTAGTTAAATTCGTGCGAACAACTTTACCTTTCGCATCAATGATGTTAAATACCGCATCAGAAAGTTTTGTATCTGGATTTATATCATCAACTTTAATTAACTCTACCGCACCTTCAGTTAAGCTGTTAGTAGCAGTAACTTGCAGCTGTTCTTTTTGGCTTTTCTTAACTGTAAATTTAATTGGTGTATCATTTAATTTATAGTGTTCAGGAGCTTTCGTTTCAATAAACTGGTAGTCTCCCGGACGTAAATCAGGAACAGCAACTTTACCATATGCATCTGTCGTAAGATCAGTGCGAACATCATTACCGTTCATATCAACAATTTTAAATACAGCACCTTTAAGGACAGTACCATCAATATCATCCACTTTAGAAAGCTCTACCGCACCTTTCGTTAAACTATTTTTAGCAGTAACAGAAATAGGTTCAGCTTGTCCTTTTTCGATAGTGAAAGGAATCGGTTCTTTATTTAAATCGTAGTGTTTCGGAGCCGTTGTCTCGATGAATTGATAATCACCAGGACGCAGGTCAGAAACGCTAATTTTACCTTGTGAATTTGTAGTAAGATTCTCGTGAATTACAGTACCATTCATATCAACAATGTTAAATACTGCGCCTTCAAGAGTAGAGCCATCGATGTCATCCACTTTAGTAAGTTCAACGCCGCCTTTTGTTAAACTATTTTTCATAGTAACAGTAGCAATATCTTTCTGGCTTTTCTCAACTGTAACTACAATAGGCTTTTTGTCTAAATCATAATGTTTAGGAGCCGTTGTTTCGACAAATTGATACGTACCAGGACGTAAGTTTTCAACAACGATTTTTCCTTCACCGTTTGTTTTTAAATCTGTTTTAAGTACTTTGCCATTTTGATCTAGTAAATTAAATACAGCATCGGCAAGTTTTGTTTGATCGTTTAAATCATCAACTTTAATTAATTCGATACTACCTTGTTTTAAACTATTTTTAGCAGTTAAAGAAATAGCTTTTTTCTGTCCTTTTTCAATAGTGAAACCAATAGGCGTTTCATCTAAAACGTAATGCTTAGGAGCTTCTATTTCGATGAATTGGTAATCACCAGGACGTAGGTCGTTAATTTCGATCTTCCCTTTACCATTTGTAACAAGGTCTTTATGAATTACAGTACCATTCATATCAACAATGTTAAATACTGCACCTTCAAGGGTAGTGTCATCGATGTTATCCACTTTAGAAAGTTCCACTGCACCTTTTGTTAGAGCATTTTTAGCTGTAACATGAAGAATTTCAGTTTGGCTTTTCTTAATTGTAAATTCGATAGGTTTTTTATTTAAATCGTAATGTTCAGGAGCTATTGTTTCCACGAATTGATACGTACCAGGACGTAGATTTTCAACAACAATTTTTCCTTCATCATTTGTTTTTAAGCCTTCTTCAACTAGTTCTCCGTCTGCATCTAATAAATTAAATACAGCGTTAGCAAGTTTTGTATCGATATCAATATCGTCAATTTTAGTTAATTCAACGCTACCTTTTGTTAAAGTGTTTTTACCTGTAACAGTAATCTTTTTCGTTTGACTTCTTTCAATTGTAAATGGAATCGGTGTTTCGTCTAATACATAGTGCTCAGGAGCCTTTGTTTCAATAAATTGATAGTCTCCCGGACGTAAATCAGAAACAGAAATTTCGCCATTGTCATCTGTAACAAGGTTTGTATGAACTTCCTTACCGTCCATGTCAACGATTTTAAAGATTGCGCCTTTCAGCATCGTACGATCGATGTCATCGATTTTTGTTAAGGTGACAGCACCTTTCGTTAAGCTGTTTTTAGCAGTAACGGTAATATTTTCTTTTTGACTTTTTCCGATAGTGAACGGAATAGGGTCTTTGCTTAAGTCATAGTCTTTTGGAGCTTTTACTTCAATAAATTGATAATCTCCCGGACGTAAATCAGAAGCGGTAACTATACCGTTCTCATCAGTCGTTAAGCCTTTGCGAATTACCTTTTTAGTATCATGAGCATCAACAATTATAAATTCCGCACCTTCAAGTGTAGTGCCATCAACGTCATCTACTTTTGTTAAAGTGACGCCACCTGTAAGTAAACTGTTTTTTACAGTAACAGGGATAGGAAGATCTTCCTTGCTACCTTTTTTAATCGTGAACTTAATAGGTGTTTGATCTAATTTATAATGTGCAGGGGCTTCTGTTTCAATAAATTGATAATCCCCTGGTGCTAAATCAGGAATAACTAGTACTCCATAATCATCTGTTTTTAAATCTTTTGCAATTTCTGTACCGTTTGCGTCTTGTAATTTGAATACCGCACCGGCAAGAGCTATTTTGCTGTCCACATCATCTTCTTTAATTAGTTTAACTTTTCCTTTCGTTAAACTATTTTTAAATGTAAGTGGAAGAAGTTTTTGTTGTCCTTTTTCGATTGTAAATTCAATTGGTTCTACATTTACATCGTAATAAGTTGGAGCCTTTGTTTCGATAAGTTTATAGTTACCAGGACGTAAGTCATCTACAACTAGCATTCCTTTACTATTCGTAACAAGGTCCGCACGAACATCTTCATTAGTATCCATATTCACAATTTTAAATACTGCACCTTCAAGTGTTTCCTTTTCATCTGCAGCATTTACTTTTGTTAATTCAATACCGCCTTTTGTTAAGCTGTTAGTAGCTGTAACGTTAATAGCAGTTGCTTGGCTCTCCTTAATTGTAAATTCAATCGGTGTTTTATTTAAGTCATAATGCTCGGGAGCTTTCGTTTCGATAAATTTATAGTTACCTGGACGTAAACCAGTGGCAATAATTTTACCTTCTTGATTCGTAACTAATTCTGTATGGACATCTTCATTTTTGTCATTCACAATTTTGAATACGGCACCTGTAAGTGCAGTTCCATCAACATCATCGACTTTTGTTAGTTCAACATCACCTGGCAGTAGACCATTTTCAGCTGTAATAACAATCGGTGTTTTTTGGCCTTTCTCAATTGTAAATTCAATTGGTGTTGATCGCAGTTCATAATGTTCAGGAGCTTTCGTTTCAATAAATTTATATTTGCCTGGACGTAAGTCAGAAGCTTTGATAGTTCCTTTTGTATCGGTAGTTAAGTCTGTACGAACATCTTCGTTCTTTTCGTTCACGATTTTGAACATAGCTCCAGCAAGAGGAGTCTTTTTATCAAATTCGTCGACTTTTAATAACTCAACAGTACCTGTTGTTAAACTGTTTTTTGCAGTAATTGGAATAATACTTGTTTGACTTTTCTCGATTGTAAACGGAATTGGTTCTTTATTTAAGTCATAGGATTTAGGTGATGTTGTTTCAATAAATTGATACTCACCAGGCTCTAAATCTTTAACGGTTAAAGTTCCATCTTTTTCTGTTTTTAAGTTTGTACGCACGTCTTCATTTTTGTTGTTTACAATTTTGAATACCGCACCTTCAAGAGTAGTGCCATCAACATCATCAACTTTTGTTAAAGTAACGTGACCTTTAATTAAAGTGTTTTTTGCTGTAACAGAAGCAGCTGTAGTTTGGCTTTTTTCTATTTCGAATAGGATAGGTGTTTTGTCTAATTCAAAGTGCTCAGGGGCTTTTGTTTCGACAAATTGGTATTTACCAGGACGTAAATCTTTTGCTTCGATTTGTCCATGTTCATTAGTTGTTAATTTCTCATATCCAGGAATATTTTTTCCATTGCGATCCTGAACAGTAAATTCTGCCCCTGCTAAAGTTTTATTATGTTTATCAACTTTTGTTAAAAGAGCAGATCCCTTAGTTAAACTATTTGTCGCAGTTCGGTTTACTACTGTTGTTTGATCTTCAGAGATAGTAAAGCGAATAATTCTGCTATCTAGTTGATAATGCTCAGGAGCCTTCGTTTCTTGTAAGTAGTAAGTTCCTGGCTTTAGTTTATCTATAATAATTTGTCCGTTATTATTTGTTGTTAATTCTTTGTGTTCTGGAATTATTTTTTTGTCTTTATCAAGTAGTGTGAAAACGGCACCTTGCAGTGTTACGTTTTTATTCAGGTCATCAGACTTTGTTAAAACTACTTTCCCGACAAATTTCTTATTTGCAAGTGTATATGTTGTAGTCTCTTGTGAACCAAGTTCAACAATTTTCCCTTGTTTTAAATCCCAGCTAATTACATAGCCTTCAGGAGCTTTTGTTTCTTTTAATAAATATTTGTCGCGTTTTAAGTTATTAAACTTAGCGATACCGTCTTTGTCTGTTGTTATTTTACGGATAACAGTTTTCCCTGTACGATCGTATAAAGTAAATTCTGCTCCGGCCAATGGTGCGTTCTTATTGTCGTTATCTACCTTTATAATTTCAAGGTTTCCGCGGCCTTTAGTAGCAGACCCTCCGCCCGAACCGGAAGACATTCGTACTTCAATCGTTTCGGTAGTTTCTGTATTCTTTACAGTTAACTTATTGCCTGTGATTTTAGCTTTATTACTTACTTTTTCTCTATCGTCTGCATTAATAAATGAACGATATTCTAAAATATAAGCTCGATCAATTTTTTTCAAGAAGGCAATTTCGAAATGTTGCTTTCCAGTATTATTGTCTGTTGTGATCGTTAACTTATAATCTGTTCCTTGTTTTAATTCATTTGCTGTATCTTTTGTTAAATTTCCATATGGATCAACAGTTGTAGGATATAAGTGGAATGAATCTTCCACAAGTACTTGATTGTCTGTTGGATCGTCTGTTACAACTGCGTCTGCAATGGTTGATTGGCTTTCGTTAATTGCAATACTCCAATTAATATAGTTGTCGTCTTGCACAGCTTTTTTTGTAACGAAGCTGCCACCTTTATTTACTTGAGCATCACCTTTAAGATTGTTAACAATTTTAGAGCCATCTTTTAACTCCGCCTCGTTGTTGTAGGTACCTTGGATAAGCTCACCATCAAGGCTTGTTTTAAAGATAATATAATAAGGTGAATTAATTGATTGTTTGAAATGAACCTTTAGGGTGTTTTTATTTTTATCTGTAGGTTCTTCAAGTTCATATTTCTCAGTTGGTACAGCATTACCAGGTCTTGCATTATCAGGACTTCCATTTAAAATCATATCGCGCACTTCAATGGATCCTGGTACTAACTTTTGTTTATCTTTTATTTCGTCTATAACATAAGGGTCTTTAATCTCAACATTATTATAATTAAAGCCTATTATCCAAGTAATTTCTTTTGTTTGGGCGTTATAAGACCCGTATTTATATCCATTCGCCTTTGTGAAAGTATCAGGATCAAAATTTGCTTCATCTTTATTTGATTGTGGTTTGGAATCTGCATCTATCCAAGATATGTTACCTGTATTTTTAAAGGAAGTTTTACCACTTTCCAATTTTGTATAATCAAAGTCTGTCGTATATTTTACGACTAATGTCTTTGTCATATTAGACTGATATGTGCCTATAAGGGTAATTTTGAAACCTTTATCCGTCACATCTAAAACGTAGTCAGTCTCAGCTTGAAGAGTATAATCTCCGTCTTTAATTTCTAGTTTGTTATCTTTTAATTGCAATCCACCATGATCAAAGGCATCCGTAATGATCGCGTTGTTTAATGGATAGTTGTTATTATTTACTATAATTGTCCAAGTTGTTGTTTTGTCTTTATAGTTTGTTTCAGCTTTATTATTAGATTTAATAATATTTTGCTGCTTGAAGCCAGCTTCATTTTCTTTACTTGAGCCATTATCTGCTGTAACTGTATTTTTGACTTTTCCATCTTTTATGACGTTATCAGTTGGGTTTGTTTTATAAGTAATTACATAAGCACTGTTAATATCTTCATTAAACTGTAGGTCGAATCCATTTTTCTTTTTACTTACAGTGTAGTTAGTAACAGCTTCTCCTGTTACGAGCTTTCCTTTATCATCATAGGAAGCATTTTTCACGACAATAGAATTTTCATCTAGTACATGTGCATCGTCAAAAACATCTTTTAAAATCGCATCTGCTTTTTTGATACCTCTTTGATCACCATTGTAAGTAATTGTCCATTCAATCGTTTGCGTCTTTGGATCATATTTACTTGTTTTGTTTAAATGCGTACCACGAGAAACCGTTACAGTAGCACTTGTGTTTTGTTGCTTTTGATTATCACTCGTTATCGTAACGTTATTTTGGAATTTTGTTACATTTTCATCAGTGATTTTTGTGGCATATTCGATTTGGTATGCTTTACTGATGTTATCTTTAAAAGCAATCTCCAATTTTGAACTATCTGATGAAGTGATTTTATAATCTGCTGGATCAGCTTCTGCACCACGTGTTGCGTTCCCATTAACATCAACTTCTAAATAATAAACTTTAATAGAATCTTTATTTAAGCTTGTACCTTGTGGGATGTTATCTTTAAAAACAGCATTTTTAAGAGTATCTTTCGTTTTATTCATTTCTACTGTCCAATTAATTTCATTTGTATTAATTGGCCTATCAGGTAACCCCTTTTTATTCGTAGCTGTTTGTACATTAGGCTTAAAGTCAACTGTAATAGAAACATCTTTATCTTTAATTGGGAAAGGAATTTCTTGTGTTGTTGTACCTTTAATTTCAGCTTTATTAAATTCTGTCTTTAATTGTAGATTACCAACAACATCTGGATGTTCTTCAATATAATCGTTGAATGTCATCGTGACTTTTCCATCTTTTGTAACAGTAAAATTACCAATTGGATTGTTTTCACTATCGTATAAAGGACTGTTAATTGTATTGTAAATCTTAAAATGTTTAGGAAGATCAAAAATATAGTAATCTCCGTTTTTCACATTCATTGATTTTAAAAGTTCCCATGTAAACTCAATATTGGCAGGGGAATCTGTACTTGGACGGTTATCCTCTGTAAATGGTTTTCCGTCTTTGTCCGTCAACCTTACACCCGTTAAGATGTTTGTTGTTATTTGCTTTGGACCTGAATTTATATTCTCAGCAGGGTTGCTTGTTGCTTTTTGTTCTGGATTGTCAGTGGCTTGTTTTGCTACTGGGTTTTGCTCCGGATTGTCAGTAGCGGTTTTCGCTGCTAGGTTTTGCTCCGGATTGCCAGTAACAGGTTTAGCTGCTGGGTTTTGCTCCGGATTGTCAGTAACAGGTTTAGCTGCTGGATCTTGCTCTGGATTACTAGTAACAGGTTTAGCTGCTGGATCTTGCTCTAGATTACTAGTATCAAGTTTAGCTGCTGGATCTTGCTCTGGATTACTAGTATCAGGTTTAGCTACTGGATCTTGCACTTGTTTATTAGTATCCTGTTTGGCTTCATCTTCTTTAGAATCTTCTACTTGAACAGGAACTGATATAGGATGAACCATTGTTCCTAAAGGAAAAGTAATTTCAACTGATTTTTCTCCAGTTTTTAAAGTTGGATTAAACACAGTATCAAGTTTGATTTTTCCTTTAGCGCCTTTTAAATTTTCTACTTGATCATTAAACATTAGTTTTAATTTATTATCTTTAGCTGTTATAAAATATTGACCAATATTTTTTTGATCTGCTACTAAATCCCCTTGCAAATCTTTAGATACTTTTAATGCAAGTGGTATTTGAAGTACTGCTGTATCGTTTGCATGTACAACTTGTTGATCCTTTATTGACCAAGCGTATTCAACTTGAATGGTTGATCCTAATTGTATTAAGTTTTTAGGATTTAATGCTTCGTCAATAATATGATTCGTTGCATCTTTCATTTCAACAGTGTCAAATAATGAATTTCCCGTTAAGGATTCCGCTCTCACTTGATTGTATGGAAAACTAGCAAGCTGCGAAAATAGTACGAATACAATTAAACATAGATTGAAGAGTTTTTTCATTGTTCCTCCTTTATGAATCCTTTTATTGCATAAAAATGCTTTGTGAAGAGATTGTTTGTCATGGATCAATGTGCTTTACGTGATGCCTCCTTTACTACGTATACTCTTTAGGAAAGTGTCCATATTCGATGCTTTGTAACGTAAAACAAAATGTATATTCTAATAATATAGAGAATGAATATACAAATTTCGACAAAAAATGTCGAGTGAAATACTGATAAGGAATGATATCAGACCTTTATAGGGTATGACTGTTTGAGTGGATCTTCATAAAATAGGTGTATGCAAAAAATATGCAGTGAGATGCGTACACTATTTTTTGATTCATGCTCTGCAATGTGCAAAGAATCGTTATAAAGGTAAGTTTTACGATATATGCTAACCAAAATAATGTATCCATTGTAAAAAATTCTTTCGTATTGAGGTAGTAATAAAATGTAGCTTGAATTTGGTCAGGATGAAGAAAATATGTACTGTCTAAAAGAGTATACAATTCGTAGATTAAAGCGAAGACAGCGTTTTATGATAAATAGAACGCATTCCTTTAATCGGTGCTATTAAATAAAAAAAAGAAGGTACTCCCTTGATCATCTTTTATGAGAGATAATCATCAATAACCTTCGTTAAAAATTATATACGTAAATGAAAAAGAGTTCAACCGTATTACTTCTTTTCAAAAGAGCATAAAAAAAGAACCGCTTCCTACTAAGAAGCGGTTCTTTTTTATATTTCTGTTAAAATAATCGGTTCACCGCGTGTTACGACAACTGTATGTTCACATTGTGCAACAAGGCTTTTGTCTGGTGTAACGAATGTCCAACCATCATCACCGCGCTCAATAATATGATCAGCTTTCATAGAAATAAATGGTTCTACAGCGATAACAAGGCCGTCTTTTAGAAGCGCATTATCCATTGGATCATAGTAGCTTAAAATGTGGTTTGGAGCTTCGTGTAAGCTAAGACCAATACCGTGACCAGTTAAGTTTTGGATTACATTATATCCATTTTTATGTGCAAAGTTAGAAACAGCACGACCAATTTGATTTTGTTTTGAGCCAGCTTTTACTTTTTTCATTGCTTCCCAAAATGAGTCTACTGCTGCTTGGCAAAGTTTTTCTTTTTCTTCATCGTCGCCAAGAACAAATGAGATACCTGTATCTGCATAATATCCGTCAAGTGCTGCTGATACGTCTACGTTTACTAAATCGCCTTCTTTTAATACGCGATCGCTTGGAATGCCGTGAGCAACTTCTTCGTTTACACTAATGCAAGTTACACCTGGGAATTTATATTCTTTTTCAGGCGCTGAAATAGCACCGTGCTCATCTAATACTTTTTTACCAATTAAATCAAGCTCTTTCGTTGTCATACCTGGCTTCGCTTGCTTTTTCATTTCTTCGCGTGCAAGTGCAACGATGCGGCCGATTTTTCGTAAACCTTCTAAATCTTGTTCATTACGAATAATCATGAAAACCACTGTCCTTCCTCGAATATATGTCTTATCCGATTGTATCATGTTTATTTTTGTACTGCTACTCGCGTGCGGTATGCGGGTTGATTCCTCTCATAAAGAATACATGACAATTGTCATATTGATGTCATGACGCATCATACTGTTTCCTAACTTTTCCAGAGCATACAATGTAAATATAAGAAACGGCGGGGGTGGAGAGATGGAAAAGATTATTGAAGTAAATGGTGTTTCTAAAACATTTAAACATAAAAAAGCAGTAAATAACGTTTCATTTCATGTAAATAAAGGGCAAATAGTAGCATTACTCGGTCCAAATGGTGCGGGGAAAACAACGACAATTTCAATGATGCTCGGATTAAAAGATCCGACAGAGGGGAATGTCTCTATATTTGGAAAGAGTCCGAAGCATAGAGATGTTCGTAATAGCCTTGGTGCGATGCTACAAGAAGTAAGTGTGATTGATAGTATCACGGTAGAAGAGGCAATTGAGTTATTCCGTAGTTATTATACGAATCCTGTAGAGAAAGAAATATTACTGCAGTTGTCAAACTTAGAACCAGAAAGAAAGCAAAGATGTGAGAAATTATCGGGCGGTCAAAAAAGAAGGTTAAATTTTGCGCTGGCACTTGCAGGGAATCCAGACTTGTTATTTTTAGATGAACCAACTGTAGGGATGGACATAACATCTCGAAAAACGTTTTGGGAAACGATTAGAAAATTAGCAAGTGAAGGGAAAACGATTATTTTAACAACACATTATTTAGAAGAAGCGGATGCGCTAGCAGATCGAATTTTATTATTTGCGAACGGAAAGATTATCGCAGATGGCACACCAGATGAGATGAAAGCGACGATTTCCCGAAAAACAATCTCGTTTTATTCGAAAGAGAAAATTCCTAAGAGTTTACTAAAGGAATTACCGCATGTAACAGAAGTACAGTCAAATGAAGGGCGCTTCACTTTAACGACGGAAGATACAGATGCCACTTTACAAGCAATTTATCAGAGGAATCTACCTGTAACAGACGTTTCAGTTGAACGTGGAAGCCTCGATGAAGCATTTGAACAGTTTGTTGCAAATCAGAAGGAGGGAATCGCATGAGAGCATTATGGATGCAATGTAAAATAGAGGTTTTACGTACGTTCCGCAATAAATTATTCATCTTTTTCTCATTATTAATGCCAGTTATGTTTTATTACATCTTTACAAATGTTATTCAAGTCCCGCAAAACGGAGATGCATGGAAAGCACATTATTTAATTTCAATGGCGACTTTCAGTATTGTAGGGACTGCCCTTTTTAGTTTCGGTGTGAGACTTTCTCAGGAAAAAGGGCAAGGATGGACACATTTGTTAAAAATTACACCGCTTCCAGAGGGCGCATATTTAGCAGCTAAAATTATTGCTCAAACAGTAGTGAATGCTTTTTCAATCTTAGTTATTTTTATGGCAGGAATATTAATTAATAATGTTGAGTTAACGATAGGCCAATGGATTGGTGCAGGATTATGGTTATTATTAGGCGTGACACCATTTTTAGCCCTTGGAACAGTAATAGGTTCAATTAAGAAGGCGGATGCAGCAGCTGGATTAGCGAATATTTTAAATATGAGTCTAGCAGTAATTGGCGGGTTATGGATGCCAATTGAAGTATTCCCAAAAGTATTAAGATCTATCGGTGAATGGACACCGACATATCATTTTGGTAGCGGTGCATGGGATATTGTAGCTGGAAAATCAATTGGATGGGAAAATATCGCAGTACTAGGAGGTTATTTCTTTATATTTGTTGTAGTATCAATATATATAAGAAAGAGACAGGAAGCGGTATAAATGATAGAGAAGAAGAGGTTTGAGTTTTTTCCGAAACATATGGGTTTCTTCCCATATATGTGGTTAGTGTATTTATTATTTCCAATTTATAATTTAACACAAGTATCGGGATGGAAGCTTGTAATAGGGATCGGTATGTTGATAGTTTTCATTATCACATACCGTCAACTTTATTTTGTTCAGAGGACGTTCGTGTTGTGGGCGTGTATTCAAATGATACTAACCTGTTTATTTGCCGTATTTTATAATCCTTTCATGATATTCTTTGGCTTTTTTACGGCAAGTGCGATGGGATTTGCGCCAAGTAAGAAGGCATTTCGTGTGTTGTTATGTTTATTAGTTGTAATGCTTGGGGCTTTTATATTTATAAATGTTAATCAACTAACAATCCCGAGTTTAGTGAATATCGTTCCGATGTTTATTTTAATGCTTCTTACGCCATTTGGAATGCGTAATTTTAATCAGAAAAAGATGTTAAAAAATCAACTAAATGAAGCAAACGAACAAATTAAAGACTTAGTAAAACGTGAGGAACGGCAGCGAATTGCAAGAGATCTTCATGACACGTTAGGACACACATTATCTCTTATTACTTTGAAAAGTCAGCTCGTGGAGAAGTTAATTGTGAAAAATCCAGATCGTGCAAGTATGGAAGCGAAGGAAATTACACAAACATCTCGCACCGCTTTAAAACAGCTGAGAGAATTAATTTCTGATATGCGTATGATTACAGTGGAAGAAGAACTTGAGCAAATAAAAGCGATTTTGCAAGCTGCCAATATTGAATTAGAAGTAAAGCAGGAGGCTAATTCTAGCTCGTTATCACCAATTGAACAAAATATTTTAGGTATGTGTTTACGTGAGGCTGTTACGAATGTCGTGAAGCATAGTAAGGCAAAGGCATGTACAGTTTCTATATTAGAATCACAAGGTGAGTTGATTTTGAAAGTAGAAGATAATGGCATCGGTTTAGAGGAGCAAAATCATGATGGAAACGGTATTCGTGGTATGAAGGAGCGGATTTCCCTTATTGATGGAGTAGTTGAACTGGATACGATCAATCCAGGGACACTGTTAACGGTGAAAGTTCCAATTGTAATTAGAACAGGAAAAGATGAGGTGAGGGCATGATTCGAATTATTATTGCAGAAGATCAACGAATGCTTCGTGGTGCATTAGGAGCCCTGCTTGATCTGGAAGATGATATTGAAGTAGTTGGGCAAGCTGCGAATGGTGAAGAAGCGTTAAAATTAATCGAATCGTTAAAGCCAGATATAAGTATTATGGATATTGAAATGCCGATCCAAAGTGGTTTAGATGTTGCTGAAATTTTAAAGAAAGAACAATCATCTTGTAAAGTAATGATTTTAACAACATTTGCGCGTCCTGGTTATTTTGAAAGGGCAATGAAAACTGGTGTTCACGGGTATTTATTAAAGGATAGCCCGAGTGAAGATTTAGCTTCAGCAATTCGAAATGTTATGAAAGGGAAGCGAGAGATTTCGCAGGAGCTAATGTTTGGCTTATGGCAGGAACAAAATCCGCTATCAGATCGTGAAAAAGAAGTGCTGGTACTTGCGAAAGAAGGAAAGACTACAAATGAAATTGCTAAGATGCTCTATCTTTCGCCTGGTACAGTGCGTAATTATATTTCGGAAGTATTAGCAAAACTGGAAGCGAAAAATAGAATTGAGGCAATTACAATTGCGGAAGAAAAGGGATGGATATGAAAAGAAGTTTACCTACGAGTGGTAAACTTCTTTTTTCTTATAAACAAGTATTTCAATAGAAAGTTTCGTCGCAGTCGCATTGCTCAGAATTTGAAGTATATCGCGTAATTTAGATTTTACTTCATTTTTCGACAAAAAATTTGTTATAGTAAGATTAAGTTGTTGGTCTAAATTTTGGACAACTTTACCACTAACAGTTGTAATTACTCCATTTTTATCTACTTTTACAATAAGATCTTGGCCATATACTTTATAATTTTCGTAAGTTTGTGCAAGGCGAACTTCGGTTTGACTTTCTTTTGTTTCTTTATTTGTAGGTTGGGAATCTACATTCATTTCAGTTGTCACTCACTCTTGTTGAGCTTTAGCCTCGTTTATCTCATCTTTTAAATACTTTTTCGCCATATTTTTTTCGTATTATTTTGAGGTTGTGTTAATTTTTTTATCGTTAAACTAGGCTGAGCAATTTCAACTTTTACTTCATTTTTGTCTAATTCTTGGGTGTGAACAGCTTCTGCTGATAAAGGATAAAGAAGACCGAATGTAACGAAAAGCACGAGCAAGTTTTCTATAATTTATCTATAAAACTTCTAATCTATTATTGTATGTGAGATGAATTATATGAAGAATTTGCGGAATTTTATATATATTATGCATTATTTCATATCAAAAATTGTCGAATTCACATTATTGTAGTGGTATGACAACTTGAAAAAATTAGATTGTTATAATGGGACGGTGAGCAAGTATGCACGCAGAAAAACTAGGAAGCGAAATAAAGAAAATTAGGGGAATGAGAGGATTCACACAGAAACAACTCTCCGATAATGTATGTCATCAATCGGAGGTGAGCAGAATTGAGTCGGGCGCGGTATACCCAAGTATGGATATATTGCAAGGTATTGCAGCAAAGTTACAAGTTCCCATTATTCATTTTTATGAGGTACTCATTTATTCTGATATCGAGAGGAAAAAGCAGTTAAAAGATCAAATCATTATGCTTTGTAAGCAAAAGAAATATAAAGAAATATATAATAAAGTATGGAATGAACTGAAAAAGGAAGAATATCATCCTGAGTTTCAGCAGTTTCTTCAATGGCAATATCATGTATCTGCGTATGTGCTAAAGAAGATTGATTATGAATATTGTATTCTGGAGCTAAAAAAGCTACTAAATCAACAGTTAACTGGAATAGACGTGTATCAAAAACTTTATATAGAAAATGCAATTGCAAATATTTATGCTGAAAATGGTTATTTTAAGAAGGGTATGGAGTTATTTGAAGGTATATTAAAGCAATTAGAGGCATTGCCTGAAAATAAAGAGTTTGATGTGAAGGTAAGACATAATCATGCAAAAACATTATACTTAGATAATCAATATGAAGAAGCACTTTATCAAATAAATAAAGCCATTGAAATATCATGTCGAATTAATAGTATGGCATTGATTGGACAGTTATACTATCAAAAAGGTGAATGCTTAGAAAAGCTAGAGTATGATGGGGCAGAGATTGAAGATGCTTATGAAAAAGCTTGCTTCTTTTTCGATATATTAGAAATGCATGCGTATAAAGAAACGCTTATAAAAAAAATGAAGAAATAAAAACGACCTAAAAAATAGATATGCATAATTGCATACGATATGGATAAATTTTCATGATATATTAAAAGAAAAATGTGGGTGATGGAATATGAAAAAACTACTTATTGGTAGTCTATTAACGTTAGCGATGGCATGGGGTATTTCATTAGCAGATACAGCTTTAGAGAAAAGCCAAGTAATTTCTTATAATGATCAAGAGGTACAATTAGCTTCAGATATGCCTTTTGAGTATTAAAAAACAACCGTCTTACTTAGACGGTTGTTTTTTTATGGAGTAACATCCAAACATCTTTACTAGAAACAGGTTTGCTAAAGAGGAATCCTTGAACGTGGTCACAGTTTTGCTCGTGTAAAAACTTCCATTGTTCTTCTGTTTCTACACCTTCCGCAATAACCTCTAAATTTAATTCTTTCGATAGCGTAATAATGGAAGCGATAATCGCTTCTTCTAAAGGGCTATTTGTAATTCCACAAATAAATTCTCGAGCAATTTTTAATGTATTGATTGGATATTTCGTTAAATAAGCTAAAGAACTATAACCAGTTCCAAAGTCATCAATTGAAATTTGAATACCGAGATTTTGAAGTTCTTCTAGTTTAGCAACTACAGAATGATTTTGATTAATTGCGATACTTTCTGTAATCTCAATATCTAGCGCTTCCGGCTTTAGTTCTGTTTCTTCCAAGACTTTTGAAATAGTTGATATTAAATCTGCGTGATTAAATTGAACAACAGATAAATTTACACCAACCTTTAAGTGAGAAAATCCTTGGTTATGCCACTTTTTTGCTTCTAAGCAGGCGGTACGTAAAATCCAATTGCCAAGTTCAATAATAAATCCTGTTTCCTCTGCTAGAGGAATGAATTGGGCAGGCGATACAATTCCGAGTTTTGGATGTTTCCAGCGAATTAATGCCTCAAAACCGATAATTTGTTTTGTTTTTGTATTTACTTGTGGTTGATATTCAAGGAAAAATTCATTTTGTTGTAGAGCTTTTGAAAGTTCACCTTCTAGGAAGTGTATTTCATTTTGCGCAATACTCATTTCTTTTGAGAAGAAAATAAATCTATTTTTCCCATTAGCCTTTGCTCGATACATAGCCATATCTGCATTTTTCATTAATTCGGTTACATCGGTTCCGTAGTCAGGGTACATCGCAATTCCGATACTCGGTGTAACAGAAAGTTCTTCACCTTTAATAAAGTAAGGCTTATTTAAAATAGTTAAAATTTGTTCAGCGATAAAAGAAGCACTTTTTTCAGAGTACATATCGGGTAATAGAATCGTAAATTCATCTCCGCCTTGGCGGGCAACGATATCTTTTGAACGCAAACATCCACGTAATCTTTTTGCTACTTCAATTAATAATAAATCTCCGACATCATGGCCGAGTCTATCATTAATTTTTTTAAATCGATCTAAGTCGAGGAACATAACCGCAACGTCATTAGTGTTGTTTTGAGCTAGATTTAAAATCGTTTTTAAATCTTTTTCGAATTTCCGTCGATTCGGTAGTCCTGTAAGTGCATCATGGAAAGCCATATGCTCTACTTGCTTTTGTTTTTCATATAAAGTTGTAATATCACGTGCTATACCAAACATCCCAACAACTTCTCTATTTATAAAAATAGGGATGAATGTAATGTGAAGGTGATAATAATATCCTTCTTTTTCTTTTGTACGAATTTCTAGAGTTTGTGGTCTACCTTCTTTTGTAATTTGTAAAGATTTCTTCAATAATTCATGATCTTGTGGATCAATGAAGTGTTGAAGAGAATAGCTTGTTACTTCACAATAATAGGCTGTAAATAAACTTTCACAAGCCTTATTAGATTGTTGGAAAATCCCATTCATATTTAAAGAAAAAACAGCATCAGGATGATCTTCGAATAAAGATTTATAACGTTGTTCACTTTTTGATAGGGCAGATACGCCTTCTTCAACTTCACCTTCTAGTTGTGTAGTCAACTGTTCATACGTATCGATTAATACTTGATTATCTTTCCACATGAAAAGTTGTCGTAGGAATAATAAGACTAGTGATAATACTAGACCGATTAGCATGAACTTATCATCCCAAGGCTGAATAACAGCAAAGGAAAAAGTAATGATTATACTAAAATAAGGTAATATAAAGCGTACATAATCGAATCGATAATATTTCGTTTTCGTTTCATGTTGCATTGGTTTATCCAAAATGTACAGTATGGACGATAAACCGATTAGTAAAATCGAAGCAGTATGTATTAAATAAGAGACTTCAGAAGAAGTTCCCATTCCCGCGTTTAATTGGAATAGATGTATATATCCGTACACAAGTATGATAGTAAAGCCAATAATTAATGAGATTCTACTAGAAGAATACCGTTCTCTTCTATATAGGCTAATCACGGCGTAAATTACTAATGATTGTGCAATAAAATACCCAATCAAAATCCACGCTTCCTTCGTTAACATACGAAAGCTTGAAATATCTAAAATAAAGGTTAAGGTAAAATAAATATTCATAATAACAATAAAGATGCTGTCGAATGAAAATTGAGCAAGGCCTCTAATAGAGTAATGTTTTATAAACTTTATAGCAAAGCCAGAAAAGAGCAAAATATATTGTATGATGAAAAAAGGCAATGCCTTATATGAG
The DNA here is from genome assembly GCF_022663915.1 of Bacillus cereus group sp. BfR-BA-01331. Taxonomy (NCBI): domain Bacteria; kingdom Bacillati; phylum Bacillota; class Bacilli; order Caryophanales; family Bacillaceae; genus Bacillus; species Bacillus cereus group sp. BfR-BA-01331. The sequence continues at coordinate 186,250 of NZ_JAKUGJ010000009.1, forward strand.
AATATGACTTGATCATATATAGAAAGTGAATGAAGAAATAAAGTTATCTCCATAGCTAATCCACATATACAAGTGCATAGTACTAGAACCCAAAATAGTTTGTCACCGTGCTTCATCTTCTTAATTGCTTTATATAGGCAATAGCAAGAAAAGAGTGTAGCAAAACAAAATAAGAAGAGAATGCCAATTTCTTTTATATTCAAGCTCTTAGGAATAAGGAATATCCAAAGAGAAAATATAATTATATACATCATGACAAATTGTACATATTTTTTTTGATTAATCATATAATGGCTCCGTTTCAATAAAGTTGAATCACAGGTGGAAAATGCTAATTTAAATAATAGCATATAAAACAGGAGCTTTTTTACTATAAGAAATACTTTTTGAAAAAAATAGCGCAACGTTACAATTTACCATTGTAACGTTGCGCCATTTTTTCTGTTTATCCCTCTTATAGAAGAGATTTCATCTATTAACTGAAGAAGTGCTAAATCCTTTTGTTTACTTTCAATCATAATATCGAAATCATGATCAATTTTTTTTGTAATGTGTAAAAAAGGTTTAATAAACTCTAAATCAATATAATTTGCGTGAGCTCTAAATTCTTTTTCGGATTTAGGAGAAGAAATATGAACTTTAGGAAGGACATTTGTATGTGACCAAGTTTTAAATATCATAGGAAGTAATTCTTCTAGCGGTTCATTACAAAGGTTCGCTATGTGATGATGATAATCGAACACGAAAGGTATTTTTTCTTTTTGACAAATAGCCAAAGTTTCAGAAGTTGTATACGTTTTATCGTCATTTTCAAGAGTCATTTGTCTTTTTATATGGTAAGGGAGTTTTTGTATGTTTTCATGAAAACGTTCGATTGCCTTCTCCTTATTTCCATACGCACCACCTACATGGATATTAATGTAGGAAGAATCTGCAATTCCCATAGCATTTAACACATTATAATGATAGGTCATATCTGTAATAGCATTAGTTGTAATATGTGGTTTGTCGCTTGTAAATAGTGTGAATTGGTTGGGATGAAAACTTACGCGTAAATTGTGTTCTTGAATTAATGCTCCTATTTTACGCCATAGTGGAGCAAATAGTTGAATGTAATCAAATTCAACTTCAGGATGTGTTGCAAGCGGGACGATAGAAGATGATAAACGATATAATGGAATTTCGTGTGCAATATTGTAATGAAGGATGCGTATTGTGTGTTCTAGATTTTGCAGTGTAACATTATATAATTTATCTTCACGCTCTTGTTTTTTTAGCTTTTTCCAGCTTGTAAATGTCATTGTTTTGGCAGGCGAACAGTCCCATAATGCCGTAGCATGTGAGACATATCCAAATCGAATTATCATATGTGATGCACCTCCTTGGCTCTTGAAATTTCTCTATAAAAAGAACGCGAGTATCGTTCCTATCCATTCCTTTCCTCTATCGATAATGGAGAGAGGGCTGACATCTTCAAAGGAAAGTAATGAGGAGCATCCCAAATCTTCCTCGAATTTACGTTTTACTTCTTGTATGAAATGTTTATCGTATAAAAGGCAATTGATTTCATGGTTAATATATATACTTCTCATATCGAAATTAGCAGTTCCGATATCACAAGTATGATCGTCTACTATAATAATTTTTGCGTGGAAAAATCCTTGCTGAAAAGCGTAAATATTACAACCAGCTTGTATTAACTTTCGGCAATATGGGAATTTTGCTTCTCGAACGAGAGCGTGATCAGCCTTTTGTGGAACGAGAATAGTTATTTGAACCCCACGTTTTCGCGCTTTTAATAATGCATTCATAATTTTTTTTCCAGGAATAAAATATGGTGTACCGATAAAGAGTTCTTTTTTCGCGCTTTCGATTAAATGTAAAAATGTATTTTGTAAATAGGCACCATCAGTAGGGATGAAACGATGTAGAATGGTCCCTGGTTGTTGCGTAGGAAAATAAAGAGATGAATCTAATAAATTTTGGTCTGTATCGTCGAGCCAATCATGTAAAAATTGTTTTTGTAAATCTTGTATCCCTTCTCCTGTAAGACGTAAATGATAATCTCGCCATAACCCTAACCTTTGATTATGCCCTAAATATTCCTCGCCAATGTTAAATCCACCAATATAACCAATTTTCCCGTCAATAACTGTAATTTTTCTATGGTTTCTTTGATTTGCAGAAAAGAAAGGAAAAGGAAATTTCACTTTATGACAAAATGAAAAAGAGACACCATGTTTTTGTAGGGAGTAAATCGCTTCTTTTGATAAATAATGACTTCCAAACCGGTCGAGTAAAAGTCTTACTTCAATTCCTTCTTGTGCTTTATCGATAAGTAACTTTAAAAACGTACGACTTATATCATCGTTTTTTACAATGAAAAATAAAACGTGCACATGGTGTTTAGCTTGTTTTATATCAGTAAAGAGAGCATCGTATAGATCATTTCCATATGTATAAAGGCGAAAATCACTTTGACGTAAAGGGAAAGAACGAGAACGTACACGCTTTAAATGAACAATTCTCCCATATGAAAGGTCGATTGTAATCCAGAGAGCGCTGCCTAATAACAAGAGAGATAAGAAAAACATAAGTAAATTCCCTCCTTCACGGTCTTTTCACCATCAATTTTTTACAAATCAAAATTTCACTGTATCCCGCTATTTGCGGGCAGTAAGACGCCCACCTAAAGCAAAGAAGTTGGTTGGGATTTGGGCTGCCCGTAAAAGCCCGATTGATGAGGGCTAATACTCAGTGGGGATGAATAGCCCTCCGCCGATTAAAGTTTCACTTTATAGTTTCACCGAAATAAACAGCTTTATTAAAAAATGTGTTGTTGTATAACAAAAAACTGTTGACTGAATGCTCACTCATTATATAATGGGAATAGGGGATATAATTCAGAAAATTATATATTTTCGAAGATTCTAAAAAAGAAAGAGAGCTTACAAAGAGAGGGGTAGCATAAAATGAATAGCTTACTAATCATTAATTGGCTGGCTGCCATTGCTGTTATTGCTTATGCGGGGTATTTGTTTGTATATCTTATACGAACAAGGATGGCCTACATACAATTAGGAAAAAAGATCGAATTTGACCGTCGTTTTAAAGAGCGTTGGGATCTTCTTAAGGTCAATGTTTTCGGTCAGAAAAAGCTGCTGAAAGATAAAAAGAGCGGCATCATTCACGTTATGTTCTTTTACGGATTTATTCTTGTCCAATTTGGAGCAATTGACTTCGTTTGGAAAGGACTTGCACCAGGATCGCATCTTCCACTTGGACCACTATACCCTGCATTTACATTCTTCCAGGAAATTGTCACACTCGTTATTTTAATTGCAGTCTTTTGGGCTTTTCATAGACGCTATGTTGAAAAGCTTGTTCGTTTGAAACGTAATTTCAAATCAGGTCTTGTTCTTATCTTTATTGGTGGCTTAATGATTTCTGTGCTACTTGGTAATGGGATGGGAATTATATGGCACGGCGAAGAGCTTTCGTGGAGTGAACCAATCGCTTCTGCAATCGCTTACGTTTTCTCAGGGATAAATGAAACCGTAGCCATTTCAGTGTTCTATTTCTCTTGGTGGGTGCATCTATTAATCTTGTTAACGTTTTTAGTTTATGTTCCACAATCAAAACATGCGCATTTAATTGCTGGACCAGTTAACGTATTTTTTGGTCGTCTTTCAAATCCAGGAAAACTTGAAAAAATCGATTTTGAAGATGAAACGCAAGAAACATTCGGTGTTGGTAAAATTGAAGACTTTAGACAAAATCAACTTATCGACTTATATTCCTGCGTCGAATGTGGTCGTTGTACAAATATGTGTCCGGCAACAGGAACAGGGAAAATGTTATCACCGATGGATTTAATTTTAAAACTTCGTGATCATTTAACTGATAAAGGAGCAGCGGTAACATCAAAAGCACCGTGGGTTCCAGTTGTTGCTTTTAATAATACACAAGGAAATCAGTTAGCGATGATGGCAGCTGGAAAAGGACAACAAGAATCAGCGGCTACAGCGCTAGCGTACGACCCAAGTTTAATCGGAGACGTTATTACAGAAGAAGAGATTTGGGCATGTACAACGTGTCGTAACTGTGAGGACCAGTGCCCAGTTATGAATGAGCATGTTGACAAAATTATTGATTTACGCCGCTATCTCGTTTTAACAGAAGGAAAAATGGACGCGGAAGCGCAACGTGCAATGACAAACATTGAGCGTCAAGGTAATCCGTGGGGACTGAACCGTAAAGAGCGTGAAACATGGCGCCAAGGTGACGATGAAGTAACAGTTCCAACTGTAAAGGAGAAATCAAAAGCTGGCGAAGAGTTTGAATACTTATTCTGGGTTGGATCAATGGGTTCGTATGACAATCGCAGTCAGAAGATTGCGATATCATTTGCGAAGCTAATGAACGAAGCAGGCATTTCATTCGCAATTCTTGGTAATAAGGAAAAGAACTCTGGTGATACACCGCGCCGCCTTGGAAATGAATTTGTATTCCAGGAAATGGCGACTAAAAATATTGAAGAATTTGAAAAAGCAGGAGTGAAGAAAATCGTTACGATTGACCCTCATGCTTATAACACTTTTAAAAATGAGTACCCGGACTTTGGCTTACAAGCAGAAGTCTATCATCATACAGAATTACTAGCCCAGTGGGTAAAGGAAGGTCGTTTAAAACCTGTCCATTCTATTGAAGAGACAGTTACGTACCATGATTCCTGTTACTTAGGAAGATACAACGAAGTATACGAAGCGCCGCGCGATATTCTAAAAGCAATTCCAGGTGTAAACCTTGTAGAAATGGCGCGTAACCGTGAAACGGGAATGTGCTGTGGTGCGGGTGGCGGCCTAATGTGGATGGAAGAAACGACAGGTTCTCGTATTAACGTTGCTCGTACAGAACAAGCGCTAGCTGTACAGCCGTCAATTATCGGTACAGGATGCCCGTATTGCTTAACGATGATTAGTGACGGTACGAAAGCGAAAGAAGTTGAAGAAACAGTTCAAACTTTGGACGTAACAGAGATTTTAGAACGCTCAGTTATCGGACAGAAGAAAGAAGCAATGTAGTTTGTAGGAATGCATTCAAATTTAGAAAGAGGTGCAATAATTGCACCTCTTCTAGGCGCAAGGATACCGAGCGAGCGCTCGGTGCTAAAAAAAGAAATGGGGGAAAGAAACATGAGTAAAACAGTTATTTTAAGTGCTGCAAGAACACCGGTTGGAAAATTTGGAGGAACTTTAAAAGACGTGAAAGCAACAGAACTTGGAGGAATCGCAATTAAGGCAGCGCTTGAAAGAGCGAATGTTTCCGCTAGTGATGTTGAAGAAGTTATATTCGGAACGGTTATCCAAGGAGGGCAAGGACAAATTCCATCACGCCAAGCAGCAAGAGCGGCCGGCATTCCTTGGGAAGTGCAGACAGAAACAGTAAATAAAGTTTGTGCATCAGGGCTTCGCGCAGTTACGTTAGCAGATCAAATTATTCGTACTGGTGATCAATCACTGATTGTAGCTGGTGGAATGGAATCGATGAGTAACAGCCCTTACATTTTACGAGGGGCAAGATGGGGATACAGAATGGGTAACAACGAAGTTATCGATTTAAACGTTGCAGACGGTTTAACATGCGCATTTTCAGGTATACACATGGGTGTTTATGGCGGAGAAGTTGCGAAGGAAGATGGAATCTCTCGCGAAGCACAAGATGAATGGGCATATCGTAGCCATCAACGTGCGGTTTCGGCACATAAAGAAGGGCGTTTTGAAGAGGAGATTGTACCAGTAACAATTCAGCAAAGAAAAGGCGATCCTATCGTCGTGGCTAAGGATGAGGCGCCACGCGCGGATACAACGATTGAAAAATTAGCGAAATTAAAGCCTGTATTTGATAAGACGTCAGCGGTGACAGCAGGTAATGCTCCGGGACTAAATGATGGCGGTGCTGCACTTGTATTAATGAGCGAGGACAGAGCGAAGCAAGAAGGAAGAAAACCATTAGCGACAATTTTGGCGCATACGGCGATTGCGGTAGAATCGAAGGATTTCCCAAGAACACCAGGTTATGCAATTAATGAATTGCTGAAAAAGACAGGTAAGACAATTGAAGACATAGATCTATTTGAAATCAATGAGGCATTTGCGGCTGTAGCAATTGCAAGTACAGAAATCGCAGGGATCGATCCGGAAAAATTGAATGTAAATGGAGGTGCTGTAGCAATGGGGCATCCAATTGGAGCGAGCGGAGCACGTATTATCGTTACACTTATCCATGCACTGAAGCAGCGCGGCGGCGGAATTGGAATTGCTTCTATTTGTAGCGGTGGCGGTCAAGGTGATGCAGTGATGATTGAAGTTCACTAATTAAGATTAGAAGATATATAGTTTATTAAGAATTAAGGGGGAAGAAAAAATGAGTGTACAAAAGATTGTTGTAATTGGTGCAGGGCAAATGGGTTCAGGTATCGCACAAGTGTGTGCAATGGCAGGCTATGATGTGAAAGTGCAAGATTTAAAGCAAGAGCAATTAGATAGAGGGCTAGCTGTTATTTCGAAAAATTTAGCCCGCCAAGTAGAAAAAGGCCGTATGAAGGAAGAAGAGAAAGATGCGACTTTAAATCGTCTTACATGGACGCTCGATTTAAATAGTGTCAAAGAAGCTGATCTTATTATTGAAGCAGCTGTTGAAAAAATGGATATTAAAAAGAAAATTTTTGCGAATTTAGATGAAATCGCTCCAGAACACGCAATTTTAGCGACGAATACGTCATCGTTACCAATTACGGAAATTGCAGCGGTAACGAAACGTCCTGAGAAAGTAATCGGCATGCACTTTATGAATCCGGTTCCAGTTATGAAACTCGTTGAAATTATTCGTGGTTTAGCTACAGATGATGCAGTGTATGAAACGATTGAGGATATTACGAAAAAAATCGGGAAAGTGCCAGTTGAAGTAAATGATTTCCCAGGGTTTGTATCGAACCGTATTTTATTACCGATGATTAACGAAGCGATTTATACGTTATACGAAGGAGTAGCGACGAAAGAAGCGATTGATGACGTAATGAAGCTCGGTATGAACCATCCGATGGGACCACTTACGTTAGCTGACTTTATCGGTTTAGATACGTGTTTATACATTATGGAAGTGTTGCATGAAGGATTAGGAGATAGTAAATATCGCCCATGTCCATTATTACGTAAGTATGTGAATGCAGGATGGTTAGGACGTAAAACGGGTCGTGGTTTCTACGTTTACGAATAAAGGCCTCCCTTTATTGAAGTAGTGGTCTTACCAGATTGTTAAAAAGATATATAGCAAACGGAGGCGAAGTACATGAATTTTCATTTTACTGAAGAGCAACAAATGATGAGGAAAATGGTTCGAGATTTTGCACAGAAGGAAATAGCTCCCTTTGTTCCTAGTATGGAACAAGGGGTGTTCCCGAAAGAGATTTTACAAAAGATGGGTGAGCTTGGACTAATGGGTATTCCAGCGCCTGCAAAATATGGCGGGGCAGAAATGGATTTTATTTCTTACATTCTAGCAATTGAGGAAATTTCAAAGGTAAGTGCAACGGTTGGTGTAATTTTAGCTGTACATACGTCAGTTGGAATGAATCCGATTTTATACTTTGGAACAGAAGAACAGAAGCAGAAATATGTTTCTAAATTGGCGACTGGTGAGTATTTAGGCGCATTTGCTCTAACAGAACCGAATGCAGGATCAGATGCAGGTAGTTTGAAATCAAGAGCTGTAAAGAAGGGCGATCACTACATCATTAATGGATCGAAAGTCTTTATTACAAATGGTGGTGAAGCAAGTACATATATCGTCTTCGCGTCTACAAATCCAGAGGCGGGGAAAAGTGGTATTTCAGCATTTATAGTAGAGAAAGATACACCAGGCTTAATCATTGGAAAAGATGAGCATAAGATGGGTCTTCTTGGTTCTCGTACAGTGCAACTTACGTTTGAAGATATGAAAGTGCCGGCCGAGAATTTACTTGGTGAAGAAGGACAAGGATTTAAGGTGGCAATGGCGAATTTAGATGTTGGGCGAATTGGAATCGGAGCGCAAGCATTAGGAATCGCGGAAGCGGCGCTTGCATGTGCGATTGATTATGCGAAAGAGCGTGAGCAATTCGGAAAGCCAATTGCGGCGCAGCAAGGACTCGGATTCAAACTTGCAGATATGGCAACAAGTGTAGAAGCATCGCGATTACTTGTATACAGAGCAGCATCGCTAAGAGCACAAGGATTACCATGCGGTAAAGAGGCTTCTATTGCGAAATTATTTGCTTCTAAGACGGCTGTTGAAGTTGCGATTGAAGCGGTGCAAGTATTTGGTGGTTATGGTTATACGAAAGATTATCCAGTCGAAAGATTTTTCCGTGATGCGAAGATCACGCAAATATATGAAGGAACGAGCGAAATACAAAAGCTTGTAATTAGTCGAGCTTTATAAAAAGGCAGAGGGGGAGATGGGAATGCATTTTAAATTATCAGAAGAACATGAAATGATAAGAAAAATGGTTCGGGATTTTGCAAGGAATGAAGTAGCACCGACAGCAGCTGAACGTGATGAGGAAGAAAGGTTTGATCGCGCTTTATTTGATCAAATGGCAGAGCTTGGTTTAACCGGTATTCCGTGGCCTGAAGAATACGGCGGAATTGGAAGCGATTACTTGGCGTATGTAATTGCCGTTGAAGAATTATCCCGCGTTTGTGCTTCTACAGGTGTAACGTTGTCTGCACATACTTCACTTGCTGGATGGCCAATTTTTAAATTTGGAACGGAAGAGCAAAAACAAAAGTTTTTGCGCCCAATGGCTGAAGGGAAGAAAATTGGTGCATATGGCTTAACAGAACCAAGCTCTGGATCAGATGCTGGTGGAATGAGGACGACTGCAAAACGAGATGGAGACCATTACATTTTAAATGGTTCGAAAATCTTTATTACAAATGGCGGTATTGCTGATATTTATGTTGTTTTTGCATTAACAGATCCTGATTCGAAGCAGCGCGGCACGAGTGCATTTATTGTGGAGAGTGATACGCTAGGATTTTCGGTTGGGAAGAAGGAAAGTAAGCTAGGGATTCGTTCTTCGCCAACAACTGAAATTATATTTGAAGACTGCCGTATTCCTGTAGAGAATTTACTAGGGGAAGAGGGCCAAGGATTTAAAGTTGCGATGCAGACATTAGATGGCGGCCGTAATGGTATTGCGGCACAAGCAGTCGGTATTGCACAATCCGCTTTAGATGCTTCTGTAGAATATGCAAGAGAACGTCATCAGTTTGGGAAGCCAATTGCAGCGCAACAAGGAATTGGCTTTAAACTTGCGGATATGGCAACGGATGTAGAGGCAGCGCGTCTTTTAACATATCAAGCGGCTTGGCTTGAATCTGAAGGGCTTCCGTATGGGAAAGAGTCAGCGATGTCAAAAGTATTTGCAGGTGATACAGCGATGAAGGTAACGACTGAAGCGGTACAAGTATTTGGTGGTTATGGTTATACGAAAGATTATCCAGTAGAGCGTTATATGCGCGATGCAAAGATTACACAAATATATGAGGGAACACAAGAGATTCAAAGGCTTGTAATTTCTCGTATGTTAACGAAGTAGGAACGAAAGCGTAGGTATTTTCCTACGCTTTTTACTTCCAAAAATAATAGAGAGAGGTGAAGGGATGGTTAAACATAATGTACATGCGTCAGTGAAAGATGAAAAATTAGTTGCGTTAAGACGTGAACAAATGATTAAAGGTGCGGTGCAGCTGTTTAAGCAAAAAGGATTCCCACGTACAACAACGAGAGAAATTGCGAAAGCGGCTGGATTTAGTATCGGAACACTTTATGAGTATATTCGCACAAAAGATGATGTATTATATTTAGTTTGTGATAGTATTTATGAACATGTAAAAGAGCGGTTAGAGGAAGTAGTGTGTACAGAGAAGGGAAGTATGGAAAGCTTAAAGATAGCGATAATGAATTATTTTAAAGTGATGGATGAATTGCAAGAAGAAGTATTAATTATGTATCAAGAGGTACGTTTTTTACCGAAAGAATCACTCCCATATGTATTAGAAAAAGAGTTTCAAATGGTCGGGATGTTTGAGGATATTTTAGAGCAGTGTACGGAAAATGGGACATTTACACTAAATAAAAAGGAAATACAGCTTCTTGCACATAATATTTTCATACAAGGACAAATGTGGGGATTTAGACGTTGGGCCCTGCAAAAACTGTATACTCTCGAAGAATATACAGAAATGCAAATTAGGTATGTACTGCAAGGAGCACATATGTCTCCGAAATAAAGAATGGACAAATTATAATTTTATTGCCCGTAAATAGCGGGATAAAAGTTTCCCGTTTTTTTTGTAGCATATTTGTGCGACTTTTGTTTATAATGAATAGTATGGATTTTTTTAAGCAGACCGTTATATATAAGCTTATATTTGAAGAAAGGAAGTGCCGCATAAGTGGGTTTTAAGCAATATTCACCAGAAGAGCTAAAAGAATGTTCAATGATTGAAGTTGTACATAGTGTTTTAGGGAATAAAAGACAAGCAACGACATTCAACGAGTTGGTTCAAGAAATCGCTCAAGTGCTGGGACTATCTCAAGGGCAAGTTAATACGAAACTCGCACAATTTTATACAGATTTAAACATCGATGGACGTTTCATTAATTTAGGAGAAAATCGTTGGGGGCTACGTAGCTGGTACCCATATGAGCAAATTGATGAAGAAATTCTGCCTCAGCCAAAACCGAAGAAGAAACGCAAAGTTGAAGAAGACGGTTTTGACGACTACATTGAAGAAGATGATGTAGAAGAAGAAGCAGAAGAAGTAGAAGAAGATGTAGTAGATTTGGACAAAGTTCTTGAAGACGAAGACGCAGACGATGAAGATGATGATCTTGATGATTTAGAAGAAGATAATGAAGACTTCGCAGAAGAAGAACTTGAGTATGATGAAACTGAAGAAGAAGAAGAGGAAGAGCGGTAGTTCTTGACTTTTCATTATCGTCCATGTAGAATCATTTTTGGGCTCTTTAAAAAAAGACGATAATACTTTTAAAGTGTAAATATAAAAGAAAATTGCTCCCTACTTATTACTTTATGTGATGAGGGGAGCAATTTTCTTTTTTGTTTTTTGTTTAGAAAATAAAAAGAGCCTAACAATAAGATAGATACAGTGTTATCTACATACGTTGCGCTTTGCAACGGTGATTATATAACAACGAAGTAGAAGGGAGTATTTTCATGACTAAGTATATTTTTGTAACAGGCGGTGTAGTATCGTCTTTAGGTAAAGGTATTACAGCAGCATCTCTTGGAAGACTTTTAAAGAATCGTGGTTTAAACGTAACTATTCAAAAGTTTGATCCATACATTAACGTAGACCCAGGGACTATGAGCCCCTACCAACACGGTGAGGTATTCGTAACAGATGATGGTGCAGAAACGGACTTAGACCTAGGTCACTATGAGCGTTTTATCGACATCAACTTAAACAAATACAGCAACGTAACAACAGGTAAAATTTACTCTTCAGTTCTTCAAAAAGAGCGTCGTGGTGAATATTTAGGAGGAACAGTTCAAGTTATTCCTCACATTACTAACGAAATTAAAGAACGTGTATATCGTTCTGGTCGCGAAACAAATGCCGACGTTGTTATTACAGAAATCGGTGGAACTGTTGGTGATATCGAGTCTTTACCATTCTTAGAAGCAATTCGTCAAATTAAGAGCGACATCGGTCGTGACAATGTAATGTACATTCACTGTACGTTAATCCCGTACTTAAAAGCAGCGGGTGAAATGAAAACAAAACCAACGCAACATAGCGTTAAAGAGCTTCGCAGCTTAGGTATTCAACCAAATATTATCGTTGTTCGTACAGAACTACCTGTTTCTCAGGACATGAAAGACAAGCTTGCATTATTCTGTGACATCGATACAAAAGCAGTTATCGAAGCACGCGATGCAGATACTTTATATGCGGTTCCATTATCTCTTCAAGAACAAAACATGGACCAAATCGTTTGTGATCACTTGAAGTTAGACAATCCAGCTGCAGATATGACAGATTGGACTGCGCTAGTTAATAAAGTACGTAACCTTTCTAAGAAAACAAAAATCGCTCTTGTTGGTAAATACGTAGAGCTTCAAGATGCATACATTTCTGTTGTAGAAGCGCTTCGTCATGCAGGTTATTCATTCGACACAGATGTAGAAGTAAAATGGGTAAATGCTGAGCACGTAACAGCAGAGAACGTAAAAGAATTAGTTGGCGACACAGATGGTATCCTTGTACCAGGTGGCTTCGGCGATCGTGGTGTAGAAGGTAAAATCGTTGCAATTCAATATGCTCGTGAAAACAAAGTTCCATTCTTAGGAATTTGCCTAGGTATGCAACTTGCATCAATCGAATTTGCACGTAACGTATTAGGATTAGAAGGAGCTAACTCTTCTGAAATTAATCCTGACACACCTTATGCAATTATCGATTTATTACCAGAACAAAAAGATGTAGAAGATTTAGGTGGTACACTTCGTCTTGGTCTATATCCATGTAAGCTTGCTGAAGAAACAAATGCTTACAATGCTTACAATGAGCCGGTTGTATATGAGCGTCATCGTCATCGTTATGAGTTCAACAATCAATTCCGTCCAGATATGGAAAAAGCAGGATTTGTATTCTCTGGTACAAGCCCAGACGGTCGTCTAGTGGAAATTATTGAATTACAAGACCACCCTTGGTTCGTGGCAGCACAGTTCCATCCAGAACTTGTATCTCGTCCAAACCGTCCACAACCATTGTTCCATGACTTCGTAAGTGCTTCTATTACGAATAAAGAGAGCAAGTAATAAAAAAAAGCGCCTGAAATAGGGCGCTTTTTTTAATATTCATTTAACATTTCATCAATTGTAAATTTCAATCCGTGATAAGCAAATAAAGCTATAATTAAACTTGGGAACCCATAGCGGTTACCTTCATCATCTGGAATAAGACCTTTTAACAGCTTTGTATCAATATGTACATCTGTATATTGTTCCAGTGATTCAACACCTTCTTGAATAGCCGAGATTCCAACGATAGATTGGCCTTCTTCATGAAGTTTTTTCGCGGTTTTTATAATTTCTTCATCTGTCGAAAAACGACTAATAAGAAGTACGCGGTCCGCAGAAGTCACTGCCGCCGGTTCACCGTTTTCTATTAAACGTTTTGCTTGTTTCATTGGTTCGGCGCCAAATAATGCTTCTGAAACAATACCTTCCATTTCGTTTGTACCATGCAAGTAAATGAAGCCGTCGCCAACTAACGCCTGGGCAAGTAGACGAGCGCTATCTTCTATATTCAATTCCTCTTTTTGAGAAATTCGAGAGAAATATCCACTTAATTGAGTCGAGAAAATTTTTAACATGTTGTTGCTCCTTTCTTTCGTGTTAGCTGGTTCTCATTATAGCTTATTTTTTTTGGAAAGGGGAAATAGTAGGGTGGCATAACAAAATAGGAAACGGTAAAATAAGAAAGAATAGGAAGGGATTTGGCAAAGAGTAGCGAAAATAAACCGATAAGATATAAGAAGCTTTAAATCTTGTACTTACACAGAAAGGTTGGGAGTTATGGAAGGGAAAATTTTAATCGTTGATGATCAATATGGCATTCGTGTTTTATTGCATGAAGTGTTCCAAAAAGAAGGTTATCAGACGTTCCAAGCAGCGAATGGATTTCAAGCTTTAGATATCGTGAAAAAAGATAATCCGGATTTAGTAGTGTTAGATATGAAAATCCCAGGTATGGATGGTATAGAGATTTTAAAACATGTAAAAGAAATTGATGAGAGTATTAAAGTGATTTTAATGACTGCTTATGGAGAATTGGATATGATTCAAGAAGCGAAAGATTTAGGAGCTTTAATGCACTTTGCTAAACCGTTTGATATTGATGAGATTCGTCAAGCAGTGAGAGATCAGCTTGCTGTTGAGGCGTAAAAAATGAATTTTTTATAAAAAATATGGAAAAAAGCGTTTACATGGACTATTGAGCAGGTGAATACAGTTGAGTTTTTGAGTACAAGTTGTTATCCTATTGAGTGTAGAAAGAAGTCCGGTATGTAAATATACATATTTTACCTTATTCTGGTCATACTACCAGCGATAAGAATTTATCGGATACAAAAAACGTTTTTTAGGAGGATTCACCATGCCTTTAGTTTCTATGAAAGAAATGCTAAACACAGCACTAGAAGGAAAATACGCAGTTGGTCAATTCAACATGAACAACTTAGAGTGGACTCAAGCTATCTTAGCTGCTGCGGAAGAAGAAAAATCTCCTGTAATCTTAGGTGTATCTGAGGGTGCAGCTCGTCATATGACTGGTTTCAAAACAGTTGTAGCTATGGTTAAAGCTTTAATCGAAGAAATGAACATTTCTGTTCCTGTAGCGATTCACCTTGACCATGGTTCAAGCTTCGAAAAATGTAAAGAAGCAATTGATGCAGGTTTCACATCTGTAATGATTGACGCTTCTCACCACCCATTCGATGAAAACGTTGAAACTACTAAAAAAGTGGTAGAATACGCACACGCTCGTAACGTATCTGTTGAAGCTGAGCTTGGAACAGTTGGCGGACAAGAAGACGACATCATCGCTGAAGGCGTAATTTACGCTGATCCAGCAGAGTGTAAGCACCTTGTTGAAGCAACAGGTATCGATTGCCTAGCTCCAGCTTTAGGTTCTGTACACGGTCCTTACAAAGGTGAGCCTAACTTAGGATTCGCTGAAATGGAACAAGTTCGCGACTTCACTGGCGTACCTTTAGTATTACACGGTGGTACTGGTATCCCAACTGCTGATATCGTAAAAGCTATTTCTTTAGGTACTTCAAAAATTAACGTAAACACTGAGAACCAAATTGAGTTTACAAAAGCTGTTCGTGAAGCATTAAACAAAGACCAAGAAGTTTACGATCCTCGTAAATATATTGGACCTGGCCGCGACGCTATCAAAGCAACTGTTGCTGGTAAAATGCGTGAGTTCGGTTCTAACGGTAAAGCGTAAGAATAAAATTCCGTTTTGGAAACCGTCTAGTCTTTTAGACGGTTTCCTTTCGTTGTATAATGAAAGCGCGAACAAGTCTAAAGATTTTATAAAGTGAATTTTTGGTTTGCGAATATAGAAAATAATGTGCATAGTCCTATTAATAAATGTGGTAAGTATCTGAATTGAGTAATTTGATTCGATGAATAGTTAATCTTCATCTATTTGTATAGCAGGGGAGCTACAGGTGATGGTTTTCTACTTATTGAGTTTCAGGATGGAAAGAGTGATTGAGATTCTTAAGGGGGAATCTTCTACTTCTTATAAAGAAGTAGAAGATAAATACATTCACAAGAAGGGAGCTCAATATGGAAAAGTTGCTAATTGAAGGCGGAAGAGCTTTAAATGGAACGATTCGTGTGAGTGGTGCAAAGAACAGTGCTGTTGCACTAATTCCAGCGACAATTTTAGCAGATACTCCAGTAACTATTGGCGGTGTTCCTAATATTTCGGACGTGAAAATGTTAGGAGACTTACTAGAGGAAATTGGAGGGAAAGTAACTTATGGGCAGGAAGAAGAGATGGTAGTCGATCCTTCTAACATGGTTGCGATGCCTTTACCAAATGGAAAAGTGAAAAAATTGCGCGCCTCTTATTATTTAATGGGTGCAATGCTTGGCCGTTTTAAAAAAGCTGTTATTGGGCTTCCAGGTGGATGTCATTTAGGGCCACGACCGATTGATCAGCATATTAAAGGGTTTGAAGCGTTAGGGGCATATGTTACAAATGAACAAGGTGCCATTTATTTAAGAGCAGACGAACTACGTGGGGCACGTATTTATTTAGATGTTGTTAGTGTAGGAGCTACGATTAATATTATGCTAGCGGCTGTACGAGCGAAAGGTAGAACTGTTATTGAAAATGCAGCGAAAGAACCAGAGATTATTGATGTAGCTACATTGTTAACGAGTATGGGAGCACGTATTAAAGGTGCTGGTACAGACGTAATCCGAATTGATGGTGTGGATTCACTGCACGGTTGTCACCACACTATTATTCCAGACCGTATTGAAGCTGGTACGTATATGATTTTAGGAGCAGCATCAGGAGGAGAAGTAACAGTTGATAATGTTATTCCTCAGCATTTAGAATCCGTTACGGCGAAGCTAAGAGAAGCTGGTGTTCAAATTGAAACGAACGATGACCAAATTACAGTGAACGGCAATAGAAGGTTAAAAGTAGTTGATGTAAAAACGCTTGTATATCCAGGGTTTCCAACAGATTTACAACAGCCGTTTACAACGCTTTTAACAAAAGCGCATGGAACAGGAGTTGTAACTGATACAATTTACAGCGCACGTTTCAAGCATATTGATGAATTACGCCGTATGAACGCGCAAATTAAAGTAGAAGGCCGTTCAGCAATTGTGACTGGACCTGTTTTATTGCAAGGTGCGAAGGTGAAAGCGAGTGACCTACGAGCTGGTGCATCCCTTGTTATTGCGGGTTTAATGGCAGATGGCATTACAGAAGTAACGGGACTTGATCATATTGATCGAGGTTACGAAAATATAGTAGACAAGCTTAAAGGGCTTGGTGCAAACATTTGGCGAGAACAAATGACAAAGCAAGAAATTGAAGAAATGAAGAATGCATAAAGTGAAACTTTAATCAGTATGGGGTATCCCACGCTGATTATTAACCCTCACCAATCGGGATAAGGTGGTGATACTTCCGTTAATGGGGAGCGAAGAATCACTACTAACGGAAGTACACTTTATAGAAAAATAAGGTTCACAAAATACGGCAGAAATATAAAGATTTAAAGGAGAGGGATTATCGTGGAAAGAAGTTTATCTATGGAGTTAGTACGTGTAACAGAGGCTGCAGCATTATCATCAGCGCGTTGGATGGGGCGCGGAAAAAAAGATGAGGCAGATGGTGCAGCAACATCAGCTATGCGTGATGTATTTGATACAATTCCGATGAAAGGTACAGTTGTAATTGGCGAAGGTGAAATGGATGAAGCGCCAATGCTATATATCGGAGAGAAGTTGGGTACAGGATATGGACCACGCGTAGACGTTGCAGTTGATCCTTTAGAAGGGACAAATATCGTAGCAGCTGGCGGATGGAATGCGCTTGCTGTTATTGCAATTGCAGATCACGGCAATTTGTTACATGCTCCTGACATGTACATGGATAAAATAGCGGTTGGCCCAGAAGCAGTTGGTGCAGTTGATATTGACGCACCTATTATCGACAACTTACGTGCAGTGGCGAAAGCGAAAAATAAAGATATCGAAGATGTTGTAGCGACAGTTTTAAACCGTCCACGTCATCAAGCAATTATCGAAGAAATTCGTAAAGCTGGTGCTCGTATTAAATTAATTAACGATGGAGATGTAGCTGGAGCAATCAATACAGCATTTGACCGTACTGGTGTAGATATTCTATTCGGTTCTGGTGGAGCACCTGAAGGTGTATTAGCTGCGGTCGCATTAAAATGCTTAGGTGGAGAAATTCACGGGAAGCTCTTACCTCAAAACGAAGCTGAACTAGCTCGTTGTAAAAGAATGGGTATTGAAGATATCAATCGTATCCTTCGTATGGAAGACTTAGTAAAAGGTGACGATGCAATCTTTGCAGCAACAGGTGTAACAGACGGAGAACTATTACGAGGCGTTCAATTTAAAGGTAGCGTCGGAACAACACAATCACTTGTTATGCGTGCAAAATCAGGCACAGTACGCTTCGTAGACGGACGTCATAGCTTAAATAAAAAACCGAATTTGGTTATTAAATAAAAAGTGCAAGCGGCTCGTTCAGAATCGCAGGGCATTGGAACTCTCGACCTTGAAGCGTTTTTTGCTTCGAGTGAGAGAGTGAAATGCCCGGAGATTCTAGCCGCTGGAACTGGATTAAATAAAAAGCGTAAGCAGCTCGTTCAGAATGGGAGGGGGATGGAGCTTCTGACGTAGAGGCGCTTTTTGCCTCGCAGGAAGAAGTGAAGCCACCGACCATTCTAGCTGCTGAAGCTGGATTAAATAAAAAGCGTAAGCAGCTCGTTCAGAATCGCAGGACACTTCAAGCTCTCGACCTTGAAGCGCTCTTTGCTTCGAGTGAGAGAGCGAAATGCCCGGAGATTCTAGCCGCTAGAACTGGATTAAATACAAGCAGGAATACCTTATCTATTCTGCCTTAAAATCAGGTGAGTAGAAAAAAGAAAGAAATATGAAAAGGCGAAGACAAATTTTCTTGTCTTCGCTTCTTGTATTTGTGTTTCAACGTATTGATTAAAACTAGATAAAAGGGTTACAATAGTGAATATTATCCTACTTGAACTTATTGCCTTTCATTATTATTTATTTGCCTTCCGTATTTTTCCCTTTACCCATGTGAAAAGAGAATAAAGTTAAAGTGTGGTGTCTGAATGAATTTGTCAATTGCAGCATTAGAAAACATGAAATTAAAAGAGTTATACGAGCTTGCGAAGGAATTTAAGATTTCGTATTACAGCAAGTTAACGAAAAAAGAGCTAATCTTCTCTATCTTAAAAGCTCGAGCAGAAAAAGAAGGTTTCTTTTTCATGGAAGGCGTATTAGAAATTATTCAATCAGAAGGATTTGGATTCTTACGTCCTATCAATTATTCTCCAAGCTCAGAAGATATTTATATCTCGGCTTCGCAAATTCGTCGTTTCGATTTACGTAATGGAGATAAGGTTTCTGGTAAAGTACGACCTCCGAAAGAAAATGAGCGCTATTTTGGATTGCTACAAGTTGAAGCTGTAAATGGAGATGATCCAGACTCAGCAAAAGAGCGTGTACATTTCCCTGCATTAACACCGTTATACCCAGATCGCCAAATGAAATTGGAGACGGAAACGAAAAAGTTACCGACACGCATCATGGATTTAATCGCACCAGTTGGATTTGGACAACGTGGTTTAATTGTTGCGCCTCCAAAGGCTGGTAAAACAAGTCTGTTAAAAGAAATTGCACACAGTGTCACAACAAATCATCCGGAAGCAGAATTAATTGTACTTTTAATTGATGAGCGTCCAGAGGAAGTAACAGATATTGAACGTTCTGTTAAAGGTGATGTTGTAAGTTCTACTTTTGATGAAGTGCCAGAGAATCATATTAAAGTAGCTGAGCTTGTATTAGAGCGTGCAATGCGTCTTGTAGAACATAAAAGGGACGTTGTTATTTTAATGGATAGTATTACCCGTTTAGCGCGTGCTTACAACCTTGTTATTCCGCCAAGTGGTAGAACCTTATCGGGTGGTATTGATCCTGCTGCTTTTCATAGACCGAAGCGTTTCTTTGGGGCTGCGCGTAATATCGAAGAGGGCGGTAGCCTAACGATTTTAGCAACAGCGCTTGTTGATACAGGGTCTCGTATGGATGATGTAATTTACGAGGAGTTTAAAGGAACTGGAAATATGGAACTTCACTTAGATCGCTCATTAGCTGAGCGCCGTATCTTCCCAGCGATTGATATTCGTCGCTCTGGTACGCGTAAAGAAGACCTATTAATTCCGAAAGAACATTTAGACAAGCTGTGGGGTATTCGTAAAACAATGCGTGATACACCAGACTTTGTTGAAGGCTTCTTACGTAAACTTCGTCAAACAAAGACAAATGAAGAATTTTTACAAAACATTGTTGCAGACTCAAAAAGGTATGTAACCACTAAGTAAAGGGAAAAGATGGGGACTCGCTTATTTCGTAGTAAGCGAGTTTTTTATGTTTTTAAGGGAATATTAGAGAGAGTAATATATGGAAAAAATTTGTTTTTTGAGATGGAAATCATATTTGGATTGAGAGCTTGAAGTGCCCTACGATTCTGGGCGAGCCGCTTGCGCTTTAAGGTGTATCTAGTTCCATCTCCAGCGGCTAGAATGGTCGGTGGCTTCGCGTCTTCCTACGAGGCAAAAAGCGCCTCTACGTCAGAAGCTCCATCCCCCTCTCATTCTGAACGAGCCGCTTGTGCTTTTAGGTATATCCAGCTCCAGCGGCTAGAATCTCCGGCCATTTCGCTCTCTCGGTCGAAGCAAAAAGCGCTTCTTGGTCGAGAGCTTGAAGTGACCTGGATTCTGAACGAGCCGCTTGCGCTTTTAATTGATATCCAGTTCCAGCGGCTAGAATCTCCGGTCATTTCGCTCTCTCGCTCGAAGCAAAAAGCGCTTCAAGGTCGAGAGCTCCAATGCCCTGCGATTCTGAACGAGCCACTTGTGCTTTTAATTTTAAAAAGACAAAAACAGGTAGTTGCAAAATGGAGTTAGCCTTGTTATAATTTCATCATATGTGTTTCATCAATATAGTTGTGTAAGCAGCTGAAGATGAAAAACTCTGTTTCGAAAATGATTCAGGGCGGAAGGAGATGAAAAGAATGAAAGCAGGAATCCATCCAAATTACAATAAAGTTGTATTTATGGACACGAACACTGGCTTCAAATTCTTAAGCGGGTCTACAAAAGGCTCTAGCGAAACTGTTGAGTGGGAAGATGGTAACACTTATCCATTACTAAAAATTGAGATCAGTTCTGATTCTCACCCATTCTACACTGGACGTCAGAAGTTTGCTACTGCAGACGGACGTGTTGACCGCTTCAATAAGAAATACGGTATTAAGTAATAAAGAACATAAAACAGGCAAGTGTATGTATTCGCTTGTCTGTTTTTTTTGCGAAAATATTAAACCTTTGCCCTACTTTGGATTAGGAAAGTAGATGAAAGGAGAGCTCAATGTACTTAATGAATCAAAATGGTTGGATTGAAGTGATTTGCGGGAGTATGTTTTCTGGAAAATCAGAAGAGCTCATCCGCCGTATACGCCGTACACAATTTGCGAAACAACATGCAATTGTATTTAAACCATGTATTGATAATCGTTATAGTGAAGAAGATGTTGTATCACATAATGGATTAAAGGTTAAAGCAGTTCCTGTTTCAGCTTCAAAAGATATATTTAACCATGTAACAGAAGAAATGGATGTTATTGCAATCGATGAGGTACAATTTTTTGATGGGGACATTGTGGAAGTGGTGCAAGTATTGGCAAATCGTGGCTATCGTGTCATTGTAGCTGGATTAGACCAAGATTTCCGTGGTCTACCATTTGGACAAGTTCCTCAGCTGATGGCGATTGCTGAACATGTAACTAAATTGCAGGCAGTTTGTTCTGAATGTGGATCTCCTGCAAGTCGTACGCAACGTTTAATTGATGGAGAACCAGCGGCATTTGATGATCCAATTATTTTAGTTGGGGCTTCAGAATCGTACGAACCACGTTGTCGTCATTGTCATGCAGTACCTACAAAACAAAGATAAATTAAACTCGCTATGTAGAGCGGGTTTTTTTCGAAAATAGATGAAGATTGGTGGCAAGAATCTCCGGCCATTTCACTCTCTCGCTCGAAGCAAAAGCGCTTCAAGGCCGAGAGTTCCAATGTCCTGCGATTCTGAACAAGCCACCTGCGCTTTTAAATATTATCTAGCTCCAGCGGCAAGAATCTCCGGCCATTTCACTCTCTCGCTCGAAGCAAAAAGCGCTTCAAGGTCGAGAGTTCCAATGTCCTGCGATTCTGAACAAGCCGCTTACGCTTTTAAATATAATTTGCGTTTTTTTGATTAAGTACCATATACTATTTGTATTAGATACTAGGATGTAGAGGTGAATGGTGTGTTAGATCGTTTGCAAGCTGTAGAAAATCGTTATGAGAAGTTGAATGAATTGTTAAGTGACCCAGAGGTTATTAGCGATACAAATAAGCTTCGTGAGTATTCAAAAGAGCAATCTGATATTCAGGACACGGTAGAGGTGTACCGTGAGTATAAAGATGTTCGTGAGCAATTACGAGATGCAAAAGCAATGTTAGAAGATAAGTTAGACGCTGATATGCGTGATATGGTAAAAGAAGAGGTTTCTGAATTAGAAGGACAAGAGAAAACATTATCAGAACGTCTGAAAATTTTACTTGTTCCAAAAGACCCTAATGATGATAAAAACGTTATCGTTGAGGTTCGTGGCGCTGCTGGTGGTGACGAGGCAGCTTTATTTGCTGGTGATTTATATCGTATGTATAGCCGTTATGCTGAGGTGCAAGGTTGGAAAACTGAAATTATCGAAGCGAGCTATACAGAGTTAGGTGGATATAAAGAGATTATCTTTATGATTAATGGTAAAGGTGCTTTCGCGAAGCTGAAATTCGAGAATGGTGCTCACCGTGTACAACGTGTTCCTGAAACGGAATCTGGTGGACGTATTCATACATCTACAGCAACTGTAGCTGTACTACCAGAGGCAGAAGAAGTAGAAATTAATATTCATGAAAAAGATGTTCGTGTTGATACGTTTGCTTCTAGTGGTCCTGGTGGACAAAGCGTTAATACAACGATGTCAGCGGTACGTTTAACGCATTTACCGACTGGTGTAGTTGTATCTTGTCAGGATGAGAAATCACAAATTAAGAATAAAGAAAAAGCGATGAAAGTATTACGCGCACGTGTTTATGATAAATTTAGACAAGAAGCGCAAGCTGAGTATGATCAAAACCGTAAACAAGCTGTTGGTACGGGAGATCGTTCAGAGCGTATTCGTACGTATAACTTCCCGCAAAACCGTGTTACAGACCATCGAATCGGTTTAACGATTCAAAAGCTAGATCAAATCCTACAAGGTAAGTTAGATGATTTCATCAATGCCTTAGTGATGGAAGATCAGGCGCAAAAGATGGAGGCAGCTGAGTAATGCGTGTCTATGAAGCCCTGAAATGGGCTTCTTCTTTTTTACAGGAAAATGGACGAGATGAAAATGCGGGAGAAATTGTCCTTTGTCATGTATTAAAGACAAACAGAACCGGAATGCTCATGAATATGCGTGAAGAAATAACTGCGGAACAAGAGAAAAGTTTTGCAGAATTTATCCACAACCATGTAGAAGGTATTCCGATCCAATATATGCTCGGTTATGAAATGTTTTATGGCCGATCATTCTTTGTAAATGAAGAGGTATTGATACCAAGACCGGAAACAGAGGAACTTATAGTTGGAGTGCTAGAGAGAATTGAGCGCCATTTCGGTAATGAGGAGCTTCACATAGCGGATATTGGAACCGGTAGTGGAGCGATTTCTATTACGCTCGCTTTAGAAAATAAAAATCTTCATGTGTATACAGTAGATATCGCACAGGAGTCGATTGAAGTTGCAAAAGAAAATGCAAAAACTTTAGGGGCGGATGTAACTTTCTATCACGGCGATTTACTGTCTCCGTTTTATGAAACAGGTCAGAAGTTAGATGTTGTTGTTTCCAATCCTCCGTACATACCAGAGGAAGATTGGCGTGGTCTTTCTACTGTTGTGAAGGAGCATGAGCCGAAGCGTGCGCTTGTTGGTGGTGAAGATGGACTAGATTTCTATCGTCGTTTTATGGAAGAATTGCCGAATGTATTACAGAAAAAGGCGATTGTGGCGTTTGAAATTGGTGTAGGGCAAGGTGAAGATGTGAAAGCATTATTACAGCAAACTTTCCCGCGCGCTCAAGTCGAAGTTGTATTTGATATTAATGGAAAAGATCGCATGGTATTTGCAGAGATGGAGTAAGGTTAAAACCTTACTCTATTTTTTTTGAAAAAATTTATATAGATTTTGAATTTAATAGTTTAGAAAGAAGTAACTCTGTCCACACTGTTTCTAGAGGGGACGGTGGAGGAAATGAAAAAACAAGTTATTGCTTATCTTCTTCTATTATTAATTGGTGCACAGTTACTTGTGCAGTTTGGATATATGAAAGCTGATGCGAAAGGGCCTTCTGTTATTCCGAAAGAGGCCGTTCGATTACGAATTTTAGCAAATAGTGATTCAGATAAAGATCAGGCGTTAAAGCGTAAAGTACGCGATGAAGTAAAAGAGCAAATTGATGGATGGGTAGCTGATTTAACGTCATTTGAAGAAGCTCGAAAAGTAATTCAAAATCATATTCCTGAAATTGAAAAGACAGTGGCGAATACGCTGAAAAGAGAAGGAAGTAAAGAGGCGTTTCAAGTGAAATTCGGTAAGAATGTGAAGTTTCCTACAAAGGTATATGGGAATTTTATTTATCCGGCAGGAGAATATGAAGCGGTACTTATTACAATTGGAAAAGGTGAAGGTGCAAACTGGTGGTGTGTATTATTTCCACCGATGTGTTTCTTAGATTTTTCAAGTGGTACAGCTGTAAGGAAAGAAGAACATGTTGTGAAGGCTGAATCTCCTGAGGAGGGGGAAGTTAAGGAGCAAGATGAGGAAGTAGTGGATGTACCAGAGAAGAAAGAGGGTAAAGTGAAAGAAACGAAGGTTGTAAAGCAGGAAGTCGCAAAAAAAGTAACAGATTCTGAAAAGAAAGTAGTAAAACACGAAACACAAGTAGAAGAACAGCCTGTAAAAAAAGTAGAAACAAAAACTGTGGAAAAAGTGGAGAAACCTGTGGAGCAAAAACAAGAAAAGCAAAATGAGTATGTAACAGTAGAAGAGGAAGAGAAACCAGAGGTTAAATTATTTATCGTCGAAGCTTTTACATCTTTATTCTCTAAATAGTGCTATTAATAAATCCTTCCTCATATATATCAATGAGGAGGGATTTACTATGAAGAACGTGTATTTTGCTACGAAAGCAGATGTAGAAAGATTACATTCTTTTTTCGGACAAGCTAATAAAAAAGATGATAAAATAAATGAGTTGTACGCACAATTTATGATCTTGGAAGAGGCGGGAGAAATACGAGCGGTAATTGGATATGAACAAAGTGGAGAAAATGCACTTATCCGTTCTTGTTTATTCACACCTAATGTGGATAAACAGACTTTCTTATATTTTTTCGAGATGTTTTTGCAGTATATGAAAGAAAAAGATATTCGACAATTGTACTTACTCACAAATCATCCACAATCTGTGACCATCTTTCAGTTTTTTAACTTTGTCATTATAGAGAAAGAGGAAGTGCCAGAGGAAATTCGACAGTTAGAACACTTTTGTAAAAATATAAAAGAGCTAAATGCAATAATACTAAATTGTCAGCTATTCACAAAGTTATCCACGGATTAACAAGGTTTATCCACATTTTGTGGATAAACCTTGTTTGTCTTTTGGATAAATCTCATAGTAAACTAAAAATAGACAAGTATTTCATGGTAGAAAAGGACGTGGGAAAAAATGCATACAAATATGTGGGTTGTGGATAATGTTGTGGAAAGAAAAAAATATTATCCACAATTAAAAGAAGCAGCGAGATTATTAAGAGAAAATGAAGCGGTGGCCTTCCCAACGGAAACGGTTTATGGGTTAGGAGCAAACGCAATGGATGATGAAGCGATAGCGAAAATTTTTGAAGCGAAAGGGAGACCGAGCGATAATCCACTGATTGTCCACATAGGAACAAAATCTCAGTTAGATGGTATCGTAAAAGAAATTCCGCCGGTTGCAGAAAAGTTAATGGAGCATTTTTGGCCAGGACCATTAACAATCATTTTACCGAGAAAAAAAGGGATTTCAGAGAGGGTTACGGCAGGACTTAATACAGTCGGAGTGAGGATGCCGGATCATCCAGTAGCGCTCGCCCTTATTGAAGAGGCAAACGTGCCTGTTGCGGCACCGAGTGCGAATCGTTCAGGACGCCCAAGTCCAACGTTAGCTTCTCATGTGTATGAAGATTTAAATGGGAAAATTGCTGGTATTGTTGATGGCGGGGCGACAGGAGTAGGTGTTGAATCAACTGTAATTGATTGTACGAGCGAAGTTCCGACGATTTTACGTCCTGGTGGGATTACGCAGGAACAATTGGAAGCAGTAATAGGAAATGTTTCTTTAGATCCAGCTTTAAAGGATGAGAAAGAAAAACCGAAATCGCCTGGAATGAAATATACACATTATGCACCGAAAGCGCCACTTAGTATTGTTGAAGGATCCCGTGAGTTTATTCAACGTATTGTAGATGAGAAAAAGAAAGAAGGATTTAAAGTAGGTGTATTAACGACCGAAGAGTATCAACATGTGTATAGTGCAGATGTTGTATTGTCTTGTGGTGTGCGAAGCGATTTAGCCAGCGTTGCGACTAAGTTATATGATGTGCTTAGAACGTTTGATGCAAGTGAAGTAGATGTTATTTTTAGTGAATCATTCCCGAATGAAGGCATAGGAAATGCAATTATGAATCGTTTAACAAAAGCTGCGGGACATCATATTATCACTGAATGATAATGTACCTTTAGCAAACAGAATATTTTTCCTCGGATAAGCATATTGTGAAGTAGCACGTCCGAGGGGGGATATGAATGACACTTGAACAATTAATACCTTTAATAATTATGGCATTTGCCCTGGGGATGGATGCATTTTCAGTGAGCCTCGGTATGGGGATGGTAACATTAAAGTTAAGACAAATCCTTTATATAGGTATGACGATTGGGATATTTCATATTATTATGCCATTTATCGGAATGGTACTAGGACGTTTTCTATCAGAGAAGTATGGGGATGTCGCGAATTTTGCAGGAGCTATTTTATTAATTGGGCTAGGGTTCTATATTGTATATTCGTCTATTTTAGAAAGTGAAGAGACTAGAACTGCTCCAATTGGAATTAGTTTATTTGTATTTGCATTTGGTGTCAGTATAGATAGTTTTTCAGTAGGTCTTAGTCTTGGAATTTACGGAGCAGAGACAATTATTACGATATTATTGTTCGGACTAATAAGTATGTTACTGGCGTGGATGGGTTTATTGCTCGGTAGGCATGCCAAAAATATGCTTGGTACATATGGTGAAATAGTAGGTGGTATCATTCTGGTTGGATTTGGATTATATCTCCTTTTTCCTATATAATTTTATATAGGAGGGAATTATGAACAAGTTATTGGAATGGTATGTTAAGTTTTTAACCTTCTTTCCTAGATGGCTAAGAAGGCTAATAATCTGGGGTATTATTTTGCAAATTTCGATGTTAGGTTGGATTAAGTTAATTCGTGAATGGTGAGATCGTTCCTTTCTGTGCATAGTTTCGTTTGTACTATATTGATCACACTAAAAAATTACAAATATAGAAAGGATGAGATGGATGACGAGATTGAAGCAAGTTTTTGGTATTATTATTAGTTTTTTTGTTTTTTGGTTCAGTATGCTCGGTGTACAAATGTTTGCTGAGTTTTTAGATATTGAGTCATTGAAGTTTGTTGCAGGAAAATCGGAGGCGGCGCGTACTTTTTATTCTCCGTACCCGTTTTTAATTGTTTTCCTTATTACGTTACTTTCCTTATATTTCTTTGTAATAAAGCTTGGTAGATCTAAAAAAGAGAAATTCCCGGCATTAGAGGAGAAGAACGAAGAATTACGATAAAAAATCCCCCGCTTTCAGCGGGGGGTATGTTTGAGTGCAGGAGCTGAGCGAGCCGCTTGCGCTTTTAAATATATCCAGCTCCAGCGGCTAGAATCTCCGGTCATTTCACTCTCTCGCTCGAAGCAAAAAGCGCTTCAAGGTCGAGAGTTCCAATGCCCTGCGATTCTGAACGAGCCGCTTCCGCCTTTAAATGGGCCTCACTAATTCAAATTGTTCTCCTAGTTTTGCGTAGTTGTGTCCTGCTAGGCGGCTTATTGGTTTTAGTTCTTCGGCGTGAATTCGGCCGTTTTCGTATAAGTGCTCTGCGACGTGGAAGCGAACGACGCGGCCGATTAGTAGGTCACAAGCTGGCGAGTCGTCGGTTCCGCCGAGCGGTATAGCGCGTTCTAATATGCATTCCATTCGAATGTTTGCTTCTTTCACCCCTGGTACAGAAATGACCTCGCTGTCGATCGGTGTTAGTTTTGCTAATTCGATTTCACTTTCATCGGGTGGTAGGTTGGCAGCTGTTTCATTGATCGCTTCTACGTAAGACTCATCAGAAATATGTACGACAAATTCCCCTTTTTCGATTGCGTTTCGGGAAGTGTCTTTTGGTTTTCCTTCTTTTCGTTGTACTGAAACCGAGATAAGTGGTGGATTGGCAGCGACGATATTGAAATAACTATATGGCGCACCGTTCAATACACCATCTTTAGTTACAGAAGTAACGAATGCAACAGGACGTGGAATAATACTTCCTGTTAGTAATTTGTAATTATCTTTTTCGGTTTGTTCGTTTGGATTAATGGATAACATGTTGTAATCCCCTTTCTAAATATGAATACTTATTGTTCCTTTACAAGATATCAATGGGAATCTCCTGCTGAAAATAATATTTTTTTGATGATGTAAAAAAAAGAGATTACCTCGATTGTACTGAAGTAATCTCTTTTTTGGTAAATATCTTGAAATAGAGATAAATATTAAAGTAAAACGTAAGCACCAGGGCCAATTAAAGCTACACCAACAGCAACAGCGATTAACATTAAATTATACTCATATCCGTTTTGTGTTACCCAGTAACCATTTTTTCCGTGAACAGTGAAGATTGCCATTAACATTGTTCCAACGATAAATAATGAACCAACTGCAATGAAGATACCTGATGCAAATAAGAAACCACCTAGTAATTCAGTTGCGCCAGCCATAAATGCCATGAATACACCAGGGCGTAAACCGATTGATTCCATCCAGCCACCTGTTCCTTTTAAACCGTAACCGCCGAACCACCCAAATAATTTTTGAGCGCCATGACCCATGAATGTAATACCTATAATAAGACGAATAATAAGAAGACCGAAATCCATCATTTAAAAAACCTCCTAAAAGTTATTAACTTACCTTATGTAAGTAATAATAAAATAGTTACTTACTTTAGTCAAGTGGATTTCGAAAAAAGTTTGAATTAAATTTTACAAATTAACAACAAAAAACAAAATGTAGTAAAGACCTCTAGACAAGTTGGGTAAAAAAAGAGAAAATATAAGTAGAAGTTAACTTCTCATTGTTATTCAGACAATCAGAATTGACTGGAATTTTGTGAGGCGCTACAATAAGAGTCTAGTAGTAATGGCATAATTTATTTCGAAAGCGTTTTTACAGTATAACATTCGAAGTATGAAGTCTTACGTGTATTTCGATCTTGAATAGAGATTGCCCTATAAACTTTTAGGTAAATTATAAGGAGGACTATCCTATGTTTAAAAAATTATTCGGTTTTGGTTCAAAAACAAATGAAGAAACAATCGTAGCTCCATTAACTGGAGCAGTGAAAAATATTGAAGAAGTACCAGATCCAGTATTCGCTGGTCGTATGATGGGTGACGGTGTTGCGATCGATCCTACTGAAGGTGTAGTTGTATCTCCAGTTGATGGTGAAATCGTACAATTATTCCACACGAAACATGCTATTGGAATTAAAGCGAAAAACGGTACAGAAATTTTAATCCACGTTGGATTAGAAACTGTAAAAATGGAAGGTGAAGGTTTCGAAGCTCACGTTTCTGAAGGACAAGCTGTAAAAGCTGGAGATAAATTAATCTCATTCGACTTAGAATTAATTCGTGAAAAAGCGAAAAGCACAATTACTCCAATCGTTATTACAAACACAGATGCAGCTGAGTCTATTAAGACAACTGTAGGTGTAACAGCTACAAAAGGTTCAACAGAAGTAATGAAAGTTACAATGAAATAATTATTGTATGAAAGGAATCTGTTTCGTATGAAATGGATTCCTTATTTCGTTTTGTAGTGTGTTCATTATGTATGGTGAAATACTTTGGGCACTTGGAAATAGGGTTTCACATATATGTGGATAAGGCGCATTTTTCTTAGAAAAAATATAAGAGAAATGCGCCTTTCGTATATTCACATTTCTTTTGTTCTATTCTAATGTACGCTATGATAAATGGTAGGAAA
Source organism: Bacillus cereus group sp. BfR-BA-01331 (assembly GCF_022663915.1). Taxonomy (NCBI): domain Bacteria; kingdom Bacillati; phylum Bacillota; class Bacilli; order Caryophanales; family Bacillaceae; genus Bacillus; species Bacillus cereus group sp. BfR-BA-01331. The sequence goes on from NZ_JAKUGJ010000009.1 coordinate 216,156, forward strand.
CAGAAAAAAGGGGTGGGTTTAGATGAAACGGGTGTTATTTGTTTGCACTGGAAATACATGCCGTAGTCCGATGGCTGAGGCTTTGCTTCGCCATTATGGAGAAGGTAAATTTGAAGTGCAATCTGCTGGTGTTTTCGCCTATCCTGGAAGCGATGCGTCGGTACATGCAAAGGAAGCTTTAGCTGAAAAAGGAATTGTAATCGATCATGCCGCGCAGCAGGTAAACGATACTTTGGTTGATTGGGCGGATATTGTAGTAACAATGACGGAAAACCATAAGCAAATTGTACTTGGGCATTATCCGAGTGTTGAAAAGAAATTGGATACATTATATGGATTAACTGAGGGTATAAGTAAGGATATTTCAGATCCATTTGGCGGATCGCTTTCTATTTATAAAGAAACGTTAGAAGAGATGGAAAAACTTGTACAAACTTTACTGGAAAAACATTCAGAAGGTTGATGTTTCGTGTATAATACGATATTGGAGATCACTTTGTTGCATTAAGGTAGCGAGTGTGAAATGAAGATAATTGATTGAAACTTTGGAGGGGTAAAAATGAAAGTAGTAGTAGCATCTGATCACGGCGGTATGAATATCCGTAAAGAACTTGTAAGTTTATTAGAAGAGTTAAATATTGAATATATTGATTTAGGTTGTGAATGTGAAGCTGGTTCTGTTGATTACCCTGATTTTGCGTTTCCGGCAGCAGAAATGGTCGCGAATGGTGAAGTAGATCGTGGCATTTTAGTTTGCGGGACAGGCATTGGTATGTCAATCGCAGCAAACAAAGTAAATGGTATTCGTTGTGCATTAGTTCATGATACTTTCAGTGCGAAAGCAACGAGAGAGCATAATGACACTAACATGTTAGCAATGGGCGAGCGTGTAATTGGAGCTGGTCTAGCGCGTGATATCGCGAAAATTTGGCTAACAACTGACTATGAAGGTGGCCGTCACGAAAACCGCGTAGGAAAAATTAAAACGTACGAAACAAAGTAATAGATTCTAACTATAAGTAGTATGAAATATAATTTGGTGAACCAACCTGTGAAAGGAAGAGGCGTAATGACAGAGATCGTAAAGGTAAGAGAACAGCTGCAAATGTCGCTTTCTGATTTCCAAGAACAAGCCACGCTGCAAAGAGGCCAAATTTTTGTAGTGGGGTGTAGCACGAGCGAAGTGCTAGGTGAAAGAATTGGAACATCAGGAACGATGGAAGTGGCAGAGGCGATTTTTTCTGAATTAAAACAATTTCAAGAGAGAACAGGTATTGAATTGGCGTTTCAATGTTGTGAGCATTTAAATCGTGCTTTAGTAGTTGAGAGAGATGTAGCGATGAAATATCAATTTGAAATTGTAACAGTTACGCCTGTTAGATCAGCAGGTGGTGCATTAGCGACGTATGCGTATCACAATTTTAAAGATCCGGTAGTAATTGAGTTTATTAAAGCAGATGCAGGAATGGATATCGGCGATACATTTATCGGTATGCATTTAAAGCATGTAGCTGTACCGGTTCGTACAAGTGTGAAGGAAATAGGAAGTGCGCATGTAACGATGGCGAAAACACGTGGGAAACTAATAGGTGGAGCACGTGCCGTTTATGCGGCAAATGAAGAAGCTATTCCGTGCCGTTAAACATGAAAAATTATAAAGTCTTATAACAGCTGTATATCGAAAGGTAAAAGGTATGTGGTCTGACTTTATAATAGAAGAAAGAAAAGACCAATTTTGGTCTTTTTTTTTCTTTTATGATATAGAAAGTCATGTTAGAATGTAGTTGAAAACATGAAGGTTCGAAAGAATTACAACCTGAATTTTCGTTTTTTCTGAATAAATGAGAAAAAACTATTGGGAATTGATGTAATTCGTTCAGAAAAGGGGGATTTTGGTGAATCATTTAAAACGTCAAGATGAAAAGGTATTTGCTGCAATTGAGGCAGAACTAGGAAGACAGCGTTCAAAGATCGAGTTAATTGCTTCGGAAAACTTCGTAAGTGAAGCAGTAATGGAGGCGCAAGGTTCTGTTCTAACGAATAAGTATGCTGAAGGATATCCTGGAAAACGTTACTATGGTGGTTGTGAACACGTAGACGTAGTAGAAGATATCGCACGTGATCGCGCGAAAGAAATTTTTGGCGCAGAGCATGTAAATGTTCAACCACATTCTGGTGCACAAGCGAACATGGCAGTATACTTCACGATTTTAGAGCAAGGCGATACAGTACTTGGCATGAATTTATCTCATGGTGGTCACTTAACACACGGAAGCCCTGTTAACTTCAGTGGAGTACAATATAATTTCGTAGAATATGGCGTGGATGCTGAATCTCACCGTATTAATTACGATGATGTATTAGCAAAAGCGAAAGAACATAAACCAAAATTAATCGTTGCAGGTGCAAGTGCATATCCTCGTGTTATCGATTTCAAACGATTCCGTGAGATTGCAGATGAAGTGGGTGCATACTTTATGGTTGATATGGCACATATCGCTGGTTTAGTAGCTGCTGGTTTACATCCAAACCCAGTACCACATGCACATTTCGTTACAACGACAACACATAAAACATTACGTGGTCCACGTGGTGGTATGATTTTATGTGAAGAGCAATTTGCAAAACAAATTGATAAATCAATCTTCCCGGGTATTCAAGGTGGCCCACTTATGCACGTAATTGCTGCAAAAGCTGTTGCATTTGGTGAGACACTACAAGATGATTTTAAAACATATGCACAAAATATCATTAATAATGCGAATCGTTTAGCTGAAGGCCTTCAAAAGGAAGGACTTACACTTGTTTCTGGCGGAACAGACAATCATTTAATCTTAATTGATGTTCGTAACTTAGAAATTACAGGTAAAGTAGCAGAGCACGTATTAGATGAAGTTGGTATTACAGTGAACAAAAATACAATTCCATTTGAAACAGCAAGCCCATTTGTAACAAGCGGCGTACGTATCGGTACAGCAGCTGTAACATCTCGTGGTTTCGGTTTAGAAGAAATGGATGAAATTGCGGCACTTATTGCTTATACATTAAAAAATCATGAGAATGAAGTTGCATTAGAAGAAGCAAGTAAGCGTGTAGAAGCGTTAACGAGCAAATTTCCAATGTATACAAGTCTATAATAGATTGAAAAAGACTGCTGAAACGTAATTGTTTTGGCAGTCTTTTTTGTGGACATATATTATTTTTAAAGTATGTATACAAATGATGAATAAATTTTGGCGATATAATGAAGGATACAGCCCCCATAATTGGTAAAGATACTAGATAGATTCATTCTAATTCACGATTTTACCAAATTTGCCCTTGAATATTAGTAGCGTTTTCTTTACAATCGTAAATAGTGTAAAAAAGCGTGTAAACGCATGAATATCATCTAAAGGAGAGATTCACATGGGAAAACTGTATGTATTTGATCACCCGTTAATTCAACATAAGATTACATATATTCGCGATAAGAATACAGGTACGAAAGATTTTCGTGAATTAGTGGACGAAGTAGCAAGCTTAATGGCTTTCGAAATTACTCGCGACCTTCCACTTCAAGACATTGAAATTGAAACACCTGTAAGCAAAGCGACAACAAAAGTGATCGCTGGTAAAAAACTTGGTTTAATTCCGATTTTACGTGCAGGTTTAGGAATGGTTGATGGAATTCTGAAATTAATTCCAGCAGCAAAAGTAGGACACGTTGGTCTATACCGTGATCCTAAAACATTGCAACCGGTAGAATACTATGTGAAACTTCCAACGGATGTAGAAGAGCGTGACTTTATCGTACTAGATCCGATGCTAGCAACAGGTGGTTCTGCGGCTGAAGCAATTAATTCTCTGAAAAAGCGCGGTGCAAAGCAAATTAAATTAATGTGTATCGTAGCTGCTCCAGAAGGAGTAAAAGTAGTGCAGGAAGAGCATCCTGATGTTGATATTTATGTAGCGGCATTAGATGAGAAGTTAAATGACCATGGTTATGTAGTTCCAGGTCTTGGTGATGCTGGTGACCGTTTATTCGGAACGAAGTAAGACAACAGACGAGAGGGGGATTCCCCGCTCGTTTTTTTTCACCCTCAGCGCACGGGGGAGGGGGAGATAAATATACAGGGTATATACAACATAAGTTATATACACATCACATATAATATAGAAGTCTTACGTCTCGGGGACACTATATTATGGAAGGAAAGCGCTATATCTTAAAAATATAATAGTGACAAACTTGTGAACATTTTCTTCTATTATAAAGAGAAAACTGTTAGAAATTGCATATCTCTAACCAGTATTTAGAAGGGGAACGTTTTCATTTTTGGGAGGAAATGCCTAATACTCAAATTTTTTGATTTTTTACGATTTCTCGTTGACACTGTTAATACCCTATTGTATGCTAACAACGGGGATAGATGGTAGGGCTTTCAGTGACAAAAATGCATCTATTCCGTGACGAAAATGTAAACTTTTTATTTTGTATAGAATTTATGCAGAAAAATGAGTTATTATTAACACATCGTGAATGAGGGTTACATATTGGAGGGATGAATCCTTGCAAAAAAACGATCGCAGCCATATAAAAGCGTATGCTTTAATGTCAGGAATACTTGCTCAGTTAGTTGGTTCTATTCTTATTGGAATCTTTGGTGGGCAATGGATTGATAATAAGGTTGGAACGTTTCCGTTGTTTCTTATTATAGGGTTATTACTCGGGTTAGGAACAGGGGTATACGCAATGATTCGACTCATTCAACATTACTATTCGGGAGAGCAATGATGATAGACGTACATGGACTTGTCCAACGACAAAAGAAATATATGTACTACTTGCTTGCGCTTCTAGTGCTAGGATGGGGAATTACCTCTTACAAGGATGTATTTCTTGGGCTGATTATCGGAACGATTTTCAGTTTTCTTAGTTTGCGCATCATTGCACGTAGAACAGACAAGCTATTAGATCGCGTAACAAATGGAGAAAACGTGAAGTTTAAGGCGACAGCGGTAAGTACATATTCAAGATTCGCCACGATTGGGTTATTAATTTTATTTGCAGCCAAATATCAAGAGTTAATTGCGATGTGGGGCTTAGGTGTAGGATTGCTGACAGGATACCTTGTCATGATCATAGATTTTCTTTATTTAGAGTATACGAGCAGGGAAGAGAGGTGAATTACTAGTGGAACACGGTAAATTAGTTGAATTTCTAGGTTTAACGTTCGATTTGTCATCAGTTATGATGGTTACTGTAGCAGCAGTTATTGTTTTCTTAATCGCTGTTATCGGAACTCGCAGCTTAGCGCTTCGCCCAACCGGAATGCAAAACTTCATGGAATGGGTGTTTGACTTCGTGAAAGGGATTATCAATAGTACGATGGACTGGAAAACAGGTGGACGATTCTTAACGCTTGGCGTTACGCTTATCATGTTTATCATCGTATCGAACTTCCTTGGTTTACCATTCATGTATTCAACAGTTGAGGCTGGCGAACATATTGCATGGTGGAGATCACCAACGTCTGATCCAGCAGTTGCATTAACATTAGCCGTGATGGTAGTTACCCTCACCCATTACTATGGAATTAAGATGAAGGGTACGAAAGAATATGCTAAAGGTTATTTCCAACCTATGAAATTCTTATTCCCATTAAAGGTTATTGAGGAGTTTGCTAACACATTAACGTTAGGTCTTCGTTTATTTGGTAACATTTACGCAGGTGAAATCTTATTAGGATTACTTGCTAAGTTAGGTGGGGCATCATTCTTAGGAGCATTAGGTGCACTTGTACCGATGTTAGCATGGATGGGATTCAGCGTATTCGTTGGTTCAATCCAGTCATTTATTTTCGTAATGTTAACGATGGTTTATATGGCTCATAAAGTAAGCCATGACCATTAATATAATTTAAGTAAGAAAAAATTTATTTTTTTATAATACAAAGGAGGACAAATTAAATGAGTTTAGGTGTAATCGCAGCTGCAATTGCAATTGGTTTATCAGCATTAGGTGCAGGTATTGGTAACGGTCTTATCGTATCACGTACAATCGAAGGTGTTGCTCGTCAACCAGAATTAAAAGGCGCACTTCAAACAATTATGTTCATCGGGGTTGCATTAGTTGAGGCACTTCCAATTATCGGTGTAGTTATTGCTTTCATCGTAATGAACAAATAAGGGAGACTCCCCTTACATAGATGGCGAAGAGTGTTTTTTGAACTTTCTTCGCCATTGCTTTATGAACTAAACGTATGTCTTTTTTTTTCATATGATCAATTTAGATATTTTGAAGGGAGTGAATCCTTGTGCCAACTTTATTATTAGGGGCTTCCATTCCATTTGGAACGATTGCTTATACATTGTTCATTTTCTTACTTCTATTAGTAATGCTACGCAAATTTGCGTGGGGTCCTTTAATGGGAATTATGAAAGAACGTGAAGAGCATGTTACTAATGAAATCGACGCTGCAGAAAGAAGTAACACTGAAGCGAAGAAGTTAGTAGAAGAACAACGTGAAATGTTAAAACAATCGCGTGTTGAAGCACAAGAGTTAATCGAAAGAGCGAAAAAACAAGCTGTAGATCAAAAAGATGTTATTGTTGCTGCTGCGAAAGAAGAAGCAGAATCAATTAAAACATCTGCTGTACAAGAAATTCAACGCGAAAAAGAGCAAGCGATTGCTGCTTTACAAGAACAAGTCGCTTCTTTATCTGTTCAAATTGCTTCTAAAGTAATTGAAAAAGAGTTAAAAGAAGAAGATCAAGTGAAGTTAATTCGCGATTATATTAAAGAAGTAGGAGAAGCGCGATGAGCAATGGGATTGTAGCAAAACGTTATGCTGTCGCTCTTTTCAAAATTGCAAAAGAAAAACACGTATTAGAAATGTTTGAAGAGGAATTACGCCTTGTACAAAACGTTTATGTAAAGAACGGAGAACTACATAGCTTTTTAACGCAACCGAACATTTCAAAAGAGCAGAAGAAAACGTTTCTTGCAAACGTATTCGCATCTGTTTCTGAATCTATTTTAAATACGTTATATATTTTAATTGATAACAAGCGTATTGATATTCTACCTGAAATTGCAGATGAATATGTTGTTCTTGCTAATGAAGAACGTAACGTAGCGGATGCAACTGTATATTCTATTCGTCTTCTATCAGAAGACGAAAAACTTAACATTGCAGAAGCATTTGCAAAAAAAACAGGAAAAGATGCAATTCGCGTGAAAAATGTTGTAGATGAAGATTTACTAGGCGGCATTAAAGTACGTATTGGAAATCGCATTTACGACGGAAGCTTACAAGGAAAATTAGCACGTATTCAGCGTGAATTAATGAAGAATAGATAGGGGTGAAGCACATGAGCATCAGAGCTGAAGAAATTAGCGCACTGATAAAGCAACAAATCGAGAACTATCAGTCTGAAATCGAAGTTAGTGATGTTGGTACAGTTATCCAAGTTGGTGACGGTATTGCGCGTGCTCATGGTCTTGATAACGTTATGGCTGGTGAACTTGTAGAGTTCTCTAACGGCGTTATGGGACTAGCACAAAACTTAGAGGAAAACAACGTAGGTATCATTATCTTAGGACCTTACACAGAAATCCGTGAAGGTGACGAAGTTCGTCGTACTGGTCGCATCATGCAAGTACCAGTAGGAAAAGAACTAATCGGTCGTGTTGTAAACCCATTAGGTCAACCAGTTGATGGTTTAGGCCCAATCAATACAACAAACACTCGTCCAATCGAAAGTCCAGCACCAGGTGTAATGGATCGTAAATCTGTTCATGAGCCACTTCAAACAGGTATTAAAGCGATCGATGCTCTTGTACCAATTGGCCGTGGTCAACGTGAGTTAATCATCGGTGACCGTCAAACAGGTAAAACAGCAGTTGCACTTGATACAATCATTAACCAAAAAGATGAAGATATGGTTTGTATCTATGTAGCTATCGGACAAAAAGAATCAACTGTACGTAACGTAGTAGAAACACTACGTAAGCACGGTGCATTAGATTACACAATCGTTGTAACTGCATCAGCTTCTCAACCAGCTCCATTATTATACCTAGCTCCTTACGCTGGTGTAACAATGGGTGAAGAGTTCATGTACAATGGTAAACACGTATTAGTAGTATATGATGACTTATCAAAACAAGCAGCGGCTTACCGTGAGCTTTCATTACTATTACGTCGTCCTCCAGGTCGTGAAGCATATCCAGGGGATGTATTCTACTTACATTCTCGCTTATTAGAGCGTGCAGCAAAATTAAGTGATGCAAGAGGCGGCGGTTCTTTAACTGCACTACCTTTCATCGAAACACAAGCAGGGGACGTATCAGCTTACATCCCAACAAACGTAATTTCTATTACGGATGGACAAATCTTCTTACAATCTGACCTATTCTTCTCTGGCGTACGTCCAGCGATCGATGCGGGTACTTCTGTATCTCGTGTTGGTGGATCTGCTCAGATTAAAGCGATGAGTAAAGTATCAGGTACACTTCGTCTTGACCTTGCATCTTACCGTGAGTTAGAAGCGTTCGCTCAGTTCGGTTCTGACCTTGATAAAGCAACACAAGCGAAACTAAACCGTGGTGCTCGTACAGTTGAGGTATTAAAACAAGGATTACACAAACCGTTACGTGTAGAGAAACAAGTTATCATTCTTTACGCTTTAACACGTGGATTCCTAGATGATATCCCAGTAGTAGATATCACTCGTTTCGAAGAAGAATTCCATGCTTGGTTAGATTCAAATGCAACTGACTTATTAAGCGAAATTCGCACAACTAAGAAACTTGCGGATGACGACAAATTTGCAGCAGCAATTAACGGATTTAAAAAAGTATTCGTAGCTTCTGAATAATAAATAAAAGCGGAAGCGGCTCGTTTTGAATGTGAGGGGGATGGAGCTTCTGACGAAGAGGCGGTCTTTGCCTCGTAGGAAGAAGTGAAGCCACCGAGCATTCAAGCCGCTGGAGCTAGATAAATAAAAAGTGAAGTCGACTGTGGCTTAGCTAGATCATATAAAAGGCATCTCAGCTTTTGAGATTGCTGACGGTTATGTAAAGGAAAAGAGTAGGTGCACCTATTCTTTTCCTTCAATCATGAGCAAGAATATCTTGCAACGTAGATTAGGAAGAGGATTCTTACTAATCGTGCCAACTTCCGGAAAAAAGGTGGTGAAAACCTGTGGCATCTTTACGCGATATAAAAGCGAAGATTAACTCGACAAAGAAAACGAGTCAAATTACGAAAGCGATGGAGATGGTATCTGCATCTAAGTTAAACCGTGCAGAGCAAAATGCTAAATCTTTCGTTCCGTATATGGAAAAGATTCAAGAAGTAGTAGCGAGCATTGCGCAAGGAAGTAAAGGGATTAATCATCCAATGCTAAATGCGCGTCCTGTAAAGCGTACAGGATACATCGTTATTACATCTGATCGCGGACTAGCAGGTGGTTATAACAGTAACGTATTACGTACAGTAAGTAACGTAATTCGTGAACGTCATAATATGGATTCAAACCAATATTCAATTATTGTGCTTGGACGACTAGGACGTGATTATTTAAAACGTCGCGGCTTTAACATCATTGATGAAGTAGTTGGATTATCTGACCACCCATCATTTACTGATATTAAAGATATTGCTTCTCGAGCAATTGCGATGTTCGCAGATGGTGCTTATGACGAGCTGTATATTTACTACAATCATTATGTAAGTAAAATTTCACAAGAAGTAACGGAAAATAAAATTTTACCGCTTACGGATGTGGCGTCTGATAAACCGACGACAGCTTATGAATTCGAACCTTCTGAAGAAGAAATTTTAAAAGTATTATTGCCACAATACGCAGAAAGCTTAGTGTACGGTGCATTACTAGACGGTAAAGCAAGTGAGCATGCGGCGCGTATGACAGCAATGAAGAGTGCTACAGACAACGCAATGGAAGTTATCGATTCACTTACACTTTCATTCAACCGTGCACGTCAAGCAGCGATTACGCAAGAAATTACGGAAATCGTTGGTGGAGTAGCGGCGTTAGAATAGTATTAAAAAGCGTAGGCGGTTCGTTCAGAATGAGAGGGGGATGGAGCTTTTGACGTAGAGGCGATTTGTGCCTCGCAGGAAAAAGCGAAGCCACCGAACATTCTAACCGCTGGAGCTAGATTCAATAAAAAGCGTAGGCGGTTCGTCCAGAACAGGAGAGTCGCGTAAGCTATAAACTAATAAAAATTAAAAGCCGACTTCTCTTAGAAAGCTGGCTAATTAAAAGAAAGCTAGGAGGGAACCCGATGAATAAAGGGCGCGTTACGCAAATCATGGGTCCGGTTGTAGACGTTAAGTTTGATGGCGGAAAGCTACCAGAAATCTACAACGCCCTTACGGTAAAACAAAGCAACGAAAACGGAGCAAGCATTAACTTAACATTTGAAGTTGCACTTCATTTAGGTGATGACACAGTTCGTACAGTTGCAATGTCTTCCACAGATGGACTTGTTCGTGGCACAGAAGTAGAAGATACTGGTAAAGCAATCTCTGTACCAGTTGGTGATGCAACACTTGGTCGTGTATTTAACGTATTAGGTGACGCAATTGACTTAGATGGTGATGTTCCTGCGGATGTACGTCGTGATCCAATTCACCGTCAAGCGCCTGCGTTCGAAGAGTTATCTACTAAAGTAGAAATTCTTGAAACTGGTATTAAAGTAGTAGACTTACTTGCTCCTTACATTAAGGGTGGTAAGATCGGTCTATTCGGTGGTGCCGGTGTAGGTAAAACAGTATTAATTCAGGAATTAATTAACAACATCGCACAAGAGCACGGTGGTATCTCTGTATTCGCTGGTGTAGGTGAGCGTACTCGTGAAGGTAACGACTTATACCACGAAATGAGCGATTCTGGCGTAATTAAGAAAACTGCGATGGTATTCGGACAAATGAACGAGCCACCTGGAGCACGTCAACGTGTTGCATTAACAGGCTTAACAATGGCTGAACATTTCCGTGATGAGCAAGGACAAGACGTACTATTGTTCATCGATAACATCTTCCGTTTCACGCAAGCGGGTTCTGAAGTATCTGCCCTTCTTGGTCGTATGCCATCTGCGGTAGGTTACCAGCCAACACTTGCAACAGAAATGGGTCAATTACAAGAGCGTATTACATCTACAAATAAAGGATCTATCACGTCTATCCAAGCGGTATACGTACCAGCCGATGACTATACGGATCCAGCACCAGCTACAACGTTCGCTCACTTAGATGCAACAACAAACTTAGAGCGTCGTTTAACACAAATGGGTATTTACCCAGCCGTAGATCCATTAGCATCTACATCTCGTGCGCTTTCTCCAGAAATCGTAGGAGAAGAGCATTACGGAGTAGCTCGTCAAGTACAGCAAACTTTACAGCGTTATAAAGAGCTTCAAGATATCATCGCTATCTTAGGTATGGATGAGTTATCTGAAGAAGATAAGTTAGTTGTACATCGTGCTCGTCGTATTCAATTCTTCTTATCACAAAACTTCCACGTAGCTGAACAGTTTACAGGTCAAAAAGGTTCTTACGTACCTGTAAAAAATACAGTTAGTGGTTTCAAAGAAATTCTAGAAGGAAAATATGATGACCTTCCAGAAGATGCGTTCCGTCTTGTTGGTAGCATTGAAGAAGTTATTGAAAACGCGAAGAAAATGATGGCGTAAGGCCTTAGGAGGGACGAATTATGAAGACATTTCCAGTCAGTATTGTAACTCCTGATGGACCGGTTTACGAAAAAGAAGTAGAAATGGTAAGCGTAAAAGCAGAGAGTGGGGAAATGGGGATCTTACCAGGTCACATTCCAACTGTTGCACCTCTAAAAATTAGTGCGGTTCGTCTGAAAAATGGTGGGCACACTGATTATGTAGCAGTAAGCGGTGGCTTTATCGAAGTTCGTCCAGATAAAGTAACTGTATTATCATCATCTGCTGAAGAAGCAAACCATATCGATATCCATCGTGCAAATGAATCGAAACGTCGCGCTGAGCAACGTATGCAAGATAAACAAGCGCATGTTGACTTTAGACGTGCAGAAATGGCCTTGCAGCGTGCTGTGAACCGTTTAAACGTTTCTGATATGAAGTAAAAAAATCCGTAAGGGCTCTTGCCTTTACGGATTTTTTGTTGTGGATATAAATAAAAAGAGGAAAAAAACGCCTCTCTTTAGGTAGGAGAGAGCATCTAGCCGTGCATAGAAGCGGTCAGAGCCTTTTTCTGCCCGATGCCAAGTGTGAAAATCAAGAAATAAAAAGAACTGCAGATTATCTTTTTGTTATATATAGCTATAAATTTAGGTGGGAAAAAAACGCCTCCCTTTAGGTAGGAGAGAGCATCTAGCCATGCATGGCTGTGCTTTATTTAAATGTCGAAACTGAAACCCAATTTAATATATGGAATAGACTAACAAAATTGGTATAATTATATTATTGTTTGTATAAGTAGAGAATATATAACAATTTATATTTCATAAAGGAGATGAACAAATGATCGGTGAAATGAAACGAGAAGCATTGTACTCTTTAAAGGGAAAATGGGGACTAGGTGTTGGATCAACGATTTTACATATTATTTTAAGTTATGTTGTTTCAATGGCTGCAATGCTTATACTTTTAATTCCAGGAATTATTATATTTTTCTTATTTGCTGGTTTAACAGGATCACTTGAAGAGGAAGTAATATCAGTCGGGGCAGGTATTACATTTGGAATTTTTTATTGCATAATGATCATTTTGAGTAATGCATCTTATGGTATTACATCATACGGTTATACGAATGTGTTGCTACAAATTAGTAAACGAGAAGATGCTAGAGTAGATTATTTATTTGAAGGATTTCGTGGCTTTAAAAGAATGATGAAAACAATGTGGGCTATGCTTGCGATTTTGTTATATACAGGTACGTGGATTCCGATGTTGTTACTAGGTGTATTCGCGTTTTTTGGTGAGGAAGGGAATGTATCGTTAACAATTGCTTTCTTTGTACTATTAGCTATTTCGATTGTTGTAATGATTGTGATGTATTTTTCTTATGCGATGACGTATTATGTTATGGTTGAAAATCCAGATTATAGCGTTTCACAGGCGATGAAAGAAAGTAAGAACTTTATGAAGGGGCATAAACTAGATTTATTTCTTTTATGGCTTAGCTTCATAGGATGGGCTATTTTAGCAATTCTTACTCTTGGAATAGGATTTCTTTGGCTTAGTCCATATGTAGGTACAACGACAGCACATTTTTATCGCTATATTGCAAAAGGTGAATTGCAGTAGGGACGTGCTATACTAATAGAATTATTACGTATAGGAGGTTAAGTATGATTAGTGATTTAAAAGGAGAAGCGCTAGATTCACTGGAAGGAAAATGGGGCTTAGCTGTTGGGGCAACATTACTTATTTCGATTCTTACTTCAGCTTTTAGTTTTAGTATTCAGTTCCTTCTCTCTCAGGTTTGGGAGTGGAAAGAAGTGAACAGCTCACTTTCAATAGATGTTATTACAATATTGCTGGTGGGGCCTTTAACGCTAGGGGGTTATTGTTTAGCACTACATATAATTCGTGAAAAAGAAGCGCGTATTGGGCATATATTTAGATGGTTTACAGAAGGAAGTAAGTTTATAAAGTCATTTTTATTATATATAGTAGTAAACATTTATATTTTCTTATGGTGTTTACTATTTATTATTCCAGGCATTATTAAATCATTTTCTTATGCGATGACGTATTTTATTATAAATGATCATCCTGAGTATTCAATAAATCAAGCTATTACAGAAAGTCGTCGTATGATGGCTGGACATAAGATGGAGTATTTCATTTTATGTTTAAGTTTTATTGGTTGGTTTATATTAAGTTGTATTACATTAGGGATTGGATTTTTATGGTTGATTCCGTATTTTTATACAACGACAGCAGCTTTTTACGAAGAGATTGCAGAAGAATATTACGAAAAAAGAATTCCGACACTTTAAAAAACACCCCGTGTGAACTATTGGTTCATACGGGGTGTTTTTTGTAGAAATTTTATAAACTGTTTACTTGTTAGAGGTTTACTGAAATAGTAACCTTGCATGTATTTACAGTTGTTTTTTTGCAGAAACTTAAGCTGTTTTTCTGTTTCAATTCCTTCAGCAACGACAGAGAGATTTAAAGTATTTGCAAGGGAAAGGATAGTGGAAACGATGGCTCTTTCTTCAGGCCGATGATCGGCTAGTTGTGTAAATTCTTTTGGTACTTTTAATGTATCGATAGGGAAAATTGATAAATAAGCAAGAGAAGAGTAGCCGGTACCGAAGTCATCAATGGACGTTTGAATACCATATTCTTTTAATTGCTTTAGTCTCGATAATGTTTCTTTTTCATCAATCATCGCAATTCGTTCTGTTAGTTCAAGTGTTACATCTTTCGGGTCAATCTTAACGTCCTTTAGTATTCGTGAAATATTTTCGATTAATTGATTTTGTTGAAATTCTTTCGCTGATAAATTGACACTCATTTTTAAGTTTGTGTATCCAAAACTTTGCCATATTTTTAGTTGAAGACAAGATTCTCGTAGCACCCAATGTCCAAGTGGGATGACCTGCGGAGTCTCTTCCACAATTGGAATGAACTCACATGGTGAAATGTCACCTAGGAGAGGGTGTTTCCAACGTATTAATGCTTCAGCACCGATAATTTTATTTGCTGTCGTATCAATTTGTGGTTGATAGACGAGATAAAATTCGTTGTTTACTAAAGCGAGTGGCAAATCTTTTTCGATTCGAGCTTTCCGTTCCATTTTTTTATATAGTTCTTTCGTGTAAAGAGAGCTCCGATTTTTCCCTTTATTTTTTGCTTCGTACATGGCCATATCAGCATGTTGTAAAATAGACAGCGGATCTTCACCTGCTTCAGGGTATATGGCAATTCCGATACTCGGTGAGATTCGTAAATGTTGATTTTCGATTTCGAATGGTTCGTTCATGGCTGCTACAATCATATCAGCTATCTTCTTTACATCTGTCCTTTTTTGATAATTTTCGATAAGGATTGTGAATTCATCCCCAGCTAACCGAGCAAGTTTCATATTATGTGTTGATATTCGCTCGAGCCTTTTTGCTACTGCAATTAATAGAAGATCCCCTACCCGGTGACCGAGGGTATCATTAATAACTTTAAAGCGGTCTAGGTCTAGAAACATAACAGCAAAAGGGCTTTTCGATATTTTTGCTCGTGCAATTGCTTTTTCTAAATACTGATGAAATGAACGGCGATTTGCAAGTTCCGTTAAAGTATCGTGATATGCTAGGAAATTAATTTGCTCTTGTTGCTGCTTGCTTTCTGTAATATCTTTAATCATTAAATAGGCCCCAGAAATATGTTCCTTTAAAAAGATGGGAACAGCTGTAACATGTAAGTAGTAAATATCTCTATTTTTATGATATGCCCGTATTTCTAAAGAAATAGATTTCCCTTTTTTCACGTGATGAAAGGCATTAATGATTTCTTCCAAATCTTGTTCATACATAAGTGAATAGTATGGTTGGTTTAATAATTCATTCGTTTGATAACCGAGTAAAGTAGTTCCAGCGTTGTTCACATTGAGAAAATTACCGTACAAATCTAATGTGAAAATTGGATCTGGATGATGCTCATATAAAGATTTAAACATTTGTTGGTTATGATATAACTCATTTTTTTGTTCTACTAAATCTTCTGTACGTAGTTCGATTTGTTTCTCGAGTTCTAAGCTGAATTGCATTTGGGCTAGCAATAATATTTTATTTTGTCTTCGAACTAACGTATGGCGTATGAGAACAAAGGCGAAAGTTACCATAAGTCCAATTACTACGATAGGTGCAAAAACATTTTCGACCAATATAAAAACAATAAGCATCACGACAGAAATATACGGTAATGATAATCGGATTGATTCACCAAATTGAGGCGTTAGTAATATTTGTTCTTGTTTTTCGGGCTCTTTTGTGTGAAGTATACAAGCGATTGCTACTAATACTAAGGTTACTTGATATAATGGAGCAACTGTGAACATAGAGTGCTCAGGCTGGAAGTATTTTATATAAGAATAAATAGCATCCGTAGTAGCATACAAAATTAAAGCACTGCCAAGAAGAGCGCCAACTTGTTTTGGTAGCAAGAATAATGGTCTGAATAAAAGGTTGATTCCTATTAAAAGAAAGAGTAAATCAGCCATTGGATACGTGAGTTGAACAAACATGTCGATATATGATGTTGTAAAAATATGAATGGTTCTTTCAATAAGCAAATAGTAGCTTAAAGTAAATTGAGCCGTAACAATAATACAAATATCACATATCGTAAAAAGCTGTTCCAATAAGTCTCGGCCATAAATAATTTCATATAGAAAGGCAAATGCAAAGCTAACTAAAAATAATAAGTAAAAAAAGTCTGATGGATCAACGAATGTATAGTAGTCATGCAAAATTAAGCGTTGATAAGCAACTATTATATCACCGATGAAATAAGAGAAGGTTCCGATAGTTAATATTATCCAAAATAAACGTGCTAATCCTTGTTTTACATTTGAAAAGTAAAATATATAACTGCAAATTGTAATATCAATTAATATGGTACTTATTCCAGTTAAAATTTGAAATGGAAGTGCGTATTCATATAAAAAGGGCATTGATACGTAATGAATAGTTATATACAACAATGAAATGCTTATAAGAATACTTACATGTGTTTGTTTTTTCATTTATATCACCCACTGTATATACATAAGAACCACCCTTTTGTAGTTTATGTTTTTTATGATTGTTTGAAAACATATAGAATTTCTATATTTATTTTACACATTTATTATGAGTTGTAAAAATAGATTTGCTCAGCAAGTATTAATTGTTGTTTCTGTTCCCAATATATCGACATAGGAATTTGAAGTTTGCTATAATGAATTAAATAGTTGCATTATTTAGAAAAATTTAAAAATAATAAATGATGCAAGTAAGACATATTGTTTACTATGTGAACTTGTTCTTAATTCAGGGGGGAGGGTTTCACAATGGCAAGTGTATATGAAAATAGTTATATGATCGTTTTGATTTTCTTGCTATTAGGTATATTGCTGCCGGTAGTGGCTCTTACATTAGGGAAAATGCTGCGTCCAAACAAACCGAGTGCAGCGAAAGCGACGACGTATGAGAGTGGAATTGAGCCTTTTCATGATGCAAATATTCGGTTTCATGCTCGTTATTATATTTTCGCTTTATTGTTCGTCATCTTTGATGTAGAAACTTTATTTTTATACCCATGGGCTGTTGCATATGACAAGCTTGGTTTATTTGCACTGATCGAAATGCTAATTTTCGTTGTGATGTTGCTAGTTGGATTAGCGTATGCTTGGAAAAAGAAGGTGTTACAATGGTTATAAATTTTGAGGAATTACACCCACAGGAGCGAGCGGAATTAGAAAGAAATATCTTTTTTTCTACATTGGAACAGTTGAAGGGATGGGCGCGGAGCAACTCTTTATGGCCGATGACATTTGGACTGGCATGCTGTGCGATTGAAATGATGGGAGTAGGTTCATCACATTACGATTTAGATCGATTTGGGTCATTTTTTCGGACTTCACCAAGACAATCGGACGTCATGATTGTGTCAGGAACGGTAACGAAGAAAATGGCACCTATTGTTCGTCGCCTATATGATCAAATGCCTGAACCGAAGTGGGTAATTGCGATGGGATCTTGTGCAACAGCCGGTGGTCCGTATGTGAATTCGTATGCTGTTGTGAAAGGTGTAGATCAAATTGTACCAGTTGATGTGTATATTCCTGGATGCCCTCCAAATCCTGCTGCTTTAATTTATGGAATTAATAAATTAAAAGAAAAAATTCGTTACGAGGCGAGGACCGGGAAGCAGGTGACGAATAAATGAGTGATCCAAATAAAGACTTAGAAAGTATGAAAAGAGAAGCAGCCCGTCATGCGAAAGAGGAAGCGCGAAAACGTCTTGCTGCGAAACATGAGGCGGAAATGTCTAAACTTGAAGGAGAACATCGAGAAAAAGAGAAAGCGCTACCAAAAGATAAGGGGATTAATGTAGAAGAAGCGAAACGTCTTGCCGCAGCAGCTGCAAAAGCAAAAGCAGCGGCACTAGCGAAGCAAAAGCGAGAAGGATCAGAAGAAGTAACGGACGAAGAAAAAGCCAAAGCGAAGGCAAAGGCCGCAGCAGCCGCAAAAGCAAAAGCAGCGGCATTAGCGAAACAAAAGCGAGAAGGATCAGAAGAAGTAACGGATGAAGAAAAAGCCAAAGCAAAGGCGAAAGCTGCAGCAGCCGCAAAAGCAAAAGCAGCGGCATTAGCGAAGCAAAAGCGAGAAGGATCAGAAGAAGTAACGGATGAAGAAAAAGCCAAAGCAAAGGCGAAAGCTGCAGCAGCCGCAAAAGCAAAAGCAGCGGTATTAGCAAAGCAAAAGCGAGAAGGATCAGAAGAAGTAACGGACGAAGAAAAAGCCAAAGCGAAGGCAAAGGCCGCAGCAGCCGCAAAAGCAAAAGCAGCGG
>NZ_JAKUGJ010000010.1:0-208649 GCF_022663915.1 Bacillus cereus group sp. BfR-BA-01331
ATTAGGCACGCCGCCAGCGTTCATCCTGAGCCAGGATCAAACTCTCCAATAAAGTTAGTTTGTCTAGCATCTAAAAATAAAAATTGACGTTCACGTTGTTTGTTTCGTTCAGTTTTCAAAGAACTTGTCTGCCGCTTCAAAAGCGACTTCATCATATTAACATCTTCATTTTTCGATGTCAACTATGTTTTTGAATTTCTTTTTTGTCGTTTTCTGCGTTTCCGCATCGGCGACGTTTATTAATATACCATCATGGTTTTTAAATAACAAGTATTTTTTATAAAAAAATACAAAAAGTTATCCATCCTACTTTCTTCTATAGAAAGAACCCTTATCCTTTCTACTAAAAACATTCATTTTGATTGTATACAAGTTACTATACACTGTCATCCACCAGGCAGTATTTCACAATAACTTCCTAACCTTTAGTCTTCTCCTTTTTTAATTTTATAATTACCATAGTTCTACTTAAGAAAGACAAATAATCATTTAAATGTAGAGTAACAAAAAACGTGGCCACTATACTAGAGCAAAACTTTAATTCCTGATTTTTCTCTCCAATCAGGAATTTTGCTTCCACAAATAACAAACTTCCCCTCGAAATATTAAATTAAGATTATTGTTAGAATTTTTTTACATTTAATTAATGAAAGATATCCAATTTTTGTTATATAGTAAGAAAGTGCCCACAAAACTATAAATAAACTAATGGAGGAATTATTTTATGGATAGGTTAACAAAATTTTCATTAAAAAACCGAGCCGCTATTATTATCATGGTTTTTCTCATTTCCATACTCGGTGTTTATTCCGGCTCTAAATTACCTATGGAATTTTTACCAAGCATCGATAACCCTGCAATAACTGTTACGACATTATCTCAAGGGCTCGATGCTGAAACGATGACCAAGGACGTAACTGATCCCCTTGAAAAACAATTTCGTAATTTAGAACATATCGATGGCATCACTTCTTCCACACATGAAGGATTATCACGCATCGACATTGCATATACATCCAAGGCAAATATGAAAGACGCGGCACGCGAAGTCGAAAAAACAATTAATACGATTAAATTACCTAAAGATGTAACTAAACCTGTTGTTAGCCAATTAAACACTTCTATGATTCCACTCGCTCAAATTACCATCCAGAAGCAAAACGGATTTTCAAAAGCTGACGAAAAACAAATTGAGAAAGAAATCGTACCTCAACTCGAAAGCATTGATGGTGTTGCCAATGTTATGTTTTTCGGAAAATCAACTTCCGAATTATCCATCGTACTTGATCCTAACCAACTAAAAGATAAAAATGTAACATCACAGCAAGTATTAACAGTTTTACAAGGAAAAGAAACTTCCACTCCAGCCGGAGCAATTACCGTTAATAAGGCAGAATACAATCTTCGTGTCATCGGGGATATAAAAAATGTAAATGACATAAAGAACATCACCGTTACACCTCAAGTAAAATTACAAGATGTTGCTCAAATTGAATTAAAACAACATTACGATACAATCTCGCACATAAACGGGGAAGAAGGAACAGGATTAATCATCATGAAAGAGCCGAGTAAAAATGCGGTTGCAATCGGAAAAGAGATTGATAAAAAGATTAAAGATATAAGCAAGCAATATAAAAATCAATTCTCTATTAAACTTTTAGCTTCAACTCATGAGCAAGTTGAAAATGCTGTTACTAGTATGGGAAAAGAAGTAATCCTTGGGGCAATTGCTGCAACTCTCATTATCTTAATCTTTTTACGCAGCTTCCGAACAACACTCATCGCTGTCATTAGTATTCCATTATCTATTTTATTAACACTATTTTTACTCCATCAATCTAACATCACACTTAACATTCTAACTCTTGGTGGCTTAGCCGTTGCAGTTGGACGTCTCGTCGATGATAGTATCGTTGTCATCGAGAATATTTTCCGTCGTTTACAAAAAGAATCTTTCTCTAAAGATATTATTCTCGATGCAACAAAAGAGGTCGCCGTCGCAATTACCTCTTCTACTTTAACGACAGTCGCCGTTTTTTTACCTATCGGTCTCGTATCGGGAGTAATCGGAAAACTAATGTTACCTATGGTGTTAGCAGTTGTGTATTCTATACTTTCTTCCTTAATTGTGGCATTAACGGTCGTTCCACTTATGGCTTTTTTACTGCTCAAAAAAACAAAACGTCGCAATTCACATTCTTCACCGCGATATGTCGCTACATTAAAGTGGGCTCTTTCTCATAAGTTTATCATTCTACTCACTTCTTTTTTATTATTTGCAGGATCAATTGCAGCCTACATACTACTTCCGAAAGCGAACATAAAGTCTGAGGACGATACAATGCTTTCCGTTAACATGACATTTCCAGGTGATTATGATTCTGAAGCTAAAAAACAAAAAGCCTTTGATTTCGAAAAGAAACTCCTCTCTAATTCTGATGTAACAGATGTTATTTTGCGAATGGGATCTAGCGCAGAAGATGCACAATGGGGACAGACAACTCAAAACAATCTTGCAACTATATTTGTAGTCTTTAAAAAAGGATCTGACATCGACCAATATATTAAAGAATTAAAAAAGGATCATACAGCTTTCGAACCAGCTGAACTTGATTATATAAAAACGAGTTACTCTGATTCCGGAGGCGGAAACAACTTACAATTTAACGTAACCGCTACTAACGAAACAAATTTAAAAAAGGCCGCTAACATCGTCGAAACAAAACTAAAAGGTATGGACGATCTCTCTAAAGTAAAAACAAATATGGAAGACTCTAAAAAAGAATGGCAAATTCATATCGATCAAACAAAAGCGGAACAACTAGGTTTAACACCAGAATTAGCAGCACAACAAGTATCATTCCTTATGAAGAAATCTCCTATCGGGGAAATTTCAATCAATAATGAAAAAACAACTATTATGATAGAGCATAAAAAGGCATCCATTAACAAACAAGAAGATATTTTAAACACAAACATACTCTCACCTATTAACGGACCTATTCCTTTAAAAGACATTGCAACTATTTCAGAAAAGCAACTTCAAACGGAAATCTTCCATAAAGATGGGAAAGAAACGATACAAATTACTGCAGAAGCTTCAAGTGAAGATTTAAGTAAAGTAAGCGCAGAAGTAAATAAGGCTATAACCGACTTAGATTTACCTAACGGAGCAAAAGTAAATATCGCAGGCGCTACCGAGTCTATGCAAGAGAACTTCACAGATTTATTCAAAATTATGGGGATTGCAATTGGGATTGTATATTTAATTATGGTTATCACCTTCGGGCAAGCACGTGCTCCTTTCGCGATTTTATTCTCTTTACCATTAGCTGCTGTCGGCGGTATTTTAGGATTAATCATTTCAAAAACACCTGTTGACGTAAATTCATTAATCGGCGCATTAATGCTAATCGGGATTGTCGTTACAAATGCTATTGTATTAATAGAAAGAGTGCAACAAAATCGGGAAAACGGTATGGAAACAAGAGAAGCCTTACTAGAAGCAGGATCTACTAGATTACGCCCAATTATTATGACAGCTATAACAACAATCGTCGCTATGCTACCACTCCTCTTCGGGCAATCTCAAGCAGGAAGTATGGTATCGAAAAGTCTGGCCGTCGTTGTAATCGGTGGTTTGGCAGTCTCAACCGTTCTTACATTAGTAGTCGTTCCCGTTATGTATGAACTATTAGATAAAATCGGGAGAAAAAGACGTTCCCGTAGAAAAATAAGTACTTCTACAGAAACACCTGATATTTAAACTAAAAGGCGTTATCTTCAATTATGAAGATAACGCCTTTTTTATCCCTCTACCTATCCATAATATAATCCATCACTTTTTTACCATAATTCTCTCGCGGCTCTCCAGAATCCACAATAAGATATTCACCATGTAAAGGCCTTTTACTGCCAGCCAGACATTTTTGAAATGCTACTTCTGATTCTACTTTTGTAATTTGACTTATCTTACGTTCACGGGTTTGTAACCTACGATTAATTTCTTCTATATTATTAAGATAACATTCAATATATTTATATGTAGCACCATACTTCCGACATAAATCTATTCCTTTTTTAACCATCCCTTCGTAGAGACACGGACTATCTAATATCACACTGTGCTCTTGCTCCAACAAAAAATCGATCAGTTCCCACTCAATATCATAGGAGATTCCCCCAACCACTTTTGGTTCAACACCTTTTTCCTTTAATGATTTTAATAAAGCTGATTTCACGACGTCATGATCTACAATAACAGCACCTGTTAATTTAGCGATATACTTAGAAAGTGTCGATTTCCCAGATCCAGGAAACCCCGACATTTGCAGAAAAAACACTTCCAACCCCCTCCCTATTTTCAGCCGAATTTCTATATATTAAGTTACCTATTCGGTCACTCTTCTTCTTTTCCTGCCAACAACAAAATGACCGTAAAAAAACTCCCTGTTTTATAAACAGAGAGTTTTCATCTTCAAATTATGCCACTTTTACCTTCTTCGTCGTTTTACTTTTTCTTTTCGCTCCTGTAAAACGCTTGTGTAATACAGATGCTACGAAACGAGAAATGATATTAAAGAGTAATACCATAATAATTAATACAGCTGCAGATTTTGTTGCAATTAACTTCGCATCTGGGATAATCCCTTCAGAGTTTAATTTCCAAATGTGAACAGCTAACGTTTCAGCTGGTCTAAATGGATTTAAAGGATGCGAGGGGCTCGAGAAGTCCGCTGCTGAATTTAAAATAGGTGATGTTAAACCCGCTGTATAAATTAGCGCCGCAGCTTCACCGAATATACGGCCTGCCGCTAAAATAATACCTGTAATGATTTGTGGTAACGAAGACGGGATAATGATGCGGGCAATTGTTTGCCATTTCGTTGCACCTAGTCCAAGACTCGCCTCTTTTACATTATGAGGAACTTCAGAAATCGCATTTTCACAAACACGTGTTAAACCAGGCAAATTCAAAATAGTTAAAGCAAGAGCTCCACCCATTACTGTATATCCCCAGCCTGTCATGGTAACAAATACTAATAAGCCAAATAGTCCAACAACAATAGAAGGTAAAGACGCCATTGTTTCAATACATAAACGAACAAAACTTAAAAAACGACCTTGTTTTGCATACTCCGCTAAATATATTCCAGCCCCTAATCCAAGAGGAATAGATATAATAAGTGTTATAACAAGCATGTAGAAAGAATTGAATAACTGTGGACCAATTCCCCCACCAGCTCTTGTATTGCTTGGTTCTCCGAATAAGAAACTAGGATCCCAAAATCCCCATCCCTTTTGTAGAATTTCGTACATTAAAAAAGCCAGCAAAGCTACAACTAAAGCTGCAACCCCATAAAAGATACCTGTCCAAACTTTATTTACCGTTCTTGCATTCATTATTATCGCTCACCTCTTTGACCAATCGCTCGAATTACTAAAATAAACAGGAATGAAATAACAAGTAAAATCATTGCTAACGTCCATAGCGCATTGTTCCAAGCTGTTCCGTTCAATGTATTCGTCATATCCATTGTTAGAATACCAGTTAACGTTGCTGTTGGACTATATATTCCTTCCGGTAATTTAATCGTGTTCCCGATTACCATTTGAACCGCTAACGCTTCACCAAAAGCACGCGCTAACCCTAAAACTATACCTGTTAAAATTCCTTGTTTTGCAGCAGGAACAATAATTCGGCTAATCGCTTGCCATTTCGTCGATCCTAGACCGTAAGAAGCTTCCAAGTAATCAAACGGAACAGAGCGTATCGCATCAGAGGCAATACTAGCAATAGTAGGTAAAATCATAATACTCAGGACAATAATACCCGCAATTAAACTAAAGCCCACTCCACCGAATGAATCACGTAATAGAGGAACCAAAATCGTAACCCCTAATAATCCGTATACAACTGATGGAATACCAACTAATAATTCTAAAACAGGCTTTAATACTTTATTCCCAAACTTCGGCGAAATTAAATTCATGAATATAGCAAGAGCTATAGCAATTGGTGCACTAATGATAACAGCACCTAACGACACAAGTGTCGAACCGACAATAAAGATTACAGCACCATACGTACCTTGATCAGCATTTGGATTCCATTTTGTCGAAGTTAACACCTCAGAAAACGAGATACCACTTTGCGTGAAAGATTGAATTCCTTTGCCGCAAATAAACGCAATAATAGCTAATGTAATAAAAACAATAAAGATACCGCAAAACGTAACAAGTGATCTACCTATATATTCACTCTTTACGTAATTAATTTGTTTTTTCCCCTTCATCACAGGACAGACCCCACTTCATAGATTGCATTGAACAGGACTGACCTTGCAGCCAGCCCCATAAAATTTTATTACTTATTTAATTTAGACATTGGGATGTAACCCATATCTTCTACTTGTTTTTCGAAATCTTTACCTTTTACATAATCAATGTAAGCTTTTGTCGCTTCTTTTGCCTCACCTTTAGTTACCATGTACTCGTAAGACCAGAATGGATATTTACCAGCAGAGATGTTCTCAATCTTCGGTTCAGCACCATCAATTTTCACAGTTTGCAATGCACCTTTCTTATCGCCAACCATGTAAGACATTGCTAAATAGCTGATTGAACCTGGAGTAGAGTTAATCGCTTGTTCTACTGCACCGTTAGAATCTTGTGTTGTACCAGTTCCATCATTAATTTTAGCTTCTTTCATAACTGTTTTTTCAAATGTAGCACGTGTACCAGATGAAGCTGGACGATTAATTACATTGATTTTTTCATCTTTTCCGCCTAACTCTTTCCAGTTCGTCACTTTTCCAGTGAAGATATCTTGTACTTGTTTTGCTGTTAAGTTATCAACTTTTACATCTTTATTTACGACAAGCGCGAATGCAATACCCGCTACCTTGTTATCTACTAATTCTTTTGCTTTTTCAGCATCTTTTATTTTATCTCCAGCTGGAACATCTGAGTTACCAATTTGTACCGCACCAGATGCTACTTGGTTAATCCCAGTTCCACTACCGCCACCTTGAACTTGAATAGAAACTTTTGAATTTTTCTCCATGAATTTCTTTCCAGCTTCCTCCGCAAGAGGTTGAAGAGCTGTAGAGCCAGCCGCTGCAATCGTACCTGATAATTCTTGTTTTGCATCGCTACCTTTAGCAGCTTCCTTATTATCCGTACTTTCTGCTTTTCCACATCCAACTAATGCACCTGCAACAACTAAAGCCGCTAAAGAAAATTTAATACCCTTTTTCATAACCATGTCTTGTACCCCCATTTGGATTATCACTTTTCGAATTCATCTTCTTTCGAACACAAATTCATTGTAGGACAACAATATTATGTGAGTGTTAAGCAATTTTTAAGTTTAAGTAAATAGAGATAACATCCCCTAAAAGCTAGACATTCCAACATTTACAGTTGAAAAAGCCAACAAAACCCACACTAAACACGTAGTATTGTAAATTTAATCTTAACAATGTAAATTCAATGTAAATGATTTTCTTTATTTTTCCCTTTAGGTTAAAACTATATTTACAATTCCCCTATATTTTTAAGCTTTTACACTCTTACTTTATTTACATTAAGAAGAATTCCAATAATATTTTTCGGTACAACTAAATAAATTGGAACAATTCTAAAAATATTTGAATATTTTTAAAGTACTAATTGACAGCATCATTAAATGTAGTCTACTATATTAGTATCAAAAAGTTTACCTAAGGAAACTTTTTAAACTAACACTAAAAATATAGAGATGAGGTAACTTTTATGGTATCGGCTAATACTAAACCCCTTTCCGAATTCAGAACAGGGGAATTTGTACAAATTGAGAAGATACAATTAGAAGGAACTATGAAACGACGTTTATTAGATTTAGGCTTTTTTCCTGGAGCGACAATTAAAGTATTACAACGCAGCCCACTTGGAGACCCAGTCGCTTATCAAGTAAGCAACACAACTATTGCACTGCGTAGTGAAGAAAGCTCCCTTATTTTCGGGGTATTAATAGGAGATGATTTCAGATGAGTAACCATCGCATTGCGTTAGCTGGTAACCCGAATACCGGGAAAAGTACATTATTTAATACTTTAACAGGCTTAAAACAACATACTGGAAACTGGACGGGAAAAACTGTTTTAAAGGCTGAAGGGGAATATAAGCATGGCGGAAATATATATACAATAATAGATTTACCTGGAACTTACTCACTGTATTCAAATTCGGCAGATGAAGAAGTAGCACGAGATTATATTATATTTGAAAAACCAGAAGTAACTGTAGTTGTTATAGACGCAACTGCAATGGAGAGAAATTTAAATTTAGCACTCCAAGTGATGGAAATGACAAACGATGTGGTCATTTGTATTAACTTAATTGATGAAGCGGAGAAAAAAGGAATCATTATTGACGAAAAGAAATTAGCAAAATCACTCGGTGTACCTGTAGTGAAGATTTCCGCTCGCAACCGAGTAGGCATTGGTCATTTGCTAAATGTCATCGCTAAAGTAGCAAATAAAAAACTCATTCCAACACCAATTAAAATTACTTATAATGAAAAAATCGAAAATATGATTCAAGAATTAGAACCACAAATTTATAAAGTGTTCGGTGATACGTATCCAGCACGTTGGATTGCGTTACGTATATTAGATGGAGATAAAAATTTCTTAACTACACTCCAAAAACACCATAATGAACCACTTGTAAGGGAGGTCGTAATGAATGGAATCTCACTCAGCCAGTAAAGCACTTCCATTAGACTATATTATTCAACATGCACAGACACTCTCAAAAGAAGATATACGAGATGATATTGTCGGAGATATTTATCGAACATCTGCAAGCATATGTAAAGAGTCTGTTCAATATACAAATACTGATAAACTGTATCGTTCTGAAAAACTAGATAAAATTTTCACATCTCCCATCTGGGGATTCCCAATTATGCTCGGTATTTTATCTATTATTTTTTATCTTACAATTGCAGGCGCTAACGTACCCTCTGATATGATTGCTGAATTCTTCGGATGGGCAGAAGGATATTTAACATCTTGGTTCCAAGCAGCGCATGCACCTGAATGGTTACATGGCATTTTAATACTTGGTTTATTCCGTGGTATCGGTGCTGTTATAAGCGTTATGTTACCACCTATGGCAATCTTTTTCCCTATGTTCGCGCTATTAGAAAACTACGGATATTTACCACGTGTCGCATTTAACATGGACCGCTTATTCAAACGATCTGGTGCACATGGCAAGCAATCTTTAACAATGGCAATGGGATTCGGTTGTAATGCAGCTGCCATTATGTCAACACGTATTATTGAATCACCACGTGAACGTATGCTTGCAATCTTAACAAACAACTTCGTTCCATGTAATGGGCGCTGGCCTATGTTAATTTTAATGGCTTCACTATTTATGGCTGCTGGTTATACCGGTAGTATGCAAACACTTGTTACTGCTGGCGTTGTAGTTGGAATGGTTGTAATTGGTGTCATTATGACATTAACCGTTTCTTGGGTACTATCAAAAACAGCTTTAAAAGGCGTTCCGACTCACTACACACTTGAGTTACCACCGTACCGTAAGCCAAAAGTTTGGAATACAATTGTACGCGCAACACTCGATAAATCAATATATGTTTTAAAACGAGCTGTAGTTGTAGCTGCCCCTGCAGCTGCATTAACTTGGTTACTTGCTAATATTTTCATCGGTGACACAAGCTTACTTATGTATTTTGTAAACTTCCTAGATCCATTTGCTAAAATGTTAGGACTTGACGGGTTTATTTTAGCTGCATTCATTCTTGGGCTACCAGCTAATGAAATTGTCATCCCGATTTTATTAATGTCTTACTTATCAACTGGCGCTTTAACTGAAATAGATGATTTTAATCAAATTAAAAATCTATTCTTAGAAAATGGTTGGACTTGGTTAACAGCTTTAAACACAATGTTGTTCTCACTCCTTCATTTCCCGTGTGGAACAACACTAGTTAACATATATAAAGAAACAAAAAGTGCAAAATGGACATTCTTATCGTTCGCAATCCCTACTGTTATTGCCATTGTTGTGACATTCCTCTCTACACAATTGGTACATTGGTTAGGGCTTGTATAAAAAACAAAGCATACATAGAAGGTATCCCCCTTCACATATGCTTTGCACGAAAGAAACCTGAAATTATTCAGGTTTCTTTTTTTCTTTCCACGGCTGAGCTCCATACGTTGTGATTTTTTTATGAATGGAGTATATGGCTCCCGGAAGAATCGCCATTAATATCGTGCAACTAATTCCTAGTCCAGTAAACAACTTAAATCACCTTATTTCACTCTCTTCGGTAAAGCTGAACCTGAATGCTCAATTGTCGGATGAACATGAACAGTAACCTCAGCATTACTAAAATAATTTTCACCTTGATCCCAATTCTTATCTATCTTCTTCCATTCTTTATAATTATGCCGCTTATATACTTCCCCTAACGCTAATACATCTACCTTATATTTTTTTTGAACAAGCTTAATAGATTTTTGGATACGCTTCTCCATTTCCTCCGCAATGGTTTTCTTTAATCGCTTTTCATTCATAATTTGTTTATGATCACTAAAATGCAACTCTGCTAAGGTCCCTTCCAAAGATAAATGGATATCAAACTTCGGTTTTGTAGCATTTTCCATAGATACTTTAATCTTTCGGTGCATCTTATGAATTTCGTATGTAACAAGCTGACCTTGTTTACGGATAGTATAGAACCCTCCAATTTTTTTACCTATTACATAATTCATTCCTAATGTTTCTTCTCCATTCAAACTACCTACACACTTATTATCTTTTCCACGAAACAACGCTGCCCCGTTCATTTGTACCCCCTGCTTTGTTAGTTCGAGAATAGGTAATACGAAACTTTGGTTAGTAATCATTTTTTGCTGTACCTCACCAATTCTTGCAGCTTCAATCATTTGAGCATTTTTCGGAGGATGCTCAGCTAACATATCAATATACTGTGCCGGTAAGTTCTCAGGCTTGGCACTCTGCTTTAAAATAGCTTCTGCATTTTTCTTAGAAACGAACAAACGAATATTTCTTCTCATCTCGTGATCACGAATATATACATCTAACGTATTTTGTAAAACATATGGATTCGCTAGTAAATCTTTAGAAAAAATTATCACTTGTATATGCGGAAAGAATAATGAGCGACTAATTTTTTTAGCAATAATTCGTATTTGCTCAAAGACACTATCTGCTTTCGCACTAACATTAATATAATTTTCACTATCTCCACCGCCTTGGCCACCTTGTTGTGCTAACTTACTCGGAAGTACCATCTGATACGTCCCTTTCATAATTGGATTTGATTTCTTTGCCTTCACAATATCGTAAGCTGCGCCTACTACAAATCCTCTTTCTTCTATTTCTTCTAGCTCAGAGCACCCACTTATAGATCCAGCTAAAACCATAACCATTATAATTTTAAGAAGGTGTTTCATTTCTACCATTCCTTCTTTTTATTTTATATACAATAAAAACTAACAAAGGCGCTAACACGACAAACCCCATATCTATCCAAGCTAAATAAGTCCCATAACTTGACAAAGCATTCAAATTACTAGGTATCATATTCGCCATAAAAATAATCGGAGCACTTACAAAAATGAAAATATGTTTCTTCACTTTCGGAAACATAGCACAAAATAATAAAGATGCGACGTCATAATACATTGCTGTAGTGTTATAAATAGTGATAATCCAAGTAGTAAAAAAAATGGCATCAAATCTTTCTAAAAAACCTCCACCAATTTCAATTTCTTTACCCAATTCAATTGTTGGATACGTCAATCCACGGGTTGTCATATACGTAAAAACGCTAATACAAGTTACATAAATTAAAATGTATGACAGCACATTTACCATCACTGCTTTTGCAACTGCCATTGGCGCTTTTTTCGCTGTCTTATCGTTCAACATCACAGCATAAAACAGAGCTACCTCAAATCCGATAAATGTGAAAATAGAATTTTTAACTCCTATAGCATATTGAGTTGCGTTCGTTTGAAAAGCCGGTAGTAAATTGTTTATTTCCATTAAATTTACATTCAATAAAGAAAGCAACACTATCGCAATGAACACGATAGGTAAAAATAGAACATTTAACCTTACTAAAGCCGCTCTCGATCCCGCTACTCCATAAATAACAACTAATAAGAAGAAGAAAGAGAGTAGCTGTATTGGTGTATCACTAAATAAATATGTTTGTGAAATAATTGCAATCATTCGCGATTCATATGCGGTCAAAGCAGCAAATGTTAATACTAAAATGCTACTAATTGTGTATGCAACAGGCTTCGTCAAATGTGCACTTGTATATTGAACAAAGTTTTGTTTTGGGAATAAAATAGCTATCCTCGTTACAAACCAACCTAAAACCGCACATATCAATCCACCCAAAAGCAAAATAATCCAACCATCCGAAAATAAAGTTTGGTCAGCAATATCTCGAGGCATAGATAATGCACCTATACCGATAATTGTTGACGATACCGCAAAACCAAGTTCCCGAGATCCAATTTCTTCATCCCCATATTCAAATGGCTTCAATTACTCTCGCTCCTTTGGACGTAGTGTAGAATCTTTCGTTTGTAAATATTCTGGCCTCTCTTTTAACATTGATTTTGGTAGACGAACCAATTCTTCTTCCCAATCTTTATAAAAAGCAGGGGCAATAGGTGTTGTATACGGTACCCCAACACTCTTTAAATTTGTAATATGGATCGCAAGTGCAATAAGAGCTAAAATGATTCCGTATAACCCAAAAGCAGTTGCAGCTAACACGAAGACGAAAAGTAAAATTCGAAATGTAATCGTAATGCTATATACAGGAAGTGAAAATGTAGCAATTGCGGTAACCGCAATAATAATTACTAAAAATGGATTTACAATCCCCGCATTTACTGCCGCCTCTCCAATTACAAGACCGCCTACGATGCCAATTGTTTGTCCCATCGGTTTCGGAAGCCTAATCCCGGCTTCTCGTATTAATTCCATCGTTAATGCCATCATTAACGTTTCTATATAAGCAGGAAACGGTACCCCTTCTCTCGCTCCCGCAATGGAATAAGCTAGTTTAGATGGAATAAGCCCTTGATGATACGATACAAGCGCTACGTACATGGCAGGTAATAAAACAGCAGCAATACCTGATCCCATGCGTAACATTCTTAATAACGTTCCAATTATCCAACGCTCATAATGATCTTCTACAGATTGAAAAATATCAACAAATACTAGTGGAGCTATAAGAGCAAATGGTGACCCATCTACTAAAATGGCCGCTTTCCCTTTCGCCAATGCAGCCACTATATTATCTGGTCTTTCTGTATTTAAAAACTGCGGAAACGGCGATAAATTATTATCTTGAATTAATTGCTCAATCGTTCCTGTCTCAAAAATGACATCTGTCACTATTGATTGAAGACGCCGATCTAGCTCGTTTACGATGTAAGGGTTAATAATATCCTCTATATATACTAGGGTTACTTCTTTCTGCGATCGCTTCCCCATAATATAAGATTGAAACCGTAACTTCGGATCACGTAAACCACGGCGAATTAACATTTTATTCACATTAATATCTTCATTTAACCCAACCCTCGGTCCACGAATTAAATCTTCTGTCACTGGCGGTTCTAGACTTCTTTTCTCCCAAGCCCTACTGTTAACAACAATAGCCGTTTGAATATTATCAATTAATATGACTGTATCTCCTGCTAAAACCGCATTTATAATATCTGGAAAAGTCGTCTTCATACCGACTTCTGCAATAGAAATAAAACGATCCAATAATGTCTGAACCACAGCTGCTTCATTTGGTATTTCTTCATATTGAAGTGTACGAACTACATATTTATAAACATTATCCTTATCTGTCAATCCACATAAGAAAACAACCGCACAACGTGTAAAACTACCAGCAAGAGCAACTTCTCTAATTGTTAAATCATTAGGTGAACCTAACTCATCTCTAATTTCCTTCATAACTTCAAACAAGTTACCTTTTAGCTCTAACAATTTCCCCACCTAACTTCCTTTTCAACAAGTTTTTAGTTAGATTCCGCTAATAGAAGAAAATATATACAAAAAAGAGCTATCTCTTTTCGAAGATAGCTCTAACATACGAATTACTTTTCTACTATTATATTGTCGGTCTTTACAGATACATTTCTTGTGAATCCACTAACTACAAACATCACAATAATGTTAACTAACAACGCGACTATACCTACATTCAAATCTTTCATATACTGCGGGACACCCGGGAACATCGTAGCTATAGTAGAACCAGATAAGGTGATATATGCGACAATTAACAACCCAATTACCATCCCCGCAATCGCACCTTGTTTCGTAATAATTTGACGAGGAAACAAACTACATACAAGCGCAGGGAAAAGTTGCGTAACTATACTGTATCCCATTAAAAGAAGAGCCCCTATCGTTTCTCCCCCTTTAAATGTAAACAATACTGCAACAAGCGTTACAACAGGTACAAATAACTTAGCTACTTTTGCAACTTGTCTATCTGAAGCAGATGGCACCATTGTTCGGTAAATATTTTTTGCTAACAACGTAGATGCCGCCATAACAAGCATGGAACCTGGAACTAATGCCGTTAACACTCCTGCACTACCAATAATCCCAATAAACCAAGGATCAAACGTTTGAAGAGCCAGACGGAATAATGAAAGATCTACATCCGCTCCCTTTAACCCTGGAACTTGCAAGATAGCAGCAAAACCTGCAAAGAACACAAAAAGCAAAACTAAAGAATAGAGAGGCATAATTGCTGCATTTTTCCTAAATACTTTTTCACTTTTCGCTGAGAAAGCTGAGGCAAATGTATGAGGCCACATATAAAAACCGAGAGCCGTTAATATAATAGTAGAAACAAACCAAGAAATACTCATTCCCTTTTCAGGTAAAGATAAAAAACCCGGTTTTGCAGCTTCTACAGCTTCAAACATCGGTTGAAATCCTCCGTAATAGTGATACGGTAAATATATACCTAAAAACATAACGATGAATAGTATCATAATGTCCTTCAAAGCAGCTGTCCAAGCCGATCCATGTATACCTGAAACCATTACATAAATAGTTATAACAATAGCACCAATCCATACCGCAATAACAGGTGTCACTCTTCCATAGGAAGCTTCCGAAACGATAATTCCTAATCCCTTTAATTGCAAAACAAGATACGGGATAATCGAAATAACACCAATAATTGAAACAATTACCCCAAGCGTCTTACTCCTGTATTTCTTCGCAAAGAAATCTGATTGTGAAATGAGGTTATGTTCTTTTGCATACTTCCAAATTGGAGGCAATAAGAAATACGATAAAATATAAGCTAATGCACCATACCCTAAAATATAAAATGTAGGAGCTCCTTTACTATAAGCCCAGCCACTTCCTCCTAAAAATGTGAACGTCGTATAAATTTCCCCTGCCATAAGGAGAAAAACGAAAATAGTTCCAAATCCTCTTCCTCCAACTGACCATTGTTCTAAATTCATATCTTTTCCATGTTGTGCCCGAATTCCTAAAAATAGTGCGAGAAACAAAAATATAATAATGATAAATAATGCAGTCATTTTACGTCCCCCTTATTAGCAGGATCGAATACGTACACAAGACCCATACAAAGAGACGTAATGAGCACTGATAATAGTACCCAAAATAATAAAAATGGCATCCCCCATACGTAAGGAGTGACCGAATTTGCAAATACTGGTCCAACTACTAAACAAAGAACTGGAATAAGTGCTAGCACGTGTATTTTCTTCATCTCATTCTCCTTTACTTATAAAATTCATAATGGATGATACAAAGACTTCCACTCCAATTGGTAATGCGTCTTCGTCAATTGTAAAACGAGGGTGATGATGCGGATATACAATTCCCTTCTCTTCATTTCCTGCCCCTATAAAAAAGAACGTCCCTGGTGCCTTTTGTAAAAATGCTGAAAAATCTTCTCCTGCCATCGTTGGTTGTAAACGAACAACCCTTTCTCTTCCATAAAGCTGTAATGCTGTATGTTCAATAAGCTCTGTAACTTCATAATCGTTCACAACTGGGCGATATCCATATTCATAAGAAAATGTATACTTAGCACCGTAGGATTCTGTAATATGTTTTACAATCCTTTCAAGCTTCTTCTTTGTTTCTTCTCTTAATTCATGCCTTAAACTTCTCACTGTCCCTTCAATCTCCGCTTGTTCCGGGATAACATTATGAGTTGTCCCAGAATGAAATTGTGTAACAGATACTACGAGAGAATCTAACGGATTCGTGAGGCGAGATACAATTTGCTGAATTTGCGAAACTACTTGCGCACCAATGGCGATACTATCAACTGTTTCATGCGGAATTCCAGCATGCCCACCTTTTCCCTCTATCGTAATTTTAAAAACGTCCGGCGCCGCCATCGCAGGACCATAAATTACACCTACTTTTCCAACCTCTAATGACGCCCAAAGATGAGCACCAATAATGTAATCCACACCTGTCATCACTCCCGCTGCGACCATTTCCTCTGCACCGCCCGGAAAGTTTTCTTCTGCATGTTGAAATAAAAAGCGAATCTCTCCTTTAACTTTCTCTCTTTCCTCTACCAACTTATGTACTACACCAAGCAATATTGCCATGTGACCATCGTGACCACACGCATGCATCACACCTGGATATATAGAAATAAAATCAAACTTATTTTCTTCATGAATAGGAAGAGCATCCATATCAGCACGAACCGCGATAGTTTTACCAGGCTGCCTACCAATTAACCTTGCCATTACACTATATTTAGTAGGCCTTGAGACTTCTAAATACGGGATTTCCCGAAGTATGTCGAATACAAATTGAGATGTTTTTTCTTCTTGAAAAGATAACTCTGGATACTTATGAAAATGCCTTCTCCACTCAATCAACTGATTCTTTGATAAAACAAGTTCCTTTGCGACATCCATTTCTCTTCTCCCCTTCTTTACCAAGTTAAATGTTATTATAGCGTGAATTGTTAACTTCTGAAAGAATTTTCAGAATTTTCTATAACGAATATTCAAAAAGAAAAAGCCATCTCAAGATGACTTTTCATTTTATCCCGCTATTTGTGGGCAGTAAAACTCCCAACTCAAAATTCGGCTGGAGCAAAGAAGCTAGGTGGGAGATTAACTGCCCGTAAACGCCCGATTGGTGAGGGCTGATAATCAGTGGGGGATGAACAAAACCCCCACTGATTATAGTTTCATTTTATAAAATAGTAATTGCTTGTTTCCCCATTTGCTCCCATGCCTTTTCAAATTCAGCACGAGGAACAGCTTTTCGTGGATTGTTTGCAAGAGGATCATTTACGTATACAAAGTTTTGATCATATCCAATTACTACAACACTATGCTCATAATATGTAATTTTCACTTCACCTGAACTCGTATTCCATGTTTCAAAACTACTTTCGGCTAATGGTTTAAACGTTGTATTAATAATTACCCATACTGGAGAACCAGAACTAATTACTTTATATAGATCTTGCACGTCTCTACCCGTTAAATTAATTACTTTTTCAGGAACATACTTTTCTGCTAAATTAAAAATCGGTTGATTATATACACCGTATCCCGGCTCAGCTTTCGTGTAAATATTTCCAACGAATCCCTCATACGGATTTCCATGCAAACCATCTTGTTTAAATGGAACGCGATGAATTTCACTAGCAAGTTGCATCTTATCTACTTGTACACCTTTATGTTGTAGTAGCATAGTTAAACTTGTCACTTCACAACCTCTAGGTAATTCAGGTAACTGTCTAATAAACGGAACCTCTGTAATCATTGCACTTTCTTTCATCTCAGAGAAAAGGTCTAACCGAAATTCTTGTGCCTTTTTCATAATTTTATCTTTCTCGAAAAAGAACACGACAGCAAATATAATACCGAAAATAAAAATATATTTTAACTTTTTCATCATAAACCAAACTCCATTATATCAATTATTTTAAAGGCACAACTCCTATCATTGTACCTTTCTTCTTACTAGTTTGCTAGAAAGATTCTGTGAATTATTATTCACAAATACCTTTTTAAAATTCCGATTGTTTGAAATAGAAAGAAAAAATATAATTTTTCAGAATTTTTTACTAGAAAACAAAATTATTAACCTAGTGAAAGAATCACGTTTCCTTCACTAGGTTAATAAACATTCTAAGGTATTTAGTCATAGTTAGTTTTTCCTTTACATACTCAGTTCACAACAAAATAAACCAAGTATGTTTTTCACCCCCACTAATGATTAAAAGCACCGAATAAAATCTAGTTAAAACATACAAAAAAATATGGGGGGAGGGACATATGAATCAACAAGTAGAACAAGCAGAATTAAAATACCGCACACCACTTTATCCAATAGTTCCAATCGTAGCTTTCTCACTCAATTTCCTTACATTTGTTAGTTTAGCTTTCATTCCAGATCAGAGAATTGCTCTTTATTGCGGGGTTCCATTTATGATCATTTGTTACATTTATACCGAGTTAAAGTTTCGGAAAGTTGTCACATTTGAGCAAAAAAGAAATATAACTTAGGTAACAAACTGAATATATTAAAAATTCAGTAATTTTCCTTATGATAAGATAATTTTTTTCTATTTATTGGGTATGTTGGTATAACTTTATTTATCTTAAAATTCTCACAATCACGTTTTTATTTGGAAAATAGTTTACAATGTTATCAAGTTACAAATGATATTCACCTTAAAAAGCGTGCATTTGTGTCTATTTTTTAACAATATAACAAAAACTATTGCCATCTATAAATTAATAGGTTTATATTGTTTTATTGGCATAGTTTCAATCCAAGGAGAAAGGAGATTTTCAATCGTGCAACTAAAGAAAGCATTTTGGAAGTTGGCTTCGCTTCTTCCGTTATCATTACTTCTGTTCCTCGGTGGCTGTGATAAAAAACTCGCAGTATTAAATCCGCAAGGACCTGTTGCAAAAGCACAGTATGATTTAATTGTTTGGTCATTCTTGCTTATGTCATTAATTATCGCAATTGTATTCATCTTGTTTACAGTCATCTTGATTCGTTATCGTGAAAAACCAGAGAATATGGACTATGAGCCACCTGATCAACATGGTAACACATTATTAGAAATCATTTGGACAATTATTCCTGTTATTATCGTTATCGCATTATCGATTCCAACAGTTAAAGCAACTTATGCTTCGGAAGAGGTTCCGCAAGAGTCCAAACATATTAAACCAGTTGAAATTTATGTTACATCTGCAAACTGGAAATGGTTATTTAGTTACCCGGAGGAAAAAATTGAAACCGTTAACTATTTAAACATCCCAGCTGGTGTACCAATTCAATTTAAACTGACTTCTGTAGGTCCAATGAATGCTTTCTGGGTACCAGAACTTGGTGGTATGAAGTATACAATGGATGGCATGATCATGGACTTATATTTACAAGCTGACAAACCAGGTTCTTACCTAGGTCGTAGCTCGAACTTCTCTGGTGAAGGATTTACTCACATGGAATTCGAAGTTGAAGCAAAAACTAAAGAGAAATATGATAAGTGGGTAAAAGAAGTACAAGAAACTGCCCCTAAATTATCAGAAAAGAAATACAACGAAATTATTAAACCTGGTGTAGTGGGGCGTATGACGTTCTCTAGTCACCACTTAAGTTATGTAGATCCAAAATCACTTGAATATTGTGATTACAACTACTACAAAAACAAAAAATAATAGCTATTATTCCAACAGATTGGAGTGAACACAGTGAAGCTTGATGAATTTTTTGTCACAGGTGACCCGATTATTTACGGAGCTGACGCTTCTATCGTTCTTGTGACATTAGCGATTCTTTTCGTACTAACAAAGTACAAAAAATGGAGATGGCTTTGGGATGAGTGGTTGACAACTGTTGACCATAAAAAAATAGGGACCATGTATATTATCTCTGCCGTTATAATGTTATTCCGTGGTGGTATGGATGGTTTAATGATTCGTGCCCAGTTAACATTCCCGGAAACAACTTATTTAAACGCTGAACACTATAACGGAATCTTTACAACACATGGTACGGTAATGATTCTTTTCATGGCAATGCCATTCGTTATGGGATTAATGAACCTTGTAGTACCATTACAAATTGGTGCTCGTGACGTTGCATATCCGTTCTTAAATGCTTTAAGTTTCTGGTTATTCTTTGTCGGAGCAATGTTATTCAACATCGCTTTCGTAATCGGTGGTTCTCCAGACGCTGGGTGGACTTCTTACTTCCCAATGGCAGGTACAGAGTTTACTTCTGGTGTAGGAAATAACTACTACGCAATTGCATTACAGATTTCAGGTCTCGGTACGCTAATGACCGGTATTAACTTCCTTGTTACTATCTTAAAAATGCGTACACCTGGTATGAAATTAATGAGAATGCCAATGTTTACTTGGTCAATCTTAATTACAACAATTATCATTATTTTCGCTTTCCCAGTATTAACAGTTGCTCTTGCATTAATGACATTTGACCGTCTATTCGATGCTCACTTCTTTACGATGGCGAGCGGCGGTATGCCAATGTTATGGGCCAACCTATTCTGGGTATGGGGTCACCCTGAAGTATATATTGTTATTTTACCGGCATTCGGTATTTTCTCTGAAATCATTAGTACATTCTCACGTAAACGTCTATTCGGTTACAGTGCGATGGTGTACTCGATGGTTGCAATTTCTTTACTAAGTTTCGTCGTATGGCTTCACCATTTCTTCACTATGGGTGCAGGTCCAGCGGTTAACTCATTCTTCTCGATTTCGACAATGGCGATTTCGATTCCAACCGGTGTTAAGATCTTTAACTGGTTGTTTACACTGTATAAAGGACGTATTCGTTTTACAGTTCCAATGCTTTGGTCATTGGCATTTATTCCAAACTTCGTAGTTGGTGGAGTTACAGGGGTTATGCTTGGAATGGCAGCAGCTGATTATCAATACCATAACAGCTACTTCCTAATTGCTCACTTCCACTACGTATTAATCGCAGGTACAGTATTCGCTATGCTTGCTGGATTCACATACTGGTATCCAAAAATGACAGGTCATATGTTAAATGAACGCCTAGGTAAATGGACATTCTGGATCTTTATGAGCGGATTTAACATCTGTTTCTTCCCAATGTACTTCTTAGGTTTAGACGGTATGACTCGTCGTATGTACACTTACTCTGAAAGTCTTGGATGGGGCTGGCTAAACCAAATCGCATCTGTTGGTGCTGTAATGATGGCTATTGGCTTCCTAATCCTTTGCTATAACGTAATTTGGAGTGCACGTCACGGTGAGCGTGACACAACTGGAGATCCATGGGACGGCCGTACACTTGAATGGGCAACTCAATCTCCTGTACAACATTACAACTTCGCGAAACTTCCTGAAATTAAAGAAGCTGATGCTTTCTGGTTCATGAAAAAACGTGGAGAAACAATTACACCAACAGCAGATGAATTAAAACCAATTCACATGCCAAGTAATTCTGGTGTGCCTATTATTGCGTCTTTATTCTTCGGTCTTGCAGGTTTTGCATTAGTATTTAGCTGGTTCTGGATTGCAGCAATCGGTGGTATTGGTATTTTAGGTTGCTTAATCTATCGTTCATTCGATTATGATGATGGCTACTACGTAAGCGTTGATGAAATTAAAGAAACAGAACATATAGCATGAGAGGTGAAATGACATGGCGGCTTTAGATAAAAGCTTACCTTTGGAATATCAATCCGAGCAAAGTAGATTGAATATCCTAGGATTCTGGATTTTTCTTGGGGCTGAAATTATGCTGTTCGCAACACTTTTCGCCTCTTATCTAGTCCTTGCTGGTCGTACGGCTGATGGCCCAACACCAGCGCAATTGTTTGAAGTTAAAACACTTTTAATTCAAACACTGTTACTTTTAACAAGTAGCTTTACATGTGGGATCGCAATTCACGAAATGCGTAAACACAATCAAAAAGGAATGTTAGCTTGGTTTATCCTGACTTTACTTTTAGGTGCAGGCTTCCTATTCTTTGAAATTGAAGAATTCATTTTGTACGTTGGTGAAGGTGCAACGATTCAAACAAGTGCTTTCTTATCGGCATTCTTCGTTCTTCTTGGAACGCATGGTGCCCACGTAACAGGTGGTATCATCTGGGCAACTTGTGTTATTATCCAAATTTTAAAACGAGGTTTAACACCAGTTACAGCTCGTAAAGTATTTATTATCAGCTTATACTGGCATTTCCTTGATCTTGTTTGGGTCTTTATTTACACACTAGTTTACTTGAACGGGATGGTGGCGTAAATGGGTCAAAATAACAACCAAGCAAACGAGCATGGGCATAGCGGATTCCCATGGTCACACGTTTTCGGATTTATTTTATCGCTTGCACTAACGTTTCTAGCGTTATACGTGGCACTTTACACAAACCTGCCACTTTCAACGATATTAACAACTATCATCATAATGGCAGTTGCGCAAGCGTTATTACAAT
Source organism: Bacillus cereus group sp. BfR-BA-01331 (assembly GCF_022663915.1). Classification (NCBI taxonomy): domain Bacteria; kingdom Bacillati; phylum Bacillota; class Bacilli; order Caryophanales; family Bacillaceae; genus Bacillus; species Bacillus cereus group sp. BfR-BA-01331. Next base: position 22,589 of record NZ_JAKUGJ010000010.1, read on the forward strand.
TAATTATGTTCATGCACTTAAAAGAAGGAGAAGGAAGAATTCAAGTTCTTACAATGATATACAGTTTCTTCGTTGCAACTGCAACAGTTGGTCTTACTGTATGGATCTTCTTCTCAATGTAATTTGCATGAAAAAGACTGCTGGGATTCCTCAGCAGTCTTTTTTTATCCCCTATTAACGAGCAGTAAGACCCCCACTGATTAAAGTTTCACTTTATCCCCTCCCCTATTACATCCACATTACGGAATTAACAACAAAATCATGAAAAATATACTTATTATGACAAATGTTAAGAAAACTCTTTCTTTATGAAATCGAAACCATATCCGTTGCTTTTCTTCCTATTATATGGCTAAATAGTTACTATATTTATTTGAAGGGAGAGAACGCAATGGAACATCATTCTTCTGTTCTATCACTTATGGTTGTCGTCGCAATCGCGTTTTTCGTTCCCCTTTTGTTACAGCGCTTTAAATTAAACGCACTTCCTGTCGTTGTTGCAGAAATCATCGCAGGAATCTTTGTAGGTAAAAGTGGATTTAACATCATTGAGCCAGACATGTGGCTTCAAGTCTTATCAACACTAGGATTTATCTTCCTAATGTTTTTAAGTGGTTTAGAAATTGACTTTTCGATCTTTAAACAAAAAGGGAAAAAGAATACGACAAACGAACCGAACACATTCCAAGCAGCAAGCATTATCTTCTTGTTTATTTTCATTTTATCTTATGCCCTATCATTAATATTCGTATGGCTAGGATTCGTAGACAATGCAATGTTCATGACTTTAATTATTTCAACTATTTCTTTAGGTGTTGTCGTACCAACATTGAAAGAAAATAACTTAGGAAAAACCGCAATCGGGCAAATCATTTTATTAGTCGCTGTTATTGCAGACTTAGTTACAATGATTTTACTCGCTGTATTCGTCGGATTAAATTCCGAAAGTGGCCAAAGCATGTGGCTTCTACTTCTTCTATTCGGTGCTGGTATTGTAATTTACTTTGTCGCAAGACGTTTTAAAAATATTCCATACCTAGAAAGCTTAAAAGCCGGTAGTGTACAAATTGATACACGAGCTGTTTTTGCACTCATCTTAATATTAGTTGGATTATCTGAATCTGTTGGGGCAGAAAATATTTTGGGAGCCTTTTTAGCAGGTGTACTCGTATCTTTATTATCACCAAATGAAGATATGGTTGAAAAACTTGATTCCATCGGATATGGCTTCTTCATTCCTATTTTCTTCGTAATGGTTGGTGTAAATCTAGAAGTATGGTCTATTTTTAACGAGCCTTCTAGTATGCTAATGATCCCAATTCTAATTGTGGGACTCTTTATTTCAAAACTGTTGCCATCACTCGTCTTACGAAAATGGTACCCACGCAATATCGTACTCGGAAGTGCTATTTTGTTAACATCAACACTTTCTTTAGTTATCGCGGCTGCACAAATCGGTGAAAAGCTAGGCATCATTAGCCCAAGTTTATCAGCATCTCTTATTTTAAGTGCAGTTATTACTTGTATTTTTGCACCTATATTATTTAAAAAGATGTTTCCAAAAGTCGAAACACCAAAACCGAAAGTATCTATTATTGGTGCAAGCAGAATTACCCTTCCGTTATCACTTGATTTAAAACGTGAAGATTATGACGTGACACTATATATGATACGTCAAAATAAAATAAATGATGAGGAAGCGAAATCTCATGACTTCCCTATTGTAAAATTAGATGAGATTACTATTCAATCTTTAATGGAGCAACAAGCTTTCGAAGCAGACCGTGTTGTTGTTGCGACAAGTGATGATGAACAAAACTTATTATTAGCAGAACATGCAAAAGAATTAGGTGTTGAACACGTCATCGCAAGTGTAGAAGATCCCCTTCTACAAGAAAAAGCGACTCAAGAACATATCGCTGTATTCTCGACTATTAACTCTACACGTATTTTATTACGTGCACTTATTGATAAACCGAGTCTCGTTCGCTTGATTACAACAGCAAATGAAACGGTGCGTGAGGTTGAACTACGAAGTAATAAATATAATGGCTTAGCACTTCGTCGCCTTCCGTTTCTAGGTGATGTACTTGTCATTCAAATTTACCGTGGTAATAAAGCATTAATACCACATGGTGATACGAAGTTACAGCATGGCGATACTTTACTTGTAACGGGTTCAAAAGAACATATTGATACAATGAAAAACATATTAGAATAGAAAATGTCCCTCACATAAATGAGGGGCATTTTTTTCAATTTCATATGGTAAAATGTTACTATCACATATTATGGGGATGAATCACATTATGTCTATTTCAACTTTAGCTCTCTTATTATTAGCAGAAGTACTCGTCGCCATTATTCTCATCGGTATTAGCATTGAAATTTGTAGTTATGGATGGAAAAAATCGAATGGAATTAAGTACTTTTGTCTCTTAATTTCACTCCTTCTCGGAACAGCTAGCATACTAGGACTTCTCGTTGCACCCGCATATTTCTTCTTACAACTTATAGAAAAAGGCTTATAAGAAAGGATGATATTATGATTACAGTGAAACATATTGATGCATCTGAAACATACTTATTACGTCAAAAGGTTTTGCGTCCCAATCAATCATTAGAAGATTGTAAATACGATTCAGATTACGAAACAGACGCCTTTCATTTAGGTGCATTTTTATATGATGAACTTGTTAGTATCGCCTCTTTCTCTAAAGAAATACATCCTGATTTACAAGCTGGTACCCACTATCGTCTACGAGGAATGGCAACATTACCTAATTTCCGAAACCAGCATGCTGGCAGCTCCTTAACCCGTAAAGCTGAACAAGTCCTCCAAGAACGCGAAGCAAATATTCTATGGTGTAATGCCCGAATTACCGTAGCGGATTATTACAAACGATTAGGCTTCCATGAGCATGGTGAAATCTTCGAGATTGATCCAATAGGACTACATAAAGTAATGTATAAAGAAATATAAGAAAAGCTTTCTGCATATTGCAGAAAGCTTTTCTTATATTTCATTTTCACTTTTTATTTTTTTCATATATATGTATATAAACAAACTAGGAACTAAAAAACAAGCAAACATAATAAGTCCTGTTATACTAATTTCCTTCATTGAAATATCCGGCGTTACAATGATACAAATAGCTAACAGTCCAATAACAATCCCTACTGGAATGAATAATAGTTTCATAAAATAACTACGGGATACTCCCCCTGTATGTTCATACACTTCCACCGAATTTTTTAAGTTTAAAAAATTAATAACTATTATCCCGCCCATAAATACCATTAATAAATCCGAAACACTTTCATATCCTGCCCCTTGCAAGACATAGCGGTAAAAAACAATACTTAGTATTACGATATTTTGTAAGATGAAAGCCAATCTAACATGTTTTAACCCCTCGATCATTAAACGTTCATCTTTCATGATTTTCACCCTATCACTCCTTTTCCTCCCAAAACAAATCATTCAATGTTTTATCTACCACATAACAAATTTTCAAACATAAATCTAAAGACGGGTTGTATTTCCCCTTCTCAATTAAACTAATCGTTTGCCTTGTAACGCCTACTTTTTCTGCTAATTGTTGCTGTGTTAAATCTAACTGAACACGCGCGACTTTTATTTTACTTACAGCCATTCATGTTCCTCCTCTACCTTTATAGTAACATATATATTCCATTAAGTAATTTATATTTTACGTAATTGATTTGTTTTTTTCACTTTATTATACACAAAAAAGGAGCCCCTCATAAGAAGCCCCCTTTCCTATCTCTATACTATAAGAATAAATGACATCCAAATAAAATTGTAAATAAATATAGTAACGGATGTACTTCCATCCCTTTCCCCTTCACAATTTTTAATACTGGATACACTAAAAATCCAATTGCAATTCCATTTGCAATACTAGACGTTAACGGAATACCAACGAAAATTAAAAATGCTGGTAATGCATCTTCAAATTCATTCCAATTAATATCACGAATGCTTTGTGCCATTAAACTACCTACAATAATTAATGAAGGAGCTGTAATAGCAGCTACACTTGATAAAGACGCGATAACAGGGCTGAAAAATGCCGTTATAATCGTTAGACCAACAACTACAATACCTGTTAATCCAGTTTTACCACCTGCAGCAATACCAGCTGACGATTCAATCGTTGCTGCTGTTGGGCTTGTTCCGAAGATAGAACCTGTCGTTCCGCCAATCGCATCTGCAATAAACGCTTTGCCAAAACGTTTCTCTGTATTATCTGTAATTAAACCAGCTTGTTTAATTAAACCGAGTAATGCACCTGTCGTATCAAATAAAAGTACAAGTAAAAATGAAAATACAACACCATATAATCCATACTGAATTACATCTGAAAAAGCATTGATTGGATTTGAAACGATAATACCTTCTGGTAAATGAGGCATCGCTACAATTTTATCCTCAAACTTCAGTTGCCCCGTAAAGAAGGCGATAATTCCTGTTACAATCATACTAATAAATAATGCACCACTCACACGTAATACCATTAATACTGCCGCTAAAATTAAACCAATTAAAGTTAAAATAACGGCTGGAGAATGAAAATCACCAATCGTAACTAAGTTAGATGGATGATCCACGATAATTCCAGATAGACGTAATCCAATAAAAGCAATAAATAGTCCAATTCCACCTGCAATTGCATGTTTTAAACTGTCAGGAATTGCGATAATTAGCTTTTGCCTAAATGAAGTGAAAGATAATAAAAGAAAAATGATACCTGTTACAAATACTGCCGAAAACGCAATGACATACGTAATCCCCTCTGCCTGTTGAACGACAGAATAAGCAAAATATGCATTCATCCCCATAGCTGGAGCAATAACAATTGGATAGTTAGCTAAAAACGCCATACATAGCGTCCCAATAACTGTCGCAATAATAGTTGCCGTAAACGCTTGATCAAATGGTACACCTGCATCAGATAATATTTTCGGATTGATGACAAGAATATACGCAAATGTAAAAAAAGTTGTGATGCCCGCTAAAAGCTCTTGCTTCACAGAAGTGTTATATTTTTGTAATTGAAACATGGCTATGTACCCTTCCTACACCTGAATTATTATCACACATTCTTTTCTTACTAGTATGTGAGAAAATATAATACTTAATCTTAACAATCAATAAAAAGAAGAGTCAATATATTCTCTAATAGTGAGAATTTTAAGTTTAAGTCTGACAAGTTCAGATGTAGTACAGTTCATTTTGATTATTTTTGTAGCATAACAGATAGAAATGTTTTATAATTTGAAATAGTTAAATATTTAGGTAGCTCATTCTACAAGGGGGATTCTTCTTATGCAGCACACAAACAAATCTGGAACTTTAAATCGAGGTTTAAAAGAACGACATATTACTTTAATGTCACTCGGTTCGGCTATTGGCGTTGGGCTATTTTTAGGATCTGCTTCTGCTATTAAACTAGCTGGTCCTTCCATCTTACTAGGTTATATGATCGCTGGACTCGTTATTTTTTTCATTATGCGAGCGCTCGGAGAAATGGCAATTGAACAACCGGTTGCCGGCTCTTTTAGTAAATATGCTAATGATTATATCGGCCCACTTGCTGGCTATATTACTGGTTGGAACTACTGGTTCTTATGGGTTGTTACTTGTATGGCTGAAATTACGGCGGCTGGAATTTACATGCAGTACTGGTTCCCAGATATCCCGCGCTGGACTTGGGCACTACTCGCTCTATTATTAATGAGCGCTTTCAACTTCTTATCAGTAAAAGTATTTGGAGAACTTGAGTTTTGGTTTGCTCTCATTAAAATTGTCACAATTATCTGTATGATAGTGATTGGCTTTGGTATTATTCTATTCGGATTTGGAAATGGCGGCGTTGCAACTGGAATTTCAAATCTTTGGGAGCATGGAGGTTGGTTCCCAAATGGCTTCTCTGGATTATTGCTTTCCTTACAAATGGTATTATTCGCTTATTTAGGGGTCGAACTTATCGGGGTTACAGCTGGTGAAGCTCAAAATCCAAAAAAGACACTTGCAAAAGCAATTGATAACGTATTTTGGAGAATTTTATTATTCTACGTTGGAGCTCTATTCGTTATGATGGCAATTTATCCTTGGAACGAATTTGGTGAGAAAGGAAGCCCCTTCGTACTAACGTTCCAGCAAATCGGTATTGCAAAGGCAGCAGGTATTATTAACTTTGTCGTTTTAACAGCGGCTCTTTCATCTTGTAACGGTGGTTTGTTTAGTACAGGGCGTATGCTATTTACTTTGGCACAACAAAAGAAAGCTCCTGAAAGATTCGGTCGTTTAAATAAAAATGGCATTCCAAGTCAAGGTATTGTAGCAACTGCGATCGTTTTACTTATTGGCGTTATATTAAACTATCTCGTTCCTGCAAAAGTGTTTACATGGCTAACTAGTATTTCAACTTTCGGAGCAATTTGGACTTGGGGTATAATATTAGTCGCTCAAATTAAATTCCGTAAAGGATTGCCAACTGAGAAAAAAGACAAGCTAACGTATAAAATGCCTTTACATCCATTAAGCTCTTACTTCTCACTTGGCTTCCTTGCACTTGTACTAGGTATTATGGCGTATTCAGAAGATACACGAATTGCATTAATCATTGGCCCAATTTGGCTTATCGGCTTAGCTATCGTGTATTACATGAAAGGGTTTCATAAGATCGATGAAACACCTAATTCAAAAATTAGTTAAACCTATGGTCTCTTCCTAATTTACTAGGGAGAGATTTTTTCATTATTCACACAAATATTTCTCAATCGAATTAACGTTATCTTTACACTATTTAATATTTTCTATCTTTATTTTTACAGAAAAATAAATTACATTATTAAAGCACATATATTTATTATTAGGGGGATTCTTCTATGAAGAATAAAAAATGGATTCAATTTTCTTTAGCAACAGCAATTACAATCAGTTTAGGAAGCGCTTATGTTCCATCTACTTATGCCGAAAGCTCTGTAGATCCAGCTCCTGAAATTGCTGCAAAAATTGTAAATCAAAACAATGGGAAAAAAGTATTATTCGATAATACGCACGGTCAAACTGCCGGGACGGCTGATTGGGTTATTGATGGCGGCTTTTCTGATTTCGGAAATGGCATTGCCCAAAACGGATATCATGTAAAAGAACTTCGTAAATCAGCACCTATTACATACGAAGATTTAAAAAACTACAATGTGTTTATCGTTCCAGAAGCTAATATTCCTTACAAAAAATCTGAACAAGATGCAATGTTACAATACGTGAAAAATGGCGGCAGTATCTTCTTCATTGCCGATCATTATAATGCAGATCGTAATAAAAACCGTTGGGACTCTTCCGAAGTATTCAATGGATATAGACGCGGTGCTTGGGATAATCCAGCAAAAGGAATGTCAAACGAGGAAGCAAATTCACAAGCTATGCAAGGAGTCGAAAGCTCTGATTGGCTATCCAATAATTTCGGTATTCGCTTCCGCTATAACGCACTTGGTGATGTTTCAGCTAAAAATATTGTTTCACCTGAACAATCATTCGGAATTACAGAAGGTGTATCATCTGTAGCCATGCATGCCGGCTCTACTCTTGCAATTACAAATCCAAAACTAGCGAAAGGCCTTGTATATCTTCCAGAAAATCCATCAAAATGGAATAACGCTGTTGATAGCGGCGTTTATAACGGTGGTGGCGTTGCAGAGGGTCCTTATGCTGCTATCGCAAAAGTAGGACTTGGAAAAGCTGCCTTTATCGGTGACTCTTCTCCAGTTGAAGATGCGACGCCAAAATATGTTCGTGAAGATTCTGGCCAAACAAAGAAAACTTACGATGGTTATAAAGAAGAAAACGATGCTGTTCTATTAGAAAACATCGTGAATTGGCTAGCGAAGCAAGAAACATTTACAAGCTTAGATCAAGTAAGTGGTTTACAACTTGATGCACCTACAGCTCTACAAACATTTGAACAACCAAGTTTATCAACAGAACCACAACCAGAACCTTGGAGTGCACCAAGTCAAGGTTACCAGTGGTTCAATACAAATACTTTCAAACCAGGTTCATACGGCTATAACGGTGCAGTGACAACGAGTGATTACGTAATTACTCACCCTAGCATTCTACCAAACAATGAAGTGTTCCAAATGACGATTCAAGTAAATAACTTATTACCAAATACAACGTACAATAATTATTCTTTAGGTATTTTCACAACTGGCGGAACACAGGTAGCAAAAGTTCAAAATACAAATGGCACTTGGCCATCTGCTTTTGGATATAGCAGTACATTCTCTTTCATAACAAATAACCAAGGATCTGCTGAAAAAATTGTGAACGTACAACTTGCCCCAAATACAACTGGACAAGCAACACTTCGCCTAAGACAAAACACAACAGCTAAATATAATGAGGCTGTAACGATTGGTAAGAAGTAAAGTAAAGTAAAAGAAAAGGCAATCCGTAAAGGGATTGCCTTCTTCTCACTTCTCTTCTTTTGAGAAAAACATTCTTGAAATAACGATACCTATACTACCTACGATTAAGAATAACACCGCTCTAATCATCATCGACACCTCTGGTAGGTCGAGAAGGAATAACTTCCCTACTGTTACTACTAATACGACTAAGCCCGCATATAATATTTCGTTCATCTGTCTATAACGGCCAAACCAAACTGCAAATAAAGCATATACCATCCATAATAATGATACAGATACGCTAATTATACTTCCATCTGTAGAAAGAACTTCACCGATCCTAGTAATTGTAATAAATACAATAACCATTAACGAGTAGAGCGCTATAGAGTACACATATTTACCAAAACTCGCTAACACTTCTTTCGCTTGTCTCATGCAATAATAGAACGTTCCTATTAAAATAATATGAGCGACAAACCCTGCTGAAATGAACTCATCAAACGGGCTAAAAATCGTCTGTACCATTCCAATCGCATAAATCGTTGCACCTACATACAACTTAATATTTTGCTTTAATTTAATAGCAGTAACCATACCGAGGAAACCTTGTAACAATAATACGATCGCTGCATTCACCAAACTATACTCGTATAAAATCGCTAAACTAAATGATCCCATTGCAAAGCCAAATATTAGATTTGAAAATACAGAATGTTTATTCTTCCTATATTCAAGTACAAACATAACAGCATGCACAAATGCACTTATAACTAATCCCCACGTTGTAAATTCAGGAATTTGAGAAATGGCTAAAATAAAGAAAACTGCATTCGCACTAAATATCGCCAATCGTGCTTCTTGTATAAAACTTCTCTCCGAAAACATATGCCAAAATAATAGTAAATGAATTGCACCGTATACAACTGTTAACTGTACTTGCACATTCTCTACTAATATTGACATAACAACAAAGAAGACAAATAGGACAATTGCCGCAACAACATAAGAAATCATATACAAGTACTTATAACGGTTTCTCAATGCATACCATAATAGGCTAATTGTTAATATCGTCTCATAACTAAAGAAAATATACGTATTAGGAGTCGTACTATTTAACAAGAAAGGAACAAAAAATGCTCCCACCGCCACGAAAATAGCGAGATATTCCGATCTATATCTTTTCGCTAAATAAATCCCTAAAATAACCCATACAATATTACAGATAAACGCAATACTTGCAGGAATAAACTCATATAAATAATGTGCCGCAAACGTTGTTAAAACAATTCCCGTAATACTTCCTCCAGCTAATACTAACCCTAACGCTTGCCGCTCTCTTTTAATTTGTATATCTCCTACGTAATACAAACCGGCAGATAGTACTATACCAAACAAAACTCGTATCGCTGGTGTCAATAATCCGGCATCTACCCCTGCTTTGAATAACCAAATAACGCCAAGTAGCATAATACCGACAAATATGCGTGGTAACCACGTTTGACAAAACTTTATAATATTAAATGGTTCTGGTTTAAATGCAGATATATCTACTTGTTTCACCTCTGGCTCTTGCATGGACTTCCTCGTCTTAACTACATCTTCTTGTAACTTTTCATTACTTACCGCTTCAATATATTCTTTCTTTTCCTTATTAACATTTTGCTGAACTTTATCTACTTCTATTTTTCTTTGTTTCGCTTTCAATTCATAAAGTGTCTCTTGCATCGTTTCAATTGCCGTTTCGAGTGCTTCTATTTTCTTGTTTAAATCCTCCTTCATATGCTCCCCCCTCATCACTCATGTAAAAGCTATATATTACCAATTACCTTTATCATACTATTAGTCTATTCATGTTCGATACCATTTTTCCAAAAAAGAAAGGTGTTTTCCGAAATAGGAAAACACCTCTTACTTATTTCTTCTTATTTATAGCAATACTAGCAATCATACCGAGGCAGGCACCTACAAATGCCGGAACGATCCAACCTACACCTTCTGTATAAAACGGAAGCATTTTTAGTAGTGGTGTCCATTTATTCATCAGTACACTTTTGTTTAAAATATCAATCGCACTAAATACCGCTACGAGTCCAATCGTTACCGAATATACGTATACATACTTTCCAATATACTTATGGAATAACCCTAAAATAATAAGCGTTAGTGCAACTGGATAAATAAATCCAAGAATCGGTACCGATACTTTTAAAATTTGCGTTAATCCTAAATTAGCTAAAACCATACTAACAAAACTTAATATAAATGCCCAAACTTTATAAGATACTTTCGGAAATACACTTGTGAAAAATTGACTACAAGACGTAACAAGTCCGATTGAAACACATAGACAAGCGACAGTAAAAATAAGACCTAATAAAACTAACCCACCTTGTCCAAATAATGTAGTCATAACTTGTGCTAACACTTTCGCACCGTTATCAAATGTACCCAATGAACCACTAATTGAACCAACATATCCAAGAATGACATAAATAATAGTTAGTAATAGTCCTGCTCCAATACCAGCAATACTCATATATTTCGCTAAACCTTTATCATCCGCTACACCTTTTGCACGCAGAGCATTTGCAATAACAATCCCAAATATTAAAGCTGCTAACGCATCCATCGTTAAATATCCATCTAAAAATCCTTGGAACATAGGAGCTTGTCCATAATTTCCTGCAGGCTCTTTCACACTGCCTACTGATGTAAACATACTTTTTATAAATATAATAGCAATCATACATAATAATAAAGGCGTTAACACCTTTCCAAACAAGCCCATTAATTTAGACGGTGATAAACTTAACCAGTAAACAATACTAAAGAAAATAGCCGTGTACAATAACAAAACTACACTACCCGTTTCTGGGAACAACTGGCCTGGCCCCATTTCAAAAGCTAAACTTCCTGCACGTGGTATACCAAGACCTGGTCCAATAAATAAGTACACAATACACGGAAAAATAATTGCAAATGAAGAATGAACCCTGCCTGCTAACGTTTGAAAACTCCCTGCTTTCGCAATAGCGATAACACCTAATATAGGAAGCCCTGTTGCTGATATAATAAAACCTAACAATGCAATCCATACATGTTCTCCTGCTTCATATCCAAGGAAAGGTGGAAATATAAGATTTCCGGCCCCAAAGAACATAGAGAATAACATAAGACTAATAAGCAAAATTTCTTTTTTCTGTAACAATTTCATTTCTTTCTCCTTCTTCAATTTTACCTTACATGAAATCAATTCCACAAATAAAAAATGCGGTAATCCGCTTCCTTACAAAGAAAACATAGTCCATAGTCTATCACAAAAGAAACACCCATTCTATAGCTATTTCCCTTTTCAAATTTCTTCTGAAAAATCAACCTTTATTGACTTATAATAGTTAATAAGGTAAAATATTAATCATACAATACTATTAACTTTGTTTTTTGCTTGTGTCAGGAGGAAAATATTATGGAATCAGCGATACAACTAGAAAGAGAACAACAAAGAAAAAAGAAACATCCTCCAGGTTTATACCTACTCTTCTTTACAGAAATGTGGGAAAGGTTTAGTTACTATGGATTACGAGGATTATTAACATTATATTTAACAACAGCTTTAGTAAGTGGTGGTCTTGGGTTTAGTCCCGCTTGGGCACTCTCTATTTACGGATTTTATACTGGTGCTTGTTATTTCACACCATTGATCGGTGGATACTTAACGGACCGTTTTCTAGGCAAACGAAAAGCCATCACAATTGGTGGTATAACAATGGCAATCGGTAACCTTACACTATTTGCCTTGCAAAACCAAGTCGGTCTATACCTCGGATTAGCGCTTATTATTATTGGTAATGGATTCTTCAAACCGAATATCTCTACACTTGTTGGAGAATTATACGAAGAGCACGATCCAAAACGTGATAGTGCATTTACAATATTCTACATGGGTATTAACGTCGGTTCATTTTTAGCTCCACTCGTTTGCGGATTTTTATCAGAAAATTTATTTAAAACAACAGTGGACGGTGTTGTTCATTTCGGATTCCGTTACGGTTTCTTAGCCGCTTCAATCGGAATGATCATTGGACAAATTTTATTTACAACACTATCAAATCGCTTCCTTGGTGATATCGGTAAAAAACCAACTCGCGATTTGCAAACGGCTGCTGGACAACAAACAATAGGAAATACACCGTTAACAAAAAAAGAAAAACAACGTACAACAGTTATCGTCATTTTAACATGCTTTGTTGTCTTCTTCTGGGCTGGATTTGAACAAGCTGGTAGTTCGTTAACATTATATACAAACAAATTTGTAGACCGCTCTGTGTTCGGATGGGAAGTTCCAACATCTTGGTTCCAATCGGTCAATCCGTTATTTATTATTTTACTTGCACCAGCTATTTCAGCATTATGGGCGAAACTGGCAACTAGAAAAAATGGTGACATGAAAATCCCAACAAAAATGGGACTTGGTATGATCTTACTCGGTATCGGTTATATTGTTCTTGTTATCGCTACGTTAAAAACAGGCAGTGACGAACATAACATTACAGAAAAAGCAAACTTACTATTTATCGTCTTTACGTATCTTTTCCATACGTTAGGTGAGCTATTCTTATCACCTGTCGGGCTATCAATGGTTAGTGCTCTCGCTCCAGTAAAACTTGCTTCTTTATTAATGGGAGTATGGTTAGCAAGCTCAGGTATTGCTAATATTTTAGGCGGACAGCTTGCAAGCTTCACAACTTCACTTGGATATGCTGAAGTATTCACAGTTATTGGCGCTGTGGCGATCGTTTTAGGTTGTGTTTTATTATCAATTTCTAAGAAATTAGTGAAATGGATGGATTAAAAAAGAAGGTTCACTCTTTAAAGAGTGAACCTTCTTTTTTCTTTATTTCTTAGCCTTTGTTCCTACTAAATCACCAGCAACAACGTAACGCTTAGAATTATCCTTAACGGATACACATGTAATAAGCGTTATTTCATCTTTCCCATGATCCTCGACAACTTCCCATTTATCAGGAGTTACTTCAGATACACCAGTAACCGCATATTCATATTCGTTTTCATTATCATACAAATACATTTTATCGCCTTTTTTTAAAGAGGCTACATCACTAAATAAAACACCTTTTTTAGACATGTTATGTCCTGCTAATGCATAATTCCCTTTTCCCATTACTTGATTTTCTTTTACTGTTGCTGCACCTGATAATAGGTTTTTCTCAGTAGAAGATTTTAAAACAGGAAGTTCTAATGAAACACTCGGAATCGAAATACGACCAATTACTTGTTTCTTATCTAATGATGCACTCGCTACTTCTGCCAAGTCTGGTTGATCAATTTTCGAAGCATCTACAAATTCCGTCTCATGTTTTTCATAATCCATTTTTTGAACAGCTTGCACATTCGCTGTCTGCTTCTTTTCAGCCTGATATCCATCATAAAATGGCTTTCCGATTAACACACCACCTACAACAAATAGAAGGATTGCTACTATACTATAAATTCTTTGCTTATTCATATACAATTCCTTTCCGTTACAAAATCTTACTCTATATAAAATGATAAGATAATATTGCTATATGTACAAGTGTAAGATGAAAAGAAACCTTCTTGCCGATGCAAGAAGGTTTCTTTTTAAGCGATTTTATTTCGATATAAGGATACGTGAAAAATCGTCATTTGAATAAAGAAAATACTAAATGCAATATATATTGGATATGCAGGAACATATAGATTAGCAATTGGAGAAAGAGTTAAAAAACCAACCGCACAAGGCAACACGTACCATAGTGACATAAATGTAGTACGACAAGCCTTTTCTGTAATTGCCTTTTCTCTCTCATCCTCTTGAGGAAATAATAGTGGAAACATCCAATACGAGAGCTCTTTATATTTTTTCTTTTGAATTTTATAAAGAACAGTCGATACAATACCAAATATTAAAAGTAATCCTAGCGGCATTAAACTCAGTGAAATTTCAGATGGTACTCTCTCCGTTTGAATAAAATTAGCGACTTCAATAGTAAAATAATACAACTCAATAAACGCCCAACCTGCTAATACCATTAAAAGTACATTTAGCATATAAGAAAATACGAGTCTACTCATCCTCTTCCCCCTCCTTATTTAAAACAAACACATCTTCCATCTTTAACTCGAATACATCACAAATCGTCAATGCTAGTAACAATGAAGGAACGTAATCCCCCTTTTCAATTGCTGCAATTGTTTGTCTCGTCACTCCGACTTTTTCCGCTAATACACTTTGTGTAAAATTAAAACGCGCTCTTAATTCCTTCACCCTGTTTAAAATGGTCAATTTTACCACCTCTCACCATTATTGTATGCTATTCTTAACAAAATGTAAACTCAACTTAACATTATTTCCACAAAAAAATCCAACTCTACGTATTGTAAAGTTGGATTTCGTTTTAGTTTAAAATTGTAACTTTAACATTTTTTCTGCCCCAATTACTAGACGAAGCTTTATCCGGCATTAAAACATCGATTTTGTGACCTTTAATCGCGCCACCAGTATCTGCTGCAATTGCAATTCCATAGCCTTCAACATTTACAGTAGATCCTAATGGAATAACAGATGGATCCACCGCAATTAATTTCATTCCTGGGTTTGCAGTTAGATTATAACCTCCCCATGCAGAATATACTTGTTGACCTGCTGCATAACCATTTTCAGATGGATCTGCTGTATAAGCTGTTGCGTGTACATACATTTCTTTTCCGCCAGCAGTTACTTTAGGCTGTTCAGGCTCTACTTTCGAACTATTATTAGCAACTGGTTCAGCTGGTTTATTAGCTTTTTCTTGCTTTTGCTTTTCAGCAACTTCCGCTTGCGCTTTCGCTAAAGCTTCTTGCTCAGCCTTTGCAGCTGCTTCCGCTTTTGCACGCTCTTCCGCTGCAATTCTTGCCGCTTCTTGTTCACGAGCGATTGTTTCTTGTACTGCCTTCATATTTGATTCAATTTTAGCCTTTTCTTCTGCTGCTAAATTAAGTTGGCTTGCAACCTGATTATATTTAGCTTGAACTGTTTGTAAGTTATCTTGACGTTTTTTCAAGTTATCTTGCAAATCAGCTTGTGCTTTTGCTAATTTTTGTTTATCTACTACTAAAGATGCTTCTTTTTCATCAATCTCTTTTTTATCTTCTTCAATTTGACGAAGATCTTGTTCTTGTAGACGTAAAATTTCTTTATCTGCTTCTAGAATAGTCGTAACTGCGTTCATACGTTGTATGAAATCTGCAAAGTTTTTTGATTCTACAACAACTTCTACTACTAAACTCGTATTTGAGCTATTTTGAACAGAAACCATACGTTTTTTCATAATATCCTTACGAGCAAGGACTTTATCTTCTAAAACGACAATTTCGTTCTTTTTTTGTTCAATCTGCTTATGTGTTTCATCGATTTTCCGTTGAATAGCAGCTTGATCCTCTTTATTTTTTGCAATTGTATTATTTAAATTATGTAGTTCATTTTCGATACCTTGAATTTCTTTACTAACAGCTTGCTTCTCTTGCTCTTTCTTCTGCATATCTGCATCGTTTTGCTGCAATTGCTGTTGCATGTTGTTAAGTTTCTCGTCGTTTGACTCTGCTTTTACAGCGACTGTACTAGAAAGAACGATAATTCCTGCTAATACTAGACTACTGATTCGCTTAAAATAGTTCATAATCCGACTCCCTTCTTATACAGTTATACATGATTTATTTTACAGTTTGTTTACAGGACCATTAAATACAGTTTATTTTTCATGACAAAAAAAGAGAATTGTGAACAAAATGTAATAGATTCTTAAATATTTAACAATTCCTATATTTAAAAATTATAAAAGATGCTAAAATCCAAATATAGAGAAATTAAAAATCCCAAAGGCGGTTGAATTAAATAAAATGTTTACTCAAAAGAAATCACTCCAACATAAAATTGATCAACTAGAAACTCATATACATGAACTAGAAGCAGAATTAAAACAAAAAGATGTGGAAAAACAAGAAATTATATCTTCTATCCATAATCGTGTAAAAAGCGTTATGCAAGAGCACGAACTTGTAAATAGCCAACATCATACACTCCAAAACTTAATTCAACAATTGAACGCATGCTTTGAAAATGTTTCTATGCGCACTACACATTCCAACGAATTAAATAACGAAATGCTACAAAAAGAGCAAAGCTTAATTCAATCTATTGAAGAAATTATCGATTGCTCTAATGAAGGAAAAGAATCCGTTCATCGCTTACTCATTGTAATTAATAGATTAGGTGAACAATCTCAACGTACTTCTAATAGTATGAATCATTTAAGCGAACGCTCTAAAGAAATTGAACAAATTGTAGAAGTGATTCAAAACATTGCAGCACAAACAAATTTACTAGCGTTGAATGCAAGTATTGAAGCTGCACGTGCTGGAGAACACGGTAAAGGATTTGCTGTTGTTGCTAATGAAGTAAGAAAACTAGCTGAAAGTACAGCTGAAAGTACAAAAAACATCGGTAACTTAACGAAAAAAATTCAAGAAGAAATTGAAAAAGCATATGAAAATACAAAAGATAATTTACATTTAGTTGATGAAGGTGTTGAAATGAGCGCTGATACTAACGCTAGAATTGAAAATATTTTAATGATGATTCAAACATTACAAAGTGGCGCTACAAATGTTATTAAAGCTATCGAAAACCAAAAATCTTGTAACGATGATATATTACGAGAATTTGCAAACACACAACAAATGTTCCAAAAATTAAACACTACTATTATGAATCATATTAATGATGCTGAAAAAGTCGATGTTCAATTATCAAAAAGTATTCAAAAAATAGTAGGTTTTCAGTAATGTAAAAAACCCCCTATGACGTCATAGGGGATTTTTATTATATTTCGAATATTATTTTCTTCTCAATATTCACTCTCTCTTTTGTTATAATAGAAAAGTTATTTCTTTCGACTAATACACAAGGAGGATGTTATGGAACAATTTTATTACATTTTAAAATATTTAATTCTTGGTCTATTCCAAGGACTAACAGAACCAATTCCGATTTCTTCAAGCGGTCACCTCGTTTTAGCACAGCATTTGCTAGGACTAAAAATAGAAGGGTTTAGCTTTGAGCTACTTGTTAATTCAGCTTCATTATTAGCTGTATTACTTATTTATAGAAATGACTTAATTCGTCTAACAAAGAATGGTCTATCTTATATATTCACAAGAGCAGAAGATGCAAAATCAGATTTCTTCTTTATTATTTACCTTGTTATTGCAACCATTCCAGCAGGTGTAATTGGAGTTTTATTTAAAGATTATATCGACCACTATTTAAAAGGTGTTAAAATGGTTGGGATTTCCCTTCTTATTACTGCTATCGGCCTTTGGATTATTCGAAACTTGCGTGGACGTAAAAATGATGGCGACCTTTCTATGAAAGATGCAATCATTATTGGTCTAGCACAAGCTTGCGCACTAATTCCTGGTATAAGCAGATCAGGTGCTACAATCGTGGCAGCAATGTTACTTGGTATGAAGCAAGAAACAGCTCTTCGCTTCTCATTCTTACTATACATTCCTGTTAGCTTAGGTGGTTTATTGTTAAGTATTACAGACATTGCAAACGATCCAAATTTAGATACATTATTTGTACCTTATATTGTTGCTTTCATCGCAACATTTGTCATGACATATATTTCATTAAAATGGTTTATGAACATTATGGCAAAAGGAAATTTAAAATACTTCTCTTTCTACTGTATTATCGTAGGTGTGCTAACTATCATTTTCTTATAAAATGAAACTTTAATCAGTGGGGGTTTTGTTCATCCCCCCTGCTGCCTAACTTCTTTGCTCCACCTGAATTTTGAGGTGGGAGTTTTACTGCCCACAAATAGCGCGATAAAAAACCACTTACTGCCCTCATACAGTAAGTGGTTTTTCCTTATGCATAAACTTTCTTTTCCTGACAATACAAGCGAATAACATGTGTATTTTTTTGAAATAAATCATGTGTTAAGCGAATAATAATAAAATTTCGTTTTGTATTATCATCATGAACAAAAATCTGTTCCCCCTCTTGAAAACGCCATGTGCTTTCAAAAGTTGTAATATGATCCCCGCTTACCGAAAAAAGCTCATATTGCATATCATGTACCCTCTTTCAACTTGTATAATCATAATATCTTTATATTAAACTTATTATAGCTTAATCTATTTTAAATTTGTAATTTTTTCTATTTCGAGCTATTTCAACTTTGTTTTACATTCTTTTAAGCGCTATAATGATAAACGAAATTTCATTGAAAGGAGCTTCATTTTGACTGCATATTTATTTCCAGTAAAAACAGCTTTTATTTTATTTCCTATTTTAGCAATGTTTCTATTAATTCCTTTTTTAATATTTAATTATCGAAAATATGGTTATTTAAATAAATGGCGCTCATTTATTTTATACTCATTATTACTTTACTTATTAAATGCCTATTTTCTTGTTATTTTGCCGTTACCACAAACGTATGATACTTGTAGCCTACAACCCGCTAATACACAGCATATGCAACTCTCACCATTTTATTTCATACAAGAGATTAGTAATCATACATCGGCAATTTTAACGAAACCTACTACTTATTTCTTGTTATTAAAAGAATCTGCATTTTTACAAGTTGCTTTTAACGTTCTATTAACCGTTCCATTCGGTATTTACTTACGTTATTATTTCCAACGTAGTTTCTTCCAAACAGTGTGCATTTCTTTTTGCCTTTCACTGTTCTTTGAATTAACACAAGTAACTGGATTATATGGTATTTATAATTGTGCATATCGCTTATTCGATATCGACGATCTGTTTTTAAACACACTAGGCGGCGTAATCGGTTTTATCATTGCGCCAATATTTACGTACTTCCTGCCAAAAACAAGCGAATTAGATAGTCATATTGATTTGGAAACGAAACCAGTCGGATTCGTTCGTCGTCTCATCGCTATGCAAATTGATTGGATCTTCTTATCTATCGTTGTACCTTTCATTAAAAACAAAGGAAACTCACTATTTATTTCTAACATCCAATCTTATACAAATGTATACGAACTCCTTTTCATCGCATGTTCAATCTTAATTTACTTTATTATCATCCCATACTTTACAAATGGAAGAACAATAGGGAAAGCGTTGCTTCGTATTTACATTAAAGGACAAGCAGAGCGTATTACACTAAAAGAATTATTCATTCGTTACGGTATATTCTATTTCATTTTAGGTGGAATCAATTACATTCTTTCTAGTAGCTCTATTTTAAATCATACAGAGTCTTTAGTATTACTAGTTATACTGTTATTCCAATTTGTAATTAACGGGCTATTTATTATTCATGTTTTATTACATGTATTTAGTAGTGATAAATTACTATTTTACGAGCGTATTAGTCATACAAGAAATGCAATTACACTTAAAAAAGCTGACAAATACTAATTTGTCAGCTTTTTTTCATAATCGTAAATAACTTTTCTGTATAAGGGCTTAAAAATATTCCTGTTTCATCTAGTGACTTCCTCACTTTTAGAAACGAATGCAATTCTGGATATATATTTTGCAATTTTTCGTACGTTAACGTATGCATTTTCCCCCAATGTGGGCGCCCTTCATACTTTAGAAAAATTTTCTCCACTTCACCAAAATAAGCGGCATACTTCATACCTTTATACATATGAACAGCTATATACGCTGAATCTCTTCCATATGCTGGACTGAGCCATATATCATCACCTCTCACGTAGCGGCATTCAATCGGGAAGTGCACCTTATACTTTTTCTTTTCAATAAGATTTGAAATTTCTTCTACAACAGCTCTCATATACTTTGAAGGGACACTGTACTCCATTTCATAAAATGGAACTGTACGTGATGTAGCGAACACTTCATAGCTTGGTCCAATTATTTTCGTGTTCGGTACAGCCTTAGCTGATAATCGGCTTACTCCTTTACTTATAGAAGGAAACCATTTACACCCTTTAGATAATAAAGAGAACATCCTATTTTCAAGTAACTCCACCTTTAGTTTATGCCATTTCAAATCACTTTCTTTACTCGTTGTTTCGTTTGTAAATTTCACTTGTACTTCATCTGAATAAGGAAAAACGAAAAATTCAAAATGACGATTCTTCTTATATTCTTCTAGTTTGTTCATTACAGTAGACAATGATTGTTTTTCACTTTCATAAACAAGCGAGTACGCTGGGATAACCTTCAATTTTATCTTTACAATGATACCTAGCATTCCAAGCGACAACTGAAATGCTTTCCAATATTCAGCGTTCTCGGCTTCTGAACAAACTATACTCTCACCTGTTGATAAAACTGCCGTGATCTCTATAACTTGTGTTGATAAACTCCCAAATGTAACACCCGTCCCATGAGTCCCCGTACTAATCGCTCCTGCAATAGATTGTGAATCAATATCCCCTAAATTTTCTTGCGCATAACCTTTTTCCTGAAGTAACTTCCCTAAATCATGTAGCTTTGTTCCCGCCCATACTTCGGCAACCTTCTTCTCTGCATCAATATTCACAATGCCCTTCAATTCATCTAAAGAAACTAAAATTTCTTCCGTTTGCACAAGAGGTGTAAACGAATGACCTGAACCGACAACACGAATTTTCTTTCCTTTTTTTCGTGCAAGCCCCACAACTTCTACTACATCTTGTATACTTTTTGGATACATCGTATAATGCGGCGTTCCTTCTACATTCCCTGTCCAATTTCTCCATTTTTGTCCCTTTATAGAAAGCATTGTCCATCCCCCCGATATGTTGAATACTCTCCAACAATTTCCCCTTGTTTAATGCGATACAAAATAGGAAAACGCTCACATAACTCCCCAGCTTTACTATGACGAAACAAGATAGAATCTCCTATATCCACTCGTTCCTCGCCGTTATAAAAAATTGGCGTTTGCACTTCACCAGCACCTTCTAAAGCTAATAGTTTTGCACCATGCGGCATCCAAACCTCAGGCTCTTTATCTTTACCAACTGCACCTGAGGCAATATATCCGCCACCTAGGCAAGTATAAATAAAAGGATCCGGTTTACGTACAACTGGTAAAGCAAATCCGGCAGCTGGCTGAAATTTTACTTCTTTATAATAATCAAACAGTTTAGGAGAGTAAAAGGCGGATCCTACAGTCATCTCCGTAACTGCGTTATCTTGCTCAGTTGTTTTTATACTTCCCGTTCCTCCCCCATTTACAAATCTTAGTTCACTACCAAGGTTTTGTATTTCTTTTACGATACGTCCTCTTCTTTCTTTAACCTCTAACACTGATTTCTTCTTTAAATACGAAACAGCTTTACTTTTCATCCATTGATTCGGTATATGATCCCCCACCCCGGCAATTTGAGCTTCATATCCCATTACACCATCTAGTATTAAATATGATGAGCCCTTCACCTTTTCTACTATTTTCAAAGCGCTCTGCACATCTTTTACCGGGGATCTTTTTACACCAAAATGAATTTTTAAAAAACGACTACTCATATCAATATCCAAACAAACGCGAAAACACCCTTTAGACTTCTCAGCAATCTTTTCTAAATAAGTAATATGGTCTTCACAATCCACCATACAAGTTATAATGTGCCCTTGCTTTGTTAGCAAACTAATTTCATGTAAAGCTCTTTCATCATAAACAGGATATCCGAGCAATAAATCATTAAATCCTTGTTCAATTAAAAACAAAGCTTCTCTAGGAGAAAAACACATAATACCTTGAAACCGATTATTTGCAGCTAAAATCTTTTTCATAACTGGAACAGAGCGTAATGATTTACTCGCTATACGAATTTTCTTATCTCCACTTAACTCTATAATCGATTGAATATTCCTCTCTAAAGCCACTTCATCTAAAAATGCACACGGTAATGGAACTTCCTTAAAAATTCCTCTATCCACATTTTTCTCTCCTCTTCTATATATGTCTTATACATATTGGAAAGAAAAAATGATTTTCCTGTTTTCAAATAAAAAAAGTTTCTTCTTCACGAAGAAACTTTTTTAAGACTACTCTACTTCATAGAAATAGTCGCCTCTACTGGATAATGATCAGAATAATCATCATACGTATATTTTTTGAACCATGATGTAACAGACCACTTTGGAGATTTCACTTGTAATACGTTATTCTCTACGAATGATGGATTCGCATGATCTTTACTCGCAATAATATAATCTAAATGTTCAGCAGGTGCATCTGGATAATTGTATTTCGCAATACTGTTTGTCGTCGCATCCCAAGTTGCTGTATGTCCTATATAAGATGGAACAGACGCATGTAATGTTTTAAACATCGATGCATACTCTGAATTGCTATTATTCTCAGCATTTATTTTATTTACATTCATATCACCACCAATTAACACATACTCGTTATTTGGTATATTTTTATTTTTAATAAACTCTTGAATTTCTCGTAGCTGTTTTGTACGTACAGATGCTGGCGAAGTATTTCCACACATACTATCTTCAGCTTGTAAATGAGTCCCAATCACATGTACAAAACGATCATTTTTCTTAACTTTTGTGTATACAAATCCTTTATTTGATAAGTTATCTGGTCCACAGCCTTTTTCAAATAAATATTGAATCTTTTCAACAATTGGCCATTTACTCACAATCGCTACACCTCCATCTTCAGGAGTCGAAGATGAATAATTTCCTAACGTCTTATCCCACTCACTTCCACTACTACGACCTAATACTGCCGTTTGATTTGGATATTCTTTCTTCAAATTTCCTAATAAGCGATTTGAAGCACTATTATCAAACACTTCATTTAATATAACAACATCCTGATTCTTTATATAATCTGCCGCTCCAATTAAATCAGCACGCTCATTTTGTCCCCAGTTCGGATATAAGTTTGTTGATAGCATGTACACATTATGCGTCATCACTTTCAAAGTATTATTTTGATTTGTAGACGTTTCTGCTTGAGCTGAAGATCCTCCGTATAAAACTCCTAAACCAATCCCAAAGCTAAGTACACCTTTTAGCAATTTACTTTTCACAATTCATATCCTCCGTTTACTGTATAGTGATAAAAAGGCCAAATACTCTATTCTGAGATTTGACCTTTCTCCAATACTTAACGATTTCCGTACGTATCAAACCAAAGCTGAATGTATCCAGCAGTTACACGTTGCGCTTCCATTAATCGCTTACCAGTCATTGGTGTAACTTCAGCGCGCCATTTGTCGGCATAACTTTGTGATACAGCAGCTTGCACGAACCAACTTTTCGTATTACTATTTACGATACTAGGGAAATCTTGTTTCGCAGCTACCGCAGCACCATGAATCCAATCTTCAGGGTTTATACCTTTCCAATTCCAATATCCATTTCCGTCCGTTACTTTGTAATTATCTTTTATCGTATCTACAAAGTTTTCATATTTAGAATGGAATCCTTGTGGATAAGAAATATTCGTAAAGTTTGCTGCATGCATCGGTTGATTTACATCCCCTAAATAATGAAGAGATAACCCTAAATAGAAGAATGCTTGTTTCATATCTTTATTTTTATAAGATTCACCAGCTAATTTAAAATACTTAGCTCCAGTTTCCTTCGCTTGCTTTGCAAGTGGAATGTATGTACTTCCATCGTCTGGATCATAGAAATGTGACGCAAATGTACTATTGTCATAATAAGGATTTTCATAATCAGCAGAATAAATGCCATTTTCTAAATCTGTGCGCCATTCATTTAATAGCGCTACTTCATCTTGTCTTACAAGTGTTGTATTACGAGACATAATATCAATAGCACGGTTTACAATCCATAAATGAGAATTTACACCTTCTGAGTGTTTATCTTCCGCAGACCAATACTGAGTAATAATCGCTCTACTTTCTTCATTCTTTTCATGTGCAAAAGCTACATTTTG
Organism: Bacillus cereus group sp. BfR-BA-01331; assembly: GCF_022663915.1. NCBI lineage: Bacteria > Bacillati > Bacillota > Bacilli > Caryophanales > Bacillaceae > Bacillus > Bacillus cereus group sp. BfR-BA-01331. The sequence continues at coordinate 46,999 of NZ_JAKUGJ010000010.1, forward strand.
TAATGGCGCTACTAACGTAATAGCTGCTGCTAAAGCAAGTACTTTCTTTTTCATCTGAAATCCTCCATTTTATAATAGAATTATTGTAAAGATTTTTGTTAGGATCCTACGATGTCTTACGGTTAACCTATGACTAGAATATCCCACCTTTCGTGAAAATTCTATCAATAAATTAAAATATGCAGATGTTCATATCATTATAACTTTATACATAGTGAATATAATGAATGAATGCTCTTATATTGTAATAAAGTATTGTTAATCTACTGCAAATGATTGTCTAAACTAATGTAAAAAAAGAGTAAAGCATCCACATGCTTTACTCTTTTTTTCTATTCGATAATATACTTGGCAGCTGTACATTAACTGCCAATTTATGAATAAATCCAAATACTAGTCCAATCCCAATAAATATGTATAAGATTGTAAATACCTTTCCGAAATCAGTTTGCGGACTAAAATTCCCATCACCGACAGTCGTCAACGTGACCACACTAAAATATAAAGCATCAAGAGGACGTAATCCTTCAACTGTACTATAAAAAATCGTACCAGATGTTAATGTTAAAAATGTTAATACGAATAATACTTGAAATTCTTTATCTTTCCACGCTCGTAAACAAGCTTTTAACATCCGTTTCAATGTCAACATAAATGAAAGCATTAGACTTCCCCTTCCAAACAAAATACCTTTAGTTAAAGGAAAGTCTATCACCTTTCTGTATAGAAAAAAAGTAGCCCTCTTCTATTTCTAGAAAAGGGCTACTTTTTACTATTCTCTATTATTTAGGTGAAACAAGAATTTTCACTTGTGTTTTATCTTTTACAAGTGCTTCAAATCCTTCTTCAACAACTTGATCCACTGTGATTTTTTTCGTAATTAATTTCTCTGCTTGAATTTGGCCAGAGCTAATTAATTTAATAACAGCTGGGAAGATATGACGGTATCCAAGAATACCGATAACTTCTTTTTCTTTTAGTACAAGGTTGTTTGGCGTAATTGTCGCATCTTTTTCCCACACACTAACAATTACAGTTTGTCCTTCAAAACTTGTACTTTCAATCGCTTGACGAAGTACTACTTCGACACCTGTTACTTCAAAGCTCACATTTACACCTAAACCATTTGTTAAGTTACGAATTTCTGCTAGTACATCTTGAGTTGCTGGATTTAATACGTAATCAGCACCTGCTAATTTAGCTACCTCTTGACGTTCTTTAGAAAGTTCCACTGCGATAACAGGAGTTGCTCCTGCTGCTTTTGCTGCTTGGATTACAAGAAGCCCAATCGGACCACAACCAAATACCGCTACAGCTTCTCCCTCTTTTAATTTACTTTGACGTACTGCATGAACTGCTACTGCTGCTGGTTCTACAAGTGCACCTTGTTCATACGTCATTTCATCAGGAATATGGTGGACCATATCTTCTGGTACTACTGTATATTCAGAGAAACCGCCGCCTTCTCCACCAAGACCGTGGAAAACAAGTTGTTCACAAACATTGTAATGTCCGTGTTTACAAGCTTCACATTTACCACAAGAATAAATTGGTTCTACAACGACGCGATCTCCCACTTTATGAGAAGTAACGCCTTCACCGATTTCAACTACCTCACCACTAAACTCATGACCTAAAATAACCGGTGCTTTTACGTGTGTTAATGGGTGCTCTTCTGTTGGAATAAAAATAGGTCCTGCTAAATATTCATGCAAGTCTGTTCCGCAGATACCACACCATTTAACTTTAATCTTAACTGCTCCTGGTCTTACAGTTGGTTCTGGTACTTCTTCTACTCGTACATCACGTTGATTATGCCAAAGTAGTGCTTTCATTTTATACATCCCTCTCTACGTATATACTTAACCTGGTGAAGTTTACAAATCTATTATAATACTTCTATCCATATATTTCAAAAAAACAATCTCATTTCCACTAAATTTTAACAAATAACGTTCAATATTTTGTCACTTTGTACTTTTTTCCACATCTGTTAATGCTAATTTCATTGCGGTTGAAATTAGCATTATGCCATAATAGCATAGGAGAGGTGAATATCGCTTGAAATATTTTATTTACTTTATTGTTATCGTAGCGTTTTTAGATACATTTTCACAATTACCTATTATGAGTACTTTCGCTCAAAGTCTTGGAGGAACCCCTCTTGTTATCGGGCTAGTTATCGGTATGTACTCATTCGCTAATATGATCGGTAATATTATCGCTGGAGCCGCTGTCGATAAATTTGGTGCAAAAAAAATCCTTTATATAAGCATGGGAATTACGAGTTTCATAGTCTTGTTATACACCGTTGTTCAAAGTGGTGAACAACTATTAGTTGTGCGCTTTATGCACGGTTTTAGTGACGGATTTTTAATTCCTGCTGCCTTTACGTTTTTATCAAAGCAAACGAATTCAGCAAGGCAGGGTAAAGCAATGGCTCTATCTGGTGCCGCTGTTGGAACAGCTGCAATCGTAGGACCTGCTTTCAGCGGCATTATGAAAGCAACAGCTGGTATAGAGTGGGTGTTCATTACTATTTCTATTTTAATGGTCCTTGGTACAATCGTATCTCTATTCTTCTTACCAAATAACGTATCAAGAAAAGATACATCAAGAACACAAATGATGAACAAAGAAGATATGATGGAACTATTGAAATCAGAACCGTTATTACAAGCATATATTGGTGCTTTCACACTAATGTTTTCACAAGGGATTGTCACTTATATGTTACCAGTAAAAGTTGAGGCATTAGCACTTAAAGCATCTACAACAGGCATGATGTTAAGTGTATTCGGCATTACCGCTATCCTCTTCTTCTTACTGCCAACAAATCGCATTTACGATCGATTTAATCGTTCCAAACTAATGCTAATCGGGATTGCAGTAATGGCACTAGCGTTATCTTTACTCGGATTATTTACAACAAAAGGCATGCTCTTTATCGTTATGATGATTTATGGAATTGGATTCGCTATCCTCTTCCCAGCAATTAATGCTTTACTTGTTGAAAATACAACAGATAGTAACCGAGGGAAAGCATTCGGATTGTTTTATGCATTCTTCTCGTTAGGAGTTGTTGCTGGCTCCTTTACAGTCGGAGCAATCGGGGCATCGCCTAGCGTCAGCTTCGTTATCGGAACTGCATTCTTGTTAACATTTGCTGGAATGATTTTTGTAAGAAGCAAAGTAAAAAAGACAATGATGGGTTAATTCCATCATTGTCTTTTTTTAAAATGCATATTGATATAATCCGTAATATAACGGAAAAGTTGGGATAATGCCAATTAATTTAAATACAAAAGGTAATGGCTCATCTTTCTCTTCATATAATCGTAAAACAAAAACTGCAGTTAACGTCCAAATGATGCTAAATACGAAGATGCATTGCCAAACGATCGGCGTCAATATTTGTACATCAAAAACAAATCCAAATAGTCCTATCCATGTAATAATAGACACTACAAAATCAAACTTTTGAATCGGTGTTTGAAACATCCCTCTCACTAGCGAAGTAATAGCTAATATCGCTACAATTACCAAATAAATTTTCCACAACATAATGATAATCTCCTATTCAATTCAACTTTTAACTTTCAATAAACCATATTTAATGAATAATATGGCATTATATTTTTCATAGAAATAATACAACGGATAACAAAATAAGAAGAAAATAAGTACGGTTGGTACATTGTCTATAATAGAAAAATGTTTTACTAGCAATTCTTTAATACTCTCTCCAATAATAATAAACAGTGGGATAACACAGATTGCCGCTAATATTAAACATGGTGTTATCCTCATTTCTTTCAGCTTCACCTTACAATGCGGACACCTTAATGAAAAAGGATGTGGGATGTCGATAATATGTTGTGCAGTAATATTCTCTTCACATTGTGGACATGCAATTGTTTCTTTCATTTGTCCCCCCTCCTTTCTACTCATCAAAAAAGAGTTCTATTAAATAGAACTCTTTTTATTGCCTAATATATATTACTTTTGTATATAACCAAATATCAATGTAAATAAACTTGCATATAAAAGCAATACTACTTTCTCCTTTTAAAAAAGAAAATGAATAAATATCGACGATACTTCGACAATTTCCTCGGAAATATTTCTTTTCCACACATAATTTGATACACTACATATGGATAAACACTTGTATTACATAAGCTAAAATAATAACTTAATGTACAAATAAAAGGGCACACTCTTCATATGAAGAGTGTGCTTTTATTTTATCCCGCATTAACGTCTAATCCAAACAGCACCTGCAGACTTATCATCTGCTTGTCCAACAACTTGGAATTTAAGGCCAAGGTTTGGAACTTTGCGTCCTGCGTCAGCAATTTGCTTATTACTGTATACCTTTGAATCATCAAACGTTGTAACACCTTGTAATCCAGTATAATTAAACTGTCCTCGTGTAAATGAATTTACACTCCATGAAGGTGTTTGATCAAATGAAAATGCAGCATCTGCAATTTGAATTCCAGTATTACCGTATGCTGGTTTCCCACCTAAATTTCCAACAATCGCTTCTGGATGAGAATCTACAACACCAAGGAAGCCTTCACCTGGATGTAACCCAACCCAGTTATCTTTGAAACTATCATCTGCATACCAAACGACAAGACCTGTATTATATACCGGACCTTTTCCCGCTTTTAATCCATTATCTGATCCAGCATAGTTTCTCCACTCTAGATAATAATAATGAGGTTTCTGTTCTGTCCCATCAGAAACAACGAATCCATTTAACTTCATTTTAGACTGTCCTTCTGCGTCATCTGAAAATACTACTTGTCCATCAACTGTTACATTTACATTATCCATTGCGAAACCTTTATATGTTAAAGCTGGATCTGTAATATAGTCGAATTGTAGTTTAACTCTCTTCCCTTTAAATTGACTTAAATCATATGATTTATCAATCCATTTTCCATCTGTTGTATCTTTATTTTCTTGGACTATGTTTTCTCCCAATCTATCAATTAATGTTTTCGTTCCATCTTCAGTTACAGCATGTACTTCGATGAAATCACACTCTGCTTCTAGTTCATAATTCGCTTTATAATCAAATTTCGCATTTGTTCCTTTTGTTAAATCAAAGAATGGTGTTTCTAATGTCGTATGCATATCATCTCCTCTTGTACTATAATATGCATGCTTTCCAAACTCCGGTTTAATTGTTTCAACACTTTTACCTGGTAAGTTAACACGTACGACACCTGGACGATTGGATTTCGTAACACTTTGATCAATATATGTAGGAACGCCTACACCACTCTTAATTTTATCGTAATCTACTTCTAAAATTTTCGCCCAGTTTCCACCCATATTCTTTTGTAAGAAATCTTTATTTTGTGGTGAAAAACTAGTTGGCTCTGTTCCTGCGATTTTTCCTGTCCAGCTACCTCCACTCATTAATGACCAAGCTTCGACAGGTGATCCCATTCCAGTATAATTCGTATCATACTCATCTGGTAAACCAAGGTCATGTCCAAATTCATGTGCAAACACACCTACTGCACCGTCTTCTGGTTCAATTGTGTAATCATGAGCCGCTACTTTTCCACCAAAGTAATCTACCTTTGATTTTGTACCTTCAATCGCTACTGGATCTGTTGCTAATTTTGAACGATGTGACCAAATCGCATCATCACCTAATTTACCGCCACCAGCTTCTTGACCAACACCAGCATGGATTACCATTAAATGATCAATTACACCGTCAGATTCATTTTGATTACCATCACCATTTGTATCATATCTGTCAAATTGATCAAATTGAGATAAATCTAATCCTTTATCCGCTGCAGCTTTTAATGCTTCTTTCACTAAATCACGCGCACCTTTTGGTCCTTTATTATCGTGACCGCTACTACCATCAGCACCATAATCAGCGGCTTTACCTGGAACAGTTAACCACTCTGTTACATATCCGTCTGTCGTATAACTACCACCAGACTGTTCTTCATAATATTGCTTAAATGTTTTTACTTTCGAACCATCAAACAATGTGTAAGGCTCATTACCAAATAACATTTTTTGATAATGCTCTCTACTAAAGTCTTTCGAATACATATAACCTGGTGTTTGCTCAATATTATTATGTTTATAATCACTAAATTCAACGAGTAACACTAACACTTTATCATTGCGGACAGGTCCACTATATGGAGCTTGTTTCGCCTTAGAAGTTGGAACTTTCCCATCTAATTGCTTTTTATTTGGCTCTGGCTTTTGCTCAGGGCTAACATTTTTTTCAGCTTTCTTTACTTTTTCCTTTTCTTCCATCTTCTTCTCTTTTACCTTTTTCACGAAATCAGATGCTTCTTGATTCGCATCGGGAAGAATCTCTTTATTCGCCTGATCCCCTTGTTTCTTTTCAATATATTGTTCTACGGCCTTTTTTGTCTCTTCTTTAGACGATGCTGGATTAATTGTTCCTCTTTCTTTCAGCGCTTCCGCTAAACGATCTTCTTGAATTAAGTTATGATCAATTGGCGTTGTAGACACACCTTCTTTTGCTGACGTTTCTGCATATGCTAACGGAGCACTCATTACAGCTGAGCATCCGATGAGTGTTGCGATCGTTAATGATGACAACACTTTAAATAGCGCTTTTTTTCTCATTTTAATCATCCCCTTGTATCAATCTTAAACTTCAGATAAAAATATGTAATCTATCCTCCCTTGTATAATAAAAGACATGATTCTATAAGAAATAAGCTTTCTGTTATAGAATCATGCCCTCCAGTTTTCTGGTCAGACCCTCTATCTTTTTATGTCGAAATGTGAAAAATAAAGAGTGATTTGTATATATTAAATAGCTTATATTAAAAATTTAAAAGACAATATGCAAAATTGCATGAAAATTCTTTCAAACGAAAAAAGAACCCAAGTTAATTAAACTTGGGTTCTCCATTTCGTATTATTTCTCTTGTGTTTTTTCCCAATCAGCTAAGAATTTCTCAATTCCTTGATCTGTTAATGGGTGCTTCACTAATGAAGCGATTACGTTTGCTGGAATTGTTGCAATATGTGAACCGTTTAATGCTGCTTCTGTTACGTGAACACTGTGACGTACAGATGCTGCAATGATTTCTGTTTCAATGCCGTGAATTGCAAAGATTTCTGCGATTTGGCGAATTAAGTCCATACCGTTATGACCGATATCATCTAGGCGACCTAAGAACGGTGAAACGTATGTCGCACCAGCGCGAGCTGCAAGTAATGCTTGCACTGCTGAGAATACTAATGTAACGTTTGTACGAATTCCTAAATCTGAGAATGCTTTTACTGCTTTTAAGCCTTCTGTTGTCATTGGAACTTTTACAACAACATTTGGAGCGATTTTTGCTAACTCTTTTCCTTCTTCAATCATTTTATCAGCTTCTAAGCTAATTACTTCTGCGCTTACAGGTCCTTCAATAAAGCTGCAAATTTCACGAATACGCTCATGGAAATCTACGCCTTCTTTTGCTACAAGTGATGGGTTTGTCGTTACTCCAGCTACTACGCCTAATGCATTTGCCTCTTTAATTTCGTTAATGTTTGCTGTATCAATAAAAAATTTCATTTGTTATTCTTCCTTCCTAATTTTCATTTTATATTTATTTATTTTTTCTTAATAAGCTCTAATTCAATCGGAATAAATTTGTCCACTTTTTTACCTTGTGTTATCTCTTTTGCTGTTTCCATCGCCTTCTCTCCGATTAATTCCGGTTTTTGAGCGACTGTTGCTGCCATACGCCCATCTTTAACCGCTTTTACAGCATCATCCGTTGCATCAAATCCAACAACGACTACATCCGTTTTACCAGCAGATTTTAATGCCTCAATTGCGCCTAATGCCATTTCATCATTATGAGCAAATACCGCTTTAATATCGCTATTTGCTTGCAAAATATTTTCCATAACGGATAACCCTTTTGCACGATCGAAATCAGCTGCTTGTTTTGCTACTACTTTTAAAGACTTATCAGCTACGTTATGGAATCCTTTCCCACGCTCACGAGCAGCAGACGATCCAGGTATTCCTTCTAACTCAGCGACATTTGTTCCTTCACCAACTACTTCCCGAATGTAATCACTAGCCATTTGACCACCTTCTACATTGTTGGAAGCTATGTGAGAAACAACTTTACCTGAATTTGCAACTCGGTCTACTGTAATAACAGGAACATTGGCCGCATTGGCTGCACTTACCGCTGAAGCAACAGCATCTGAGTCGGTTGGATTAATAACAATTACATCGACACCTTTTTGAATTAAATCTTCAACATCGTTTGTTTGCTTCGCTGCATCATTTTGTGCATCAACAGCAATTAATTCAATGCCGCTATCTTTTGCTTTCTTTTCTGCACCTTTTTTCAACGTGACGAAAAATGGATTATTTAAAGTTGAAACAGAAAATCCAACTTTAATAGTTTTATTTCGACCTTTATCGCTAGAATCCTTTGCCCATTCTGGTGGCTCCATTGAACAACCAGCAGTAACTACCATGATGCATGCAACGAGTATCAGTAACCATTTTTTCATGAATTGCCCCTCCATTACGCTTCTTTTCGACGATCAATTAGTACAGCTAGTAAGATTACAAGTCCTTTTACAACTTGTTGGAAGAAAGAAGATACACCTAATAAATTTAAACCGTTATTTAGTACACCAATAATAAGCACACCGATGAATGTACCAACAATCCATCCTCTTCCACCTGAAAGACTCGTTCCTCCTAACACAACTGCAGCAATTGCATCCAATTCGTAAGAAGTACCAGCAGTCGGCTGTGCAGAATCTAACCTTGATGTTAAGACAATACCTGCAAGCGCTGCCAAAATTCCGGAAAGACCGTAAATCATTACTTTAATTCTCGTAACATTAATACCTGATAAAGCTGCCGCTTCTTCATTTCCACCAATCGCAAACGTACGGCGACCAAACGTTGTTTTCTTTAAAATAAAGTACAGTACTGCAAAAGCGATCATCATTGTAACGGCTGGCACAGGAATACCAAGGAAATAACCACGGCCAAACATTTGGAACATTAAATGATCACCAAGACCAGTGATCGGACGTCCGTCCATATAAACAAGCGTCAACCCACGAAAAATAGTCATTGTTGCTAAAGTTGCAATAAACGGAGCTACTTTTCCCTTCGCAATAATGATACCGTTTACAATCCCCATTGCAAGACCTGCTAATAATCCAACTGCCATTGCAAGGAACGGATCCATGCCACTTGCCATCATTCCGGCAACAAGTGCACTTGATAATGCTAAAATAGAACCTACCGATAAGTCAATACCCCCTGTTAAAATAACGAAGGTCATTCCAAATGCAATGAGTGCATTAATCGATACTTGGCGCAGTATATTAAATAAATTTGGAATTTCAATAAATGCTGGATTTAAAGCTGTAATTACTACGATAATTAATACTAATCCGATTAAAGAACCAAGTTGTTGTAATACATTCCCCTTCTTAGCCATATCTTACTCTCCCCCTGTAGCTAGTGCCATAATAGACTCTTGCGATGCCTGATCTTTCTCTAAAATACCACCGATTTTCCCTTCATGAATGACGAGAACACGATCACTCATTCCTAAAACTTCTGGAAGCTCAGACGATACCATAATAACGGAATCTCCTTGCTCGGTAAGCTTATTCATAATAGAGTAAATTTCTTTTTTAGCCCCAACATCTACACCTCTCGTTGGTTCATCTAAAATGAGTAACTGCGGATGAATACCTAACCATTTTGCAATTACAATCTTTTGCTGATTTCCACCCGAAAGAGATTTTACAGCTTGCTCTCCGTTTGCTGCTTTCACATTAAGAAGCTTCATCATATCCTCTGTAAATTGCCGTTCTAAACCTTTATTAACAACGCTTCCCTTTGAAAGACTTTCTAAATTTGGTAAAGCTAAATTTTCACGAATCGAAAAATCTAACACAAGCCCTTCAGATTTTCTATCCTCTGTAATAAAGGCAATTCGTTGTCTAATCGCATCAATTGGACTATCAATTTTTACTTCTTGTCCATTCATAAAAATCTTTCCTGAATCGAGCGGTTCATATCCAAATATTGCTTTCATGATATCCGTGCGACCAGCTCCCATCAAGCCCGCAACACCAAGGATTTCACCTTTTCTAACTTGAAACGAAACATTTTCAAATTTCCCCTTTTTCGTTCCGTTACGCATTTCAAAAATCACTTCGCCAATTTGACTATTTCGCTCTGGATAACGTTGACCAATACTGCGCCCCACCATCATGCTAACTACTTCATCAAATGATGTTTCCGGAATTAATCTCTTCCCTACATATTCTCCATCACGCAAAATCGTAATGGCATCACATATTGAAAAAATTTCTTCCATCCGGTGTGAAATATAAACGAATGAAACGCCCTCTTTACGTAATTTATTAATAACAATAAACAGCGTTTCAATTTCGCGATCTGTTAATGCTGCTGTAGGTTCATCCATAATAATAACGCTCGCCTTTGTCATTAATGCTTTAGCAATTTCAATAATTTGCTGTTGTCCAACAGATAATTCACCTGCTAGCATAGCGCCTCTCACATGTAGACCAAGATCTGCTAATTGTTGCTGGGCAATCGCATTCATTTGACGCGTACGTAAAATGCCCGTTTTCCCATACATTAACTCTTTGCCAAGAAACATATTTTCAGCTACCGTTAAATTCGGTAATATGTTCAACTCTTGATGGATAAATGCAATACCATACTCTTCAGCTTCTTTCGCATTTTTAAAAGTTCGTTCTTTCCCATCAATCATGACTGTTCCACTGTCTTTTTTATATACACCTGTTAAAATCTTCATGAGCGTCGATTTCCCCGCTCCATTTTCCCCCATCAATGCATGGACTTCTCCTGTTTCAATCATAAACTGTGCGTTTTTTAGAACAGGATTACCACTGAACGCTTTTGAAATGTTCTTCATTTCAATATGCATTCTCATCACATCCCTCTATTAAAAAATCACGCCTGCATGTAAAATAACATTCGCATAAGGCGTTGCTTCTCCTGTACGAATAATCGCCTTCGCTCTCTTTGTATGCTCTTTAAATTCCTTATGAGACACATATTCAAATGCTGGCTCTATTAATCGCATCTCAATTTCTTTATTTACCTCTGCATTATTCATAATAACTTCTTCTGCTAACGTCACTTTTTCAATTGCCATATCATCAGCAACAACTTGTAATACGTCTAAAAAACTAGGTTTTCCGATTTCAACTGCTAAATCAATCCGTTTTACTCCATCAGGAATAGGTAACCCGCAGTCTGCAATTACAATCGTATCTGTATGTCCAAGTGAAGCAAGGACCGCCGCAATTTCACTATTTAATACACCGTGTTTTTTCATCCGACAATCACCTGCACTTCACGTACTCTATCTCTCGTTGGCATACCGCCCTGTGCCCCAAGTTTCGTTACAGAAAGACCACCAGCAATGTTCGCAAAACGAATTGCTTTTTGAAGTATTTCTCCTTCAGAAAGTGCAACTGCTAGCGCGCCGTTAAATGTATCACCAGCTCCAGTCGTATCTACTACGTCTACAGCAATACTTGGAACTTGAACAACTTCCGTTCCGTTATGGAAACGAACACCGTTAGACCCTTCCGTCATCAATAGCTTATTTGGATATTTCGCAAGTAACTCTTCAATTGGTGATGTGAAATCATTTAATACGATGCGACATTCATGTTCATTCGGCGTAATATAAGTCGCTTTTTCTAAAATATCTTCTGATAAGATTTGTGCTGGAGCCGGATTCAACATAACTGGAATTTTATGCTCCTCACAAATAGCTAGAACGTATTTTACTGTTTCAAGCGGAATCTCTAGTTGAAGAACAACCATATCTGCTTTTACAAGAAGGTCTTTTGAACGATCTACAATCGACTCATTTACAAGAGCATTTGCTCCTTGTACGACAACAATACTGTTATCCTCTTCTGCTAAAACGATATGAGCGATTCCTGTCGTCCTATCTGTAACCGGTACCACATAGTCGATAAAAATGCGTTCGTTCTCCAAATTTTTTCTAACTACTGTTCCGTAATCATCATTTCCTACTGCACCAACCATCGCTACATTTGCTCCTAATCTAGCTGCAGCAACTGCTTGGTTGGCCCCTTTTCCACCTGGGATCGTATGAAACGCTTCACCAATTACCGTTTCTCCTGCTTTCGGCCGTATTTTTGAAACAGCCACTAAGTCCATTGAAATGCTACCTACTACTGCAATATTTGGCATCTGTCTCATCTCCTTACTTCGTTGTATTTCTTTCTATAATTTCAATCGGTAAACGATAGTGTTTCTCTTCTAATGGATTTCCTTCCATCTGCTCTAACAACAATTCTGTTGCAATTTTCCCCATCTCATAAATTGGCTGTGCAACAGTTGTAATAGATGGATACATCATTTCTGTTAAAGAAATTCCATCGAATCCGATAATTTGTAAATCGTTTGGAATAGAAATTCCCTTTTGAAGTGCAGCCTTTACAACGCCAATTGCAATTAAATCATTCCCAGCAACAATTCCATCAATATGCGGATATTCTTCTAATAATTCCACCGCTACCCGTTCACTATTAGCTGGATCGAATGTACTCTCTGCAATCATATAAGAAAGATTATTTTGCGTAATAACGTCTACAAAACCTTCAAAACGTTCATTGGCTGTACTCACATCACGAGGTCCACGAATATGTGCAATATGCTTACACCCTTTGTCTATTAATAACTTTGTCGCCGCCTGACTCCCTGCATAGTTATCTGCATATACAGTAGGAATGCGCTCATTAAACATACGGTCAATCGCAACAACTGGAATAGACAAATTCATGTAATTAACACTATTTTGTGGATTCGTTGCTACAATAAATCCGTCCACATTATTTTGTCTAAGCACATCAATGTATTGCTTCTCTTTTTCTAAATTTTCATCAGAGTTACAAAGTACAACTGTGTAACCTTGCTTATGTGCTACATCTTCTACAGCACGTGCAACTTCCGGAAAGAATGGATTCACGATATTTGGAACAACTAAGCCAATTAAACGAGACTTTTTATTATATAAAGAACGCGCTACTGTACTAGGTTTATAATCTAGCATTTCAATTGCTCGCTCTACTTTTTTTAATGTATCCTCATGAACATATCCATTTTTATTTAACACTCTGGAAACGGTCGCAACAGATACCCCTGCTAATTTTGCAACGTCTTTAATCGTACTCATTCTCTTTTCTCCTCACTTCATGTAACCGTTTACAGAAAATAATATAACGCATTTATAAAAATACGTCAATCATTTCTAACTAAAAAGCTTTTAAGGTTATACTCAAAAAAAGCATCGCCTTATGGCGATGCTTTTTTATTACGAATATGATACAGTTTTTTCCTTTTCTTCTACAGCAGGCTCTTCAGCACCTTTTTTACGATCAGACAGTTTAATTTTCTGTAAGAAAATCGTAAAGATAGCACCTACTACGATAAATACCAATCCTGTTAAGAATACAGTATGAAGTGAGTCCACTAAAGAGCCTTTCAAAATTGGTACGATGCTATTAGAAAATGCTTCTGGCATTTGTTTTAATGCCTCTGGACTAAATAGCATAGAATATAAACTTTGTGGATCTGTATGAATCATATCTTTAAATTTTGTTACCATTTGTCCCGCTTCTTTTGGGAATGTGTCTAATACAGGTACTAATTTATTTGTTAACGTTGTGCCTGAAGTGTTATTCATAATTGATCCTAAAATTGTAATCCCAAACGTTCCACCGATTTGACGGAAGAATTGACTTGATGATGTTACAACGCCAAGATCTTTTTTCGGGAAGCTTTCTTGTAATGCTAATGTTAATATCGGCATAACAAGACCCATTCCTAAACCGATAACCATCATATAAGAAGTAGCGGTAAGCTTAGTTGTGTGCATATCCATCGTTGTTAATAACCAGAAACCACTAGCCATAATAAGCATCCCTGTAATAATTTGTGGTTTCACACCAATTTTTAATACAAGCTGACCACCAATAATACTCATAACGATCATTGTAATCATCATCGGTGTCATAATCGTTCCTGATTCAGCAGCACTTACGCCTACAATTCCTTGCATAAAGAACGGTACGAACATAATTGCTCCAAACATTCCGATACTCATAAAGAAACCGATCGCATTCAGTAGTGTAAATGTGCGGTTTTTAAAGAAGTGCATTGGTAAAATTGGTTCTTCAGCCTTCGTTTCAACGATAACAAAGCTAACAATACCAATGGCAGCTAGTGCAAATAACCCGATAATTTGCCAAGAACCCCATGCATAATCTTTCCCGCCAAATGTTAACGCAAGTAATAAACTTACAACACCGAGAATCATCGTGAAGATTCCAGCGATATCAATTTTAATTGGTCCTGTTTGTTTATGTGCTTTTAATCCCATTGCAATGAAGATTGTCGCTAAAATACCAACTGGTAAGTTAATATAGAATACCCATCTCCAGTTCACTGCGTCTACAATCCAACCACCAACTTGTGGTCCAATTACAGAGGCAAGACCGTATAGAGCTCCAAAAATACCTTGCCATTTAGCACGTTCTTTTCCCGTGAACATATCTCCGATAATAATCATAGCCATTGGCATCATAATACCGCCACCAAGACCTTGAATACCACGGAAAATAATTAATTCTGTCATACCGTTTGCCATACCACATAACGCTGAACCAACCATAAAGATAATTAATCCTGCTATATATACGTTACGACGCCCAAGTAAATCCGCTAATTTACCTGCAATCGGTACAACCGTTGTTGATGTTAACATGTAAGCTGTTGTTAACCATGTCATTAAACTTAATCCACCTAGTTCACCGACGATACGCGGCATTGCTGTACCAACGATTGTTCCGTCCAATGCAGCAAATAGCATTGCGATTACTAAACCGATTAACAACAACTTTCTATTCTGATTTTCTTGTTGCTCCATGTAATCTCCTCAATTCCTCTTAGTTTTTCTCTTTTTTCTCTTTTTTCTCTTTTTTCTCTGGTTTCCCACAAATAATTGTTTCTAGCTTTTCAAAGAGGCGCAACAAATCTTCCCTCTCTTGTAATTCTAAGTGTGAGAAATATTTTGCAATATGCTCATTACGAGCCGCCATCGCTTCTTCTACTGTAGCTTTCCCCTTCTTCGTTAGCTCAATGACAACAACGCGGCGATCATTATCGTCGTGATAGCGCTCTACTAACCCATGATCAATTAAACGATCAGTCATTACTGTAATCGCACTCGGTTTCACGTACATTTTCTCCGCCAATTGTGTCGCTCTTGAAGCTCCGTAATGATCTAAAATCTTTAAAATATAAAACTGCGGTGGTGTAAGTCCTGATGCTTGCATTTGTTCTAATAGCTCTGTTTGCATTTTCTTTCCTATAGCGAATGTAAGAGCTTGAATCTTATCAATATGAGTCATATCATTTGGCATGTTATCCACCTCTTATTTAAGCAATAAAATATTTAACGTATTTAAATATTAATCCCACAAACAAAATACGTCAACAACTTTCTTTATAAAAACGTTTACATTATTGTCACAAAGTTGTATAATTTTCGTCGAAGTTAATATTGACAGTCACGGAGAATCGGAGTATATGGCTATGAATCATAAAAAAGGGAACTTTTTTATATTTCATAGCCTTTTTGTATTCTCTCTGTCTTAAAACGCTTCCAATTAATTAGGGGAGGATTTTCATTTTATGTTTTTCACACAATTATTTAAACCTGCGCCCCACGCAGAACGCTTACCAGCTGATCGCACTGATAGCGAATACCGCAAATTGCGTTTGCAAGTATTCTTAGGCATCTTCATCGGTTATGCGGGTTACTACTTTGTTCGAAAAAACTTTTCACTCGCAATGCCATACTTAATCGAACAAGGCTTTAGTAAAGGGGAACTTGGGGTTATCCTTTCAGCAGTATCTATCGCTTACGGATTAAGTAAATTTCTTATGGGTATCGTATCCGATCGTTGTAATCCTCGCTACTTTTTAGCAGCTGGGCTATTTTTATCCGGTATCATTAATATTATTTTCGGCTCATTTTCTTTCATTACAACGAGCATTATACTTATGTTTGTACTTCAGTTTTTAAATGGATGGGTACAAGGTATGGGTTGGCCTCCTTGTGGCCGTACGATGGTTCACTGGTTCTCCGTTAGTGAACGTGGTACAAAAATGTCTATTTGGAACGTCGCTCATAATGTCGGCGGCGCGCTTATGCCCTCTCTCGTTACATTAGGCTTATATTTCTTTGCAAATGACTGGAAAAGTATATTTTACTTCCCAGGTATTCTTTCAATTTTAGTGGGGATTTATGTATTAATTACGATGAGAGATACACCTCAATCTTGCGGATTACCTTCTATTGAAGAACATACTGGGGAATATCCATCAGATGAAAAAGTAGCGGACCGTGAACGCGAACTTTCGGTAAAGGAAATTTTATTTACATACATATTAAACAATAAGTTTTTATGGTACATCGCTATCGCTAACGTTTTTGTTTATTTCGTTCGTTACGGCGTTGTAGACTGGGCTCCTACTTATTTAGTAGAAGAAAAAAGCTTTACTCATAGTAGCTCACGTACAGCTTATGCTCTATACGAATGGGCTGGTATTCCAGGTACACTTCTTTGCGGATGGATGAGTGATAAACTATTTAAAGGGCGCCGCGCACCTGCTGGTATTCTATTTATGGTCGGTGTATTCATTGCCGTTCTTGTTTACTGGCTAAATCCTGCTGGGCATCCAATCATTGATAGTATCGCACTTGTTTCCATTGGATTTTTAATTTACGGACCTGTTATGCTAATTGGTCTTCACGCGCTTGACTTAGCACCCAAAAAAGCTGCTGGAACTGCCGCTGGGTTAACTGGGTTCTTCGGTTACCTAGGGGGAGCTACTTTTGCTAGCGCAGCTATGGGCTTTATTGTAGATGGATTCGGATGGGACGGCGGATTCATTTTGCTCCTTGCTTCTTGTGTGCTTGCAATGTTCTTCCTTGCTCTTACTTTAAATACAGGATCTACAAAACAAAAACAAGCTTAAACACTAATATTATACTTACAAAAAAAGAGAGACAGTTCTTTCCAGAACACCTCTCTTTTTTCTACATATAGTACTTTTTTATTACAAATAATTTATCAATCCAACCCATAATTGTGAGCGTTTTAAAAGGGTTTTTATCCTTATATTACTGCATCCCATCTCTATATAAAAAGATTTTTGAATATTTACTCTTGTCAAACATTGTCACTTTATATTAAAATAGCAACAACATACTAAATATTTAGTCTTTTCAGAAAAGATGGAGGGATAACCATGAAGAATCCACTTCTTCGCATTGAAAACTTACAGACTTCCTTTCGCATACAAGATCAATATCATGCAGCAGTTGATAACGTTTCGTTAACTGTCCATGAAAATGAAATTGTCGCGATAGTTGGTGAATCCGGTTGCGGAAAAAGTGCACTTGCCCTTTCCATTATGCGACTGCATAATGAAGCAAATACAAAATTACAAGGGCAACTTAACTATAGAGATAAGGATTTACTTACTATGTCGACCGCAGAGATGAATAAAGTACGCGGATCAAACATCGGTATGATTTTCCAGGAACCTCTTACAGCACTCGATCCTCTTATGACAGTTGGAAAACAAATCGAAGAAAACTTAGACTACCACACAAACCTTTCGAAAGCAGAAAAGAAAGAACGCACCTTAGAACTACTCCATCAAGTTGGTATTCCAAAACCAGAATTTACATATAAACAATACCCTCACGAATTATCTGGCGGAATGAGACAAAGAATTGTTATCGCGATTGCGATTGCTTGTAACCCAGCACTCATTATTGCGGATGAGCCAACAACGGCTCTTGACGTAACCATCCAAGCACAAATTTTAGACTTACTAAAATCTATTCAAGAACAAACGAAAATGGGCATCATTTTAATTACACATGATTTAAGCGTTGTTGCCGAAACAGCTGATCGTATTGTCGTTATGTATGCAGGACAAGTTGTAGAAACAGGAACAGTAGAAGAGATTTTTAATAACCCGCTTCACCCATATACTCGTTCTCTATTAAACTCAATTCCATCTGCGTATGCGGAAAAAGAAAAATTGCATGTAATTCAAGGCGTGGTTCCTTCGTTAGCGAAGCTTCCTCGCACTGGATGTCGATTCCAAGCTCGAATCCCTTGGGTTAGACCAGATCAACATGAGGAAAATCCTGTTTTACATGAAGTAAAACCAGACCATTGGGTACGTTGTACCTGCTATAAGCACTTCAACTTCCAACATAAGAAAGGAGATGACGTAACTCATGGCACTGCTTAAAGTAGAAGATTTAAAAGTACACTTTCCAATTAAAGGTGGTATTTTCGGTCGCACATTAGACTACGTACGTGCTGTTGATGGCGTAAGTTTTGAATTACAACCTGGTGAAACGTACGGAATCGTTGGTGAATCAGGTAGTGGTAAATCAACAACCGGTAAAGCAATTATGCACTTAACGAAAGCGACAGGCGGTAGCATTCATTTTAATAATAGAGATTTAACGAAATTAAGTCGCTCTGAGTTAAGAGAACAACGAAAAGATATTCAAATGATTTTCCAAGATCCATATTCATCTTTAAATCCAAAGAAACGCGTTATGGATATTATCGCTGAACCACTTCGGAATTTTGAGAAGCTCTCACCAGATGAAGAGCGTAGAGCTGTTCAAGATTATCTTGATAAAGTTGGGTTAAATCCTGAGTCTATTTATAAATACCCACATGAATTTTCCGGTGGACAAAGACAGCGGATTGGTATTGCACGCGCACTTACATTAAAACCAAAACTTATTATCGCGGATGAACCAGTATCTGCACTTGACGTGTCGGTACAAGCGCAAGTTTTAAACTTCTTACAAGATTTACAATCTGAACTAGGATTAACGTACCTATTCATAAGTCACGATTTAGGAGTAATTCGCCATATGTGTGACCGCATCGGTGTTATGTATCGCGGGCGCATTGTTGAAGAAGCAACTAGTGCAGAAATTTATAATAATCCACAGCACATCTATACGAAACGCCTAATATCAGCTATTCCTGATATTCGTCCAGAAAACCGCGAACAACAACGTAAATTACGTCGTGAAGTAAGTACGGAATACGAGAGATCCTACGAAAATTATTTCAATGAAAACGGTCGTGCTTACGATTTAAAAGCAATCTCGCCAACTCACCGGGTGGCATTACCATAAGGGAGTGATAAAACATGTGGAAATTTATATTACGCCGGGTTTTAGTAATGATACCGCAATTATTCATATTAAGTGTACTCGTCTTTACACTTGCTAAGGCAATGCCAGGTGATGCATTAAGTGGCGCTGAGCTAGCAAACCCAAAAGCGGATCCAAAAGTGATTGAAGAACAACGTGAGAAACTAGGTTTAAATGATCCTCTTCCTACTCAATATGTACACTGGATTTCAAATGCTGTACAAGGGGATTTCGGTATTTCTTATGCTCATAAATTGAAAGTAACAGATATTATTGGGGAACGTCTTGGCAATACAGTACTGTTAGCTCTTCTTATTCTTATTCTTACTTACTTAATTGCTATTCCACTTGGGGTTATAAGTGGACGTTGGAATGATACATGGGCTGATCGACTCATTACACTCTATAACTTTTTAGGATTCGGTACGCCACTCTTTATTTTTGGATTAGTAATGTTATTCTTATTCGGCTTTTTATATCCAATTTTCCCTACGAGTGGTAGCGTTGATCCACAAGTTGCAGCCGGATCATTTGATTACTATTTAAGTAAATTCAATCATATGATTTTACCAGCTTTATCTGGGGCATTAATTGGAACAGTAGGAACTGTACAATATTTACGAAGTGAAATTATTGATACGAAACATAAAGATTTTGTACGCACGGTAAAAGCAAAAGGTGTACCAGAATCTAAAGTATATTCCAGACATATTTTACGAAATTCATTTTTACCAATTGCAGCATTTTTAGGATATGAAATTACAGGTTTAGTTGGGGGCTCTATTATTCTAGAAAATATTTTCGGCTACCCAGGAATTGGACAACTATTTTTCCAATCTATCACTCAACGTGATTTCAGTGTCGTAACTGCTCTTGTATTATTTACTGGATTCGCAACGCTACTCGGGACTCTTCTTTCCGATATTATTCTAAGCATCGTTGATCCACGTATTCGTATTGATTAATGGAGGTGAAGAAACGTTATGTTAGCAAATCCTGAAAAACAAACTGAAGTCATTCATTACGAAAAGAGCCCTTCTGGTTTCTCCATTATGTGGCGAGAATTTCGTAAAGATAAACTAGCAATGTTTTCCCTATTCTTTTTAGCTTTAATATTAATAGCCGTTTATGCAACTTCATTTATTATGAAGCAAGAAGATATCGTCCGAGTTGATCTGTTTGCTATTTATGATCCTCCTTCTGCTGAACATTGGTTAGGAACTGATTATGGAGGCCGCGATATTTTCGGACAATTAATTATTGGTACACGTAACTCCTTTACAGTGGGTTTAGCCATCACTCTTTTAGCAACCCTTATTGGTCTTACGATGGGACTAATTGCTGGCTATTTTGGAGGTATTGTAGATAACATCATTATGCGTTTCATCGATTTCATGATGATTTTACCATTCTTAATGATTGTTATCGTGTTTATCTCACTCGTTCCAACTTTCAATATTACAACATTTATTCTCATAATGACCACCTTCTTATGGGTCGGAAAAGCAAGACTTATAAGATCTAAAGTATTGACTGAGAAGGAACTTGATTATGTATCTGCATCAAAAACGTTAGGAACACCAAATTGGAAGATAATCTTCCAGCAAATATTACCTAATTTAAGTTCTATTATCATCGTAAATATTACATTAAATCTTGCTGGTAACATCGGGATTGAATCTAGTTTAACTTACTTAGGTTTCGGTCTACCAGAGAGCACACCAAGTCTTGGTACACTTGTAAGTTACGCAACAAACCCAGATGTATTGCAAGAAAAGTGGTGGATTTGGTTACCCGCATCAATCATGATTTTAGTGTTGATGCTGTGTATAAATTTTATTGGTCAAGCGTTAAAGCGTGCGGCTGATGCGAGACAAAGAAAAGGATAAGGGGTGGAGAAGTTATGAACAAACCAAAACTGTACAAAGTATTAAGTACACTTGCTGCTTCAACATTATTACTATCTGCATGTGGGGGTGCTGATAGCGGTAGTAAAAAAGCAAACACAAAAAAAGTAGAAACAAATAAATTTAGTGCTGCTGTAAAAAATGACGGTAAAGAAATTAAAGACGGATCATTAACTTATGGACTCGTTTCAAATTCACCTTTCGCTGGTGTTTTAAGTAGAGTATTGTATGAAGTTGCTCCAGATTCAGAAATTATGGATTTCTTTGATGAACAATTATTAGCTACAGATAAAAACTGGGAAATTACAAATGAAGGTGCTGCAACTTATACAATTTCTGAAGATAAAAAAACAATTACAATTAAAATTAAAGATAATGTAAAATGGCATGATGGTAACCCTTTAACGGCTGAGGATTTAGAATATTCTTACTTAATTATCGGTAATAGTAAATATACAGGTATTCGTTACGATACACAAATGCAAATGATTGAAGGTATGGAAGAATATCACACTGGAAAAGCTGACAAAATTTCTGGTATTAAAGTAGTCGATCCAAAAACAATTTCCATTACTTATAAAGAAGTAAACCCTTCACTGAAAACTGGTATTTGGACATATCCTACACCTAAAAAATATTTAGGTGATGTACCAATTGAAAAACTAGCTGAATCAGATAAAATCCGTCAAAATCCAATTGGATTCGGTCCATTTAAAGTGAAAAAAATCGTTCCTGGTGAATCAGTTGAGTATGAGCGCTTTGATGATTACTGGGGTGGCAAACCTAAGCTAAAAAATGTAACATTAAAAGTTGTAAATCCATCTATTGTTAGTGCATCTCTGAAAAAAGGTGATATTGATATTGCATCAATTACTGCTGATCAATATCCGAACGTAAGTAAATTAAAAAACACACAACTAATTGGTAAAACTGACCTTGCTTACACTTATATCGGATTTAAGTTCGGACATATGGACAAAGCAAAGAATGAAGCTGTAATGGATAACGATAAGTTCAAAGACGTTCGTTTACGTCAAGCGATGGCATATGCAATTGATAGAGAAAAATTAGGAGAAAAAGTATATCACGGACTTCGTGTTCCAGCTAACTCTCCAATTCCACCATCTATGCCAAAGTACCATAATAACAGTGTTGGCGCATATAACTTAGATGTAGATAAAGCGAAAAAAATATTAGATGAAGCTGGCTATAAAGACAAGAATGGTGATGGATTCCGTGAGGATCCAAAAGGTAATGAATTTAAAATTAACTTCCTAGCTAGTAACGGTAGTGAGACAAGTGAACCACTTGCAAAATTCTATATTCAATCTTGGAAAGATATCGGCTTAAAAGTAGAACTTCTTGATGGACGCTTACACGAATTTAATGCTATGCGTGATATGATTAAAAAAGATGATCCGAAGGTTGATATTTTCTCTGGTGCTTGGAATACTGGCTCTGACCCTGACCTTTCTGGCCTATGGGGCAAAAATGCCGGATTCAACTACCAGCGCTGGGTAAATGATGAAAATACGAAGTTATTAGACGCAGGATTATCAGAAAAAGCTACTGATGAAAAATATCGTAAAGAAATATACGATAAATGGCAAAAATTAATTCATGACGAAGCACCGATGATTCCAATTCATTACACATTTGATTTAACAGGTGTTAATAAGCGCGTAAAAAATTATGATGTCAACACTGAAGTAAATCAAATAACTTCACATTGGAAAGACGTTACTGTAACAAGTGAGAAGCCAGAAGTAGAAAAATAATCATAAAAATAGCTCTTAGCATCTACATACATGCTAAGAGCTATTTTTTATTTACAATCCTTTTCTTACTATTTATAACAACCAATTCCTTCCCTACTATAAAATCAAAAAATTTGATGAATCATCTTTATTAAAACAGCTAACGTAACAGATCCAGCAAATCCACCTAAACAAATTAAACTTACCCCTTGGCTATAAGACAAATTTTGAAATGATTTCATACCTTCCATCCTCCCTATGTCCCCATTGATATTCTTATTGTATCAATGGGAAAAATTTCATAACATCGATTTCGCTGACAACTAACTTACAAATTTGTAAGTTAGCAATTTCCCTCTAAACTTATATCTAGTATTTCCATAATCTCCCCCTCTATACATCAAAAAAGACCTCGAATTATATCAAGGTCCTGCTTACACTACAGAATATCTCACTTTATTTTATAATCATAACCGGGCATTTCACACGCTTTGCTATTTTATGACTTACACTACCAAGCACCATTTCTTGCAGTGTATTTAGCCCTCTACTCCCAGCAATAATAAGATCTATATCCCCTGTATTTACATATTGAACAATCGTATCTCCTGGATCGCCATGTAGAATCGTAATTTTGTAGGAAATGTTCTCTTTCTTTAATAAACCCTCAATCTCTTTTAATTTATCTTTTCGACTAGCTGATATTGTTTCTAAATCCGTTTGTCCTTGTATAATATCTGACTTTGCCGTTCTATTATCTACTACGTACACAACTTCAACATGTGTTTCTTCGTTAAATTTCGCAATATATGTTGCATGCTCGGCTGCTCGAAGTGCATGTTCAGAACCATCGCATGCTAATAAAATTTGTTTGTACATATGCTGAATCCCCTTTTCGTTATCCTACCCGTATTATATAATAAAGCCCCCTAAAAAGGAGGCTTCTAACTAGCAATTCTCTTATTATAAGTAGCTAAATTCGCAACGAGCTTCGAGCTACGTTCATTTAACCCTGTGATCCTTACTTTCACACCGCTTTGTTCATACTTCATTATAACTTTATCAATTGCCGCTACCGCTGAATCATCCCATACGTGTGCGTTAGTAAAGTTCATCTCAATTTCTTTCACATCTTCATTGTATGAAAAAGCATTTATATACTCTGCCGTAGATGCGAAGAATAGTTGGCCGTGAATTTCGTATATTTTCTTATTTTCAATATACAAATGTTTCACGTGAATCTTTGCCATATTGAATGCAAATAAAACTGCACTAATTATCGTTCCGATAATTACACCTAATCCTAAATTATGTGTAATTAGGACAATCACAACTGTTACGATCATAACAAATGCGTTTCCTTTTGGTACTTTATGAATCGTCGCTACAGAGTTCCAATCAAACGTCCCAATCGAAACCATAATCATAACTGCAACTAAAGCTGCCATCGGAATATGAACAACGTAATCACCTAAAACAAATAGCAATACGATTAAAAAACCACCGGCTACAAGCGTCGATAATCTCCCTCGACCACCTGATTTAATATTAATAACAGATTGTCCAATCATTGCACATCCTGCCATTCCTCCAAAAAACCCAGCAACAACGTTCGCAATCCCTTGTCCACGTGCCTCTTTATGCTTATTACTTTCCGTATGTGTCATATCGTCTAAAACCGACGCCGTTAATAATGACTCTAGTAAACCTATAACCGCTAGCATAACTGAATACGGTAAAATAATTGCTAATGTCTCAAGTGTAAATGGAACATCAGGAATACTAAAGAACGGTAATTCTTTCGGTAAGCTTCCCATATCCCCTACTGTTTTTAACTGTAATCCGCTCATAAGTGCAATGCTTGTCACAATAATAATTGAAATAAGTGTAGACGGAACAGCCGTCGTAATACGTGGAAATAAATATATAATTGCAAGTCCTAATGCGACAAGTGCATACATTTGCCAAGTTACATTTTTAAAATGTGGCAGTTGTGCAGTAAAAACTAAAATTCCAAGTGCGTTTAAAAAACCACTCATAACAGATTTAGGAACAAACTTCATAAATGAGCTAAGTTTGAACACTCCGAAAATAATTTGAACAATACCTGTTAATATTGTCGTAGCAAATAAATATTGCAAACCATGATCCTTTACAAGAGTGACCATTAATAACGCCATCGCACCCGTTGCCGCCGAGATCATCCCTGGTCTTCCGCCGACAAACGAAATTGTAACCGCAATACAAAAAGCGGCGTATAACCCAACGGTCGGATCTACACCTGCAATAACAGAAAAAGCTATCGCTTCAGGAATTAATGCTAAAGCAACAACAACCCCCGATAGCACGTCCCCTCTCATATTTGAGAACCATTCATTTTTTATAGTTTGAAACAAAGTAACACTCCTCTACTCTTTTATCATTTGATTTTCTCCATAAGAAAATCAGGGCCGACTGCACGAAGGCTATTATATAACGAGCAAAGGATGTTGTGCTATGTAAAAGTTTCCTAAAGAAAAGACGCTACCTTAGCAGCGTCTTTTCTCATTTCATTAATGTCCACCGTGACCTTGACCACTTTCCTGAACAATTTCTAACCTCTCATCCAATATACCTTGTGTTTCAAATGAAATATCACTACTACTTCCTAATAGGAAACCATGGTTATATGGTCCAAGTGTTGGATCATCTTTAAACTTCGGCTGAATAGTAGCAAGGAAGTCATAAACTGGTTGTGAAGCTTTTCCTTCCTCAAGCAAAACAACAGGGGCATGCTTACCCATATGTGAAAACGGTGCTCCCGCAATTGCTAAGTCTGGTGTTTTGCTTGAAACAAATGACAAACCGTGACCTGGTTTTGTGAATCCCCAGCCAAATTTCGTTTTTTCATCTTTAAATTTCGCAAATGCAACTGAATTTTCTGTTGGAGTCTCCCGACTAATACGGGTCACTTTTCCGTATTTATTTAACTCTTTTTCTACTTCTTTCGAAACGATTTTTTCTGGTCCTAACACATATATATTTGCTTTATCTTTTCTCATTTTTAATGCCTCTATCGTCGCTTCTGGCACCTTATCTTTTTCTACATATAAAAGTGGTTCTGGCATATGAGAAATCCAATTTACAGCTGGTGTTGTATATAAACGTCCTTCTTCTTCAGACGAACCGATAATAACGCTATTTGGATAATTTCCTGTTATATCGGCATATTCTTTATCAACATCTTTAGCAAATTTAGCTGGGTCCGTTTCTTTTATTTGCTTTACTTTATATTCTTTTAATTGCTCTAGGCTAGCTGCCCCTACATTCCCCATCACCATAATTTGCGTTCCATCTTTCGTTCCGAGCGGATTTAATCGTTTTATTTCTTTTAACGTCATTTCGGGTACCTTTTCTTTTTCTATAAATAAAATCGGTCCGTTATTCGGATGATGAATAAGATCCGCACTTGCAATACCTAATTGCCACTCGTTCACTGGCACTAAAATAATAGCGCCTGGCTGATTCTCTTTATGCGTTGCTGGCCATATCGTTTGCGAAGTTAATACTGCCATTTGCAGAGGATCATTTGTATTTAATCTCGTTACATTTTTTAAACTTGTCGTTAATAAATCATTCGATGCACCTTGATTCATTTCTTTCGGCGCAGTTACCTCCTGATTCATTTTCATCTCCTTTTGCTCTGTTTTCTTCTCTTCTGTAGATTCATGATTTTTATGATCTGTGTTCGTTTGTCCGCATGCCGCAAGACCGACTGCTGCAATTATTGTTATCCCAAAAATTCGGGTCATCTTTTTCACTATATCGCCTCCGTATTATTCGTTTTCGAGCCAATATTATTACCTAAAATGGAATTTCAACTTTACAATAACAAGCAATTCTGAAGAAATTATGCAGATGCATTATAATCTGCACCATTTCTTCATGATTTTGACTTACAATTTAAGTAATAACTACAAATGCGGAGGTACTCTATGATCGATATACTACTCGTAGATGATGAACCGAGAATGCTTGAATTATTAACGCTTTATCTTACTCCAATCGGATATAACTGCGTATGTGCAGTATCCGGAGAAGAAGCTATTTCACATATAGAAAATCGAAACTTCAAATTTATTTTACTCGACATTATGATGCCAAAGATGGATGGGTGGGAAACGTGCAAAAGAATTCGATCATTTAGTAACGTTCCTATCATTATGGTAACTGCTCGTGATCAAACGGTAGATGTCATCCAAGGGTTAAAACTTGGAGCAGATGATTACGTGACGAAACCATTCCACGAAGAGGAGCTCTTCGCAAGAATTGAAGCTGTTTTACGCCGAACCAATCAACATGCACAAATCCAATATCACGGCATTTTATGGGATGAGGCCAAGCATTTCATTTCTGTCCATAATGAAGAACTTCTTCTCACCCCAATCGAATTCTCTTTACTCGGATTATTTTTACGTCATGTGAACTACGTATTAAGCCGTGATCAGCTCATTGAACGAATTTGGGGGTTAAATACAAATACCGAAGATAGAACAGTCGACTCACATATTCGTAACTTACGTGATAAATTACGAAAAGTAAATTTCCCTATTGATCACCATTTAAAAACTGTTTACGGAGTAGGATATCGATGGATTGATATTGAAAACTAAGGAGCAAAACGATGAAGCGAATTTCTATTCAACTCGGATTTTATTTTCTAATTGTTACACTTTTAATCGAAAGTGTTCTATTTGTCTTGCTCTATTATAGCCTTGTAAACAATAGAGTAAATGAAGAAATGACTGCTTTATTAAAGCGCGGAAATAGTCACCGAGATGTCCTTGAAAAATATTTTGACAGGCAAACAATCTCCCATGTTGCTTTAATGGAATCCGAAGCTGAAACAACTGTTATTATTACAAATGCAAATAAGGAAATACTAGCTAAATCCAATGAAATAAATACTACTATAAAAAAACATATTGAAGGAATGCAAACACGAACAGATCATGATGGAGCAATTATAGAGAATCATTGGAAAACATCTAATTATATATGTACAGTTAGCCCAATTGTAGTGGCAGGAAAAACGGAAGGCTATGTATATATGTTTCTCGGGACGGAATCAATCGAAGAAATGGTTAACGGGCTCACACGGCAATTCATTATCGCTGGAGTCATTACTTTCCTATTAACAGCCATCACCATTTTTCTATTATCACGTTTGTTAACAAAGCCATTGTTACACATGAAACAAGCGACTGAAAAAATGAGTAAGGGCGATTTATCCGTTTCATTAACAACTACTCGAAATGACGAAATTGGTGAACTAGCACAATCTATCCAAACTCTCGCAAATGATTTACATTATATGAAAACAGAGCGAAGTGAATTTCTAGCAAGTGTTGCTCACGAATTACGAACACCATTAACGTACGTAAGAGGTTATGCTGACATTGCATTAAAAGAAAACACACACCCAGAGCAACGTTTACGATACTTATCCATTATAAAAGACGAGTCTGATTATATTACAAACTTAGTTCAAGATTTATTTTCACTCGCTCAAATGGAAAAGCATAACTTTTTCATTCAAGTACAGGAAGTGAATTTACACACCTTCCTTACTCGCATCACTGAAAAAATAAATGTGATGTACGGAGCAAAACAAATTAAAGTTGTTTTCACATGTCCTTCCTCATTCTTAGTAAAGCTAGATGAGCAACGCTTTGAACAAGTTATGGCTAACATTTTAAATAACGCGTATAGACATTCAAAAGAACATTCTCATATTAATATTTCTGTTACAGAAGAACATAAACATATTTCCATCAAAATTAAGGACAAGGGAGAAGGTATTCCCCCTGAAGACCTCCCTCACATTTTCGATCGCTTTTACCGTGTTGATAAAGCGCGCTCTAGAGCTACAGGAGGCACTGGTTTAGGGCTCTCCATCGTAAAAGAAATTGTAGAACTACACGGCGGGAATATTACTGTCACAAGTGAAATTGATCACGGATCTTGCTTTACAATTTCATTGCCATCTATATAGAAACACGACTATCATCAATAGTCGTGTTTTCTTATCCTTTAGGACTTTACTTTATAATATAAATTTACGAATTGGCCAAAACGTCTCGTATCCGTTAAAGTTAAATGAATTTCCGGGTTCTCTTCTTTAAATAACGGAACTCCAGAACCTAATATGTGAGGTGTAATCGTAACAACATATTCATCAATTAAATTATTCTTAAAAAATCCTCTCAGTAGACTCCCTCCGCCGACCATCCATATTTTAGATCCTTCCTGCGATTTCAACCTTTTTGTAAACTCCACTACATCTTCATTTACAAACTCTACATGTCCGTTTGAACCTTTTTCTGAATTAGAAAACACATAACATTTTTTATCTAGATACGGGAATGTTTCTGTATGCTCTACCACATAATCGTACGTTCTCTTTCCCATAATTATCGTATCAATTGTTTCGTACATTTCTGTATAACCGTTGTCTCCCTCACCTTCTGTTTCCATTAACCACTCTAAATCATCATCTTCTTTCGCGATAAATCCATCTAAGCTCGCTGCAATAAATAAAACAATTTCACGTGACATATCTTTTCCTCCTTACAGCTTCTATTGATAAAATCATCTTATAAGCACTATACTAACCATAAAACATGACAACTTATGTCATGTTAAAAAAGAAAAAGGTGATATCCTTGTCAAAAGCAAAACGTTTACTAGACATTCTTATATTTGCTTCTGCGAAAAGAAAATTTACAGCTCAAGAAATAGCTGATGAATTTAATATTTCCGTTCGTACGGTCCATAGATATATTTTAGATTTAAGTGATATGGGATTACCCATTTACGCTGAACAAGGTCGTAATGGGGGATATAAAGTATTAACAAGCAGCATGCTTCCCCCCATTTTATTTACCGAAGAAGAAGCGGTCTCCATCTTTTTTGCTTTCCAATCTTTAAGCTACTATCGTAACTTGCCTTTTAATACAGAAATCAATTCTGTTACTCATAAACTGTATAGCTCTCTACAAAATGATGCGAAAGCTAAAGTTGATAAAATACGTTCTTATATCGCTTTTTGGAATCCGAAGAGAACAATTGAGACAACTTTTTTAAACGAAGTATTAACAGCGGCTATTGAAAATAAAAACTTACACTTTCAATACGAGTCTAAATCGGGGATTAAAACAAAACATGTTCATCCTATCGGTGTATATGCCCACGATGGTTTATGGTACTTGCCATCCTATGACTATAGTCGAAACAAAGTATTACTGTATCGCGTTGATCGTATTCTTTCTATATTATCAACAGAAGAAAATAAAGATACGTTCATGAATTTAGAAGAATGGTTCGAATCTAACTCTAACGTAGTACACACTCCTATCCAATTACATGTTTTACTAACGACAGAGGGCGTGCGCCAGTGTAAAAGCGTTCCCTACCTTGAAGAGTTCGTTATAGTAAACGAAGATGGGACAGGATATATAAATACAACAATTGATAAAGGAGAAATCAACTTTATTACCCCTTTATTTTATAGACTTGGAAAAGATGCAAAAGTTTTAGAACCGAAAGAATTAATAGATGGTTTACGCATACGCGCGAAAGAAGTTTTACATATGTATGAAGACTGAAAAAGCTGCTAAATATAAGCAGCTTTTTAGTCCCGTTGTTCCTATTATTTTATTATTGACGAATGTCAAACCACCAACGATTTTTCGAATTCATATTTTCAGTGTCACCAATCCCTCTGTAATTGAAAGCATCCAAAAAGATTGAATCTAGTTTATCCTCATCTACAAAATAACCTAAGTTAACTTTTACCGTTTCCCCTGGTGTGATACTGCCAATATTGTAAAAGCTTTTCCCATCTCCGTGAGGTTCTAAATAATCAACTTCGCCCGTCATAATATTTTTCTCTGCAATTCCATCTTCTTTAGCGTAGTTCCATGCATTACCTTCAGATTTAAGCAGTTTTATAGATGGATGCATATAGATTTCTTCTGTCGACTTTGTACCAATATTTTTCACTGTCGTTGTCAGGTAGACAAATTTAGGATGAACTAATTTTGTCTCTACTAATTTATCAATTGAATCTTTACCATTTCCAACTTTATATTTATCCCGTCTATATGGTATCAATTGTCCTGCTTGATCCAAAGCTTGATTCTCGCTTAGTCTTCCTAATCCCATTTCATTAAAGTTTTCTTGCTTAAAATCTTTGATCGAATCAAAAACTTCAACTTTTTCTATAACATATTCAAGTTTACTGTTATCCGTAATTTGCTCTATCGTTACTGGAATCTTTTTCCCTATATTAAATAGTCGTTTGCTATCTTTTTTCAAAGGAATAACCTTAGTTTTTTTAGGTTCATCTGCTTGACTAAAATACTTTTTATCATAATCTGCTATATGTGATGCCTTTTCTTTTGATGTGGGCTCAAGTGAAATGTTCCCTAACACATCCATCATTTGTTGTTCGTTTATATCGTTTCCAATATAACTTTGTAACATAATTCCCTCTTCCTCAAAATAGAGAAAAATCACTCTATTAAACATTAAATCTTTATTACCAGTTTCTCTATGGACAATTACTGCCTTCTTACCATTTATCTCTTTTTCTTCATAACTTTTCGAGTACAGAGTTGGAAAATCTGAATTCCCCCCCACTCTCCAAAGAGCGAATGAAAATCCACCCATTGCGTAGTTATCTTTAAATGAATATTTCATAGCAGAGTCATCGATTGCTTCCATATTTTCTGGTAATTTACCAACCTTCAACTTATACCACTTATCAATATTTTTCGATTCCTTATTCGTTACTGAAACATTTACTTCGTAATTTTGTTTTTGAACAATCATATTGTAGACTTTCACTGCACCAAAAACTGTTGTCGGCATGCCAATCAATAAGCAGGCAGCAGCGATTAACATGCGATGTCTTTTACGCTTTGTCTGTGGTTGCTCGCCTTTCAGCTTCATTTCCTCCATAAACAATTTCTTTTTGTGCGTATATGTATGTGAAAATTCATGTTGTTCATCCAATTTATCAAAATCATCTAAAGCAATTTTTTCAGCAAGGTCATACATTTCTTTGGAGTTCTTTGAATTCGTCATTTTGTATACCTCCTATAATACTTTGTACTCGTTTTCGAGCGCGCTCAAATTGCTTGCGGACATTAGCCTCTGTTATCCCCATTACACTTGAAATTTCTTGATACGTTAAGTTATAGAAGACTTTGTACTTAAACACTTGTCTGTTAGATTCATTTAGCTCTTTTAGCAATGTATCAATCTGAACCTCAGACATTATACGTTTTTCCCACTCTTCAATATTTTCATCTACCACCTCTGTTGATTCTCGTTGATATTCTTCTAAAAATGTTTCATGTCGTTTATTTTTCCGGTAACTATCAATCGCCTTGTTTTTCGCGACCCTCAAAATGTATCGTTTAAGCTCTTCAGTGCTCAAGCTATGGAGCTTTTCCAAGTTCTTATAAAGAGTAATAAACGTCTCTTGAACCGCATCTTCAGCCTGCTGAATATTATTTAAAATAGAATAAGCTACATAATAAATTTTTTGTTCGTACAACTCATATAGCTCTTCCATCTTTTCGTAATCTTTGTTTGTAACTTTCATATAATTCCTCCTCTCATTCTATATAACGAATGAGCGATATACTTTGTGACACTGCAGAATTCTTTAATAGATAAAATTAAATAATAGAATAAAGAAAAGCCCAATTTCTCTATTTTAACTGAGAAATTGGGCTTTTTAATATTAGAATTTTCCTGAATGTTCCCTTAAGAACATCCCTCTTACGCCTTTTTAGTAAGCAGTATTTGCTCTATCGCTTCTTTTAACAAATTCTGTGTCTCTTCAAAATTATAATTCTTCTTTTCTCCCGATTGCACCGTATAAAACTCAGCAAACGAACGCTCTTTATATCTCGGCACAACATGCATGTGATAATGAGTTAACTCGTTAAAGATTCCACCATTTTGGCAAATTGTAACTCCGTCTGGTTTATATAATAACTTAATAGCCTTTGAAATAAGCTTAGAAGCGTCCATAATCGCTTGCGCTACACAATCATCTAATTCGTCCACTTCTACAACATGCAGCTTTGGAACGATTAAAGTATGCCCTGTATAGAAAGGCGCATGATCTAAAAAACAAGTTACATAATCATCTTCATACACTTTATATATAATTTCTTCTTCATTTACTAATTTACAACCTAAACATTCCATCATTCTTCCCCCTCTGCCAAAAACATAAAAACGTGAGCGCCCTATTCTCACGTTTTTATGTTTCACTTTACTAATTCAATTGTTTCTGTAACTTTTATACTATCCTTTACAGATTGAACAATTGTGCAATTTTTCACCGCAAGTTGCAGTGCCTTGTCTAATTGTTCTTCTGTAATGTTCTCTGCTTTAATTTTATAGTACAAATGAACACTTTCAACTGGTTTTGATAAAGCTTCACTTCTACCAATTTCAGTTTCAATTGTAAACGTATCGTATGTAATACGTTTCTTTTCTAAAATTGTTTGAAAGACAATTGCACTACATCCTGCGATAGAAGAAACGAGTAATTGTAACGGTGAATACCCATTTTCTTTTCCAATCGCTAATGGACCATACGATAAATCTGCCTCTATATCATCATGCTTAATTTTTATTTTCATACTTCGCTTCCATCTCCACTTTCATCGGCTTCTTCCGTTTCTTACTCATATAATAATATATATAGCAGAAAATGATAAATGGAATACCACAATATAACGCCATTCGTTGTTCTGGAATAAACGCTAAACTAATAACAACGATGCTATTTGTAATTAAAGCTAAAATTGGAACAAGCGGGTATAGTGGTGTTCTATACTTTAAGTCCTCTAATTTTCCTCCGCCTTTTAAATACTGACTTCTAAAACGAAGTTGCGATAAAGCAATAATGATCCAACTTGAAACAGCAGATAAACCAGCTATAGATAATAAGTACATATATACTGTATCTTCTGCAAGGAAGCTTGTTAATAAAGAAAGGCCCGCTACTGCAATTGTTACGACTAACGCTGTAATCGGAATACCACGTTTATTTACTTTCTTGAAAGAAGTTGGTGCCATTCCTTCATTTGCAAGTGACCATAGTATACGCGTTGCTGCATATAACCCTGAGTTCGCTACAGATAGAAGAGCTGTAATAATAACGAAGTTCATAATATCAGCTGCATATGGAATACCGATTTTATCAAATACAACTACGAATGGGCTTTCAATTATCCCTGCTTCTTTCCAAGAAATTAACCCTACTAAAATTGTCATTGTTAAAATGAAGAATAACATAATGCGCCATACTGTATTACGAATTGCGCGTGGAATTGTTTTTTCAGGATTCTGACTCTCTCCTGCTGCAATCCCGATTAACTCTGTTCCTTGGAAGGAAAAGTTAACTGTAATCATCGTAAGAAGCACTGCGGCTAGTCCATTTGGGAATAGCCCACCATCACTTACAAAGTTAGAGAAAAGAGGCGCTGCTTCTTTTCCGTCATATGGTAAAAATCCTAGTAATGCGCTACCACCAAGTAGAATGAATGCAATAATTGTAACTACTTTAATACTAGAGAACCAAAACTCTAATTCAGCATAACTCTTCGCTGATATTGCATTTGAAGCATATAAAATAACTCCGAATACGAGACACCATACCCAAACATCAACATTCGGAAACCATCTTTTCATCATTAAACCGATCGATGTTAATTCTAATCCTACTGTTACTGCCCATCCAATCCAGTATAGCCAACCGATCATAAATCCAGTTCCTGGTCCAATAAACTTCGTCGCATACTTTTGGAAAGATCCTGAAACTGGCATTGCTACCGTTAGCTCTCCAAGACAAAGCATTGTTAAATACATAATAAATCCGCCCACTAAATATGAAAGGATGGCTCCCCCTGGTCCAGCCTGATTAATGGTGTAACCTGAACCTAGAAAAAAACCAGTTCCGATTACACCACCTAGTGCGATCATAAATAAATGTCTACTCTTCATCGTACGATGTAATTGCTCATTCGTTGTTTGCTGCATCTTAATCCTCCCCCTACAAGTACCCCTATCTCTTTTTAAAATTTTCTGATAATAAAAATATACACGAAAGCGATTACAATTTCCATATAAAATTAAAACTTTTCTGATAAAACAATATAAAAATTCAAATATTAAGAGCTCGCAATACTAATTTGAGGAAAAAAAGGATTTATAAGGAAAAAACTCTTACATTTTTTTGTAAGAGTTAACGTATTTCTAATCTTCTAGATAAAATTGATAAACCGTAGTTTACAACAAAATACATACAGGCTGCTAGTATAAATGTCGGAATCATATAATTTACATTCTGCCCGCTAATAATTTGAGCATTATGCATAAGCTCTGGCAATGATATAACAACTGCTAATGACGTATCCTTTAACAATGAAATAAATTGACTAACAAGCGGGGGGACCATTCTTCTTAATGCTTGCGGCAAAATAATATGCCAAAGCGCTTGCACATACGTTAATCCAGAAGACCTTGCAGCCTCAATCTGCCCTTTTTCGATAGATAATAGACCGCTTCGAACAATTTCAGATATCATTGCCGCTTCAAATATTGTTAAAGCAACAATTGCAGCTGTTATAATTTCTAACTTCAATCCCGCTTCCGGAAGTGCAAAATACGTAAAAAATATAATTAAAAGTAGCGGTAAATTTCGAATGACTTCCACGATAAAGCCTAATATTTGTGAGACGACAGGTATTTTCGTATAGCGCAATATTCCTATTACACTACCAATAATAAAGCTAAGTACAATTGCTATGAGCGCTACCTCTAACGTTATGAGTAATCCTTTTAATAAAAAGAGGATATGATCACCTGTTATCGCTCCTTTAAAATCCATTTATACCGCCTCCTTTGCCAAGCGTTTTTCTAAATAACGCACTAGCATACTTAGCGGAATTGTTAATACTAAATAAAACATCCCGACAAATATATATACATCAAACGTAACGAACGTCTTCGTTGAAATTAAGTCTCCTTGATACATTAAATCCGTTCCAGCAATAATTCCGAGTATTGAAGAGTTTTTTACTAAATTGAGAAATTGATTTCCTAGAGGAGGAATGACGATTTTCATCGCTTGAGGTAAGACGACATGATACATCGCTTGCGTATAAGTTAATCCTGAAGAACGTGCTGCTTCCATTTGACCTTTCGCGACTGATAAAATACCAGCACGAATTACTTCCGCAATAAAAGCCGCTGTATAAACTGTAAGCGCAACTGTCCCTGCTACAAAACCGTTGAAAGTAATTCCTATTACAGGCAAAGCAAAATAGAAAATGAATGCAATTAATACGAGTGGAATATTTCTAACAAACTCTACATAGGCAGAGCCAATCCAATTCAAAATACGAATAGGTGAAATTCGCATCACTGCCATAATAATTCCTAAAACAAAACTTCCTATTAGCGCAACTACACTAGACATAACCGTATATTTAAATCCTTCTAAATACATATCAATGTTATTCGTTAATATAGAAAAATCAGGCACATATTCTCCCCTCTTTCTTTACAAGAAGAGGATGAGTACTCTCATCCTCTCACTCTTACTATTCATCACGAGAAATAAAGTTTTATTTTACTTCTCTTGTTTTTGACCAATCCATTTTTCATACAATTTATCGTATTCTCCATTCGCTTTCATATCTTTTAATAAACTATTAATCTCTTTCGTTAAATCGTCTGCACCTTTTTGTACTGCAATTCCATATGGTTCATCCGTGAAAATTTTCCCTACAACTTCATAATTAGAATCTTGTTTTGCCATTCCGTAAAGAATCGCATTATCTGTAGTTAAAACATCGCCTTTACCTGCTTTTAACGCTGTAAATGCCTCACTATAATTCTCAAACTCTAATACTGTTGCTTCTGGTGATTTTTGGCGAATGTTATTTGTAGATGTTGATCCTTTTACAGCTAATACTTTAACGCCTTGTTTTATATCATCAATGCTCTTAATATTGCTTCCTTTTTTCACAAGTAACGATTGTCCTGCTTTAAAATATACATCTGAGAAATCTACTTCTTTTTTGCGTTCTTCCGTAATTGTCATTGTCGCAATAATTGCATCAATATCACCATTTTTCAGCATCGGAATACGTGTTTTAGACGTTACTTCTTTCAGCTCTAGTTTCTTTTCATCACCAAGAATTTTTTTCGCAAGTGCCTTCGCGATATCAATATCGAATCCTTCTACTTGCCCTGTTGAAGGGTTTTTCAATCCAAATAAATTCGTATCATTCTTCACTCCAACTACTAACTTCCCGCGCTTCTTAATTTGCTCAACAGCTCCGCCTTGCTTCGTATTCGTTTCTTTCGCCTCGTCTTTTTTCCCCCCGCACCCAGCAACAATAAACACGAATAAACATGAGAATACGATTAGGGTAAACAACTTTTTCATCTTAAGCATGAAATTCCTCCTTTAATGATTTAATACCCGGCTTAAAAATAGACGTGCTCTTTCTTGTTCAGGATTTTCAAAAAATTGTGATGGTGTTGTATCTTCGATAATTTGACCGTCATCCATAAATAAAATTCTATCTGCTACCTCACGTGCAAATCCCATCTCATGTGTGACGACGACCATCGTCATTCCTTCTTTAGCCAGCGCTTTCATAACATCAAGCACCTCTCCGATCATCTCTGGATCAAGAGCGGACGTAGGCTCATCAAATAGCATAATTTTCGGTTGCATCGCGAGCCCTCTAGCAATAGCTACCCTTTGCTGTTGACCCCCGGATAATTGATGAGGATATACACCTGCCTTCTCCGGGATTCCTACTTTCTCTAAATAAACCATCGCTGTTTTTTCTGCTTCTTCTTTTGAAGTTTTATTTACTTTAATTGGTGCTAGTGTAATATTTTGCAGAACTGTTTTATGTGGGTATAAGTAAAAATGCTGGAAGACCATACCAATATTTCGGCGTAATTCATTCATATCTGTTTTTTTATTGTGTACGTCTGTATTTTGTACGATTAACTCTCCATCAGTAATCGCCTCTAACTGATTTATACACCGAAGCAATGTACTTTTTCCTGATCCTGAAGGACCAACAACTACTACCACTTCACCTTTTTTCACTTGCACATTAATATTTTTCAAAACTTGGAAGTTACCATAATATTTATTTACATTACGAAACTCTATCACCATACTCCCCCCTCTCCTAAACAAAGCATGTACATTCTTTTTATATTCAAAAATAGGCAAAAAAATAACTTTCATCTTCATTTTGTCCATAAAAAAGAGCAAAGGGATTTCCCTTTGCTCCTTCATTTCTATTCTCTTAAGATACTTCTTCTTTCTTGTCTTTCCCGTATTCATGCTCCCAGAAATCAGCATTTTTAATTCCTAATTTCTGCGGATCGAACACTGGATCTTTTCCTTCTTTTTTCTGCTTTTCATAATCCTTTAATGCGATCAATGCCGGTTTTTGTAATAATAGAATCGCAATAATGTTAACCCATGCCATAATTCCTACACCAATATCTCCTAAAGCCCATGCTGTTTCTGCTGTTTTTACACAACCGTAGAATACAACTCCTAAGAATACAAACTTTAGTACGATAGACATCCAAGGACGGTCTTTATCACGATTTAAGTAAGCTATATTCGTTTCTGCAATGTAGTAATAAGCCATAATTGTTGTAAATGCGAAGAATAGTAAAGAGATTGCTACGAAACCGTTTCCAAATCCAGGGAAAACAGATTCTACTGCTGCCTGTGTATAACCAGGACCTGGCTGTGCACCATTTAATTTATTGACGATAAAGTTTTTTCCGCTTGCATCAAATACGTTATACATGCCTGTAATAATCATCATAAATGCTGTTGCTGAACAAACAAATAATGTATCAATGTAAACGGAAAATGCTTGTACTAACCCTTGTTTAGCTGGATGCGATACTTCAGCAGCAGCTGCTGCATGGGCCCCAGTTCCTTGCCCTGCTTCGTTTGAATAAATACCACGTTTTACACCCCAAGAAATTGCTAAACCAATAATCCCGCCAAAAGCTGCTTCTAATGCAAATGCACTTTTTAAAATTAACATGAAAGCGTCTGGTAGTTTTTCGATATTCATACCTACAATTACACAAGCTACTAAAATATAGCCAAGCGCCATAAACGGTACTACAACTTGCGCTACGTTAACAATTCGCTTAACTCCACCAAAAATAATAAGTGCTAATGCCGCTACTAATACCGCCCCGGATACAGAAGTATTAATACCAAAAGCTGTTTCTAGACTTACAGCAATACTATTCGCTTGAACACCTGGAAGCAGCATTCCTGTTGCAAGAATTGTCGCTGCGACGAACACTAATGCGTACCATTTAACACCTAGTCCTTTTTCAATGTAATAAGCAGGACCACCGCGGAATTGCCCTTGATGCTTCGTCTTATATATTTGTGCAAGCGTCGATTCTACATATGCAGAACCAGCTCCTAGAAAGGCTACCGCCCACATCCAAAATACAGCGCCTGGACCACCAAAGGCAACAGCCGTTGCAACACCGGCAATATTTCCGGTTCCAACGCGCCCTGATAACGAAAGTGCTAACGCTTGGAACGAAGAAACACCCGCATCAGACTTTTCTCCCTTAAATGTAAGCTTCACCATTTCCCCTACATGTCTTACTTGTAAAAACCTTGTTCGAATGGAAAAATATAGACCTACTCCTAAACATAAATAGACAAGTGCTGGACTCCAAACAATATTATTTATCCAACTTACGATAGCTTCCAACTTTCCCCCTCCTCCTTTATAAAGAATATTCAGAATATATATAAAATTATAAGTGTATACCGAATCTATAACAATATTATTTTAATAAAGTAAACATATTTTTGTATAAAAAAACAAAGTATATATTTATTTTATATACTTTGTTCCCTTATATCTGTATTATATATTCACTATTGCCTCTTGCTTTATAATTCTTTCATACAACTCATCTGATAACTTTTGAAAATCCTCTGGCATATCTTTCCCCTTAAATTTCTTTTGAAGCGTACCGTATAGGCCTATATCACGTAACCGTAAAAATAACGGTAACGATTCATACCAACTATCCGCCAGCCTGTGCTCATATTCGTACCCCTTTCTTAACACTTGTAACTGTTTACGAGCAAATTCAGTCTTTTTCTCCAATGTCCACGGTGTAAAAAGAACAGAGTAATAAAGAACCATTGCTAAATCATGAATGAAGTAATTATAGGCAGCGTCATCAAAATCAAAGATTGTTAGCCCTTTTCCATCATAATGAAAATTACCTGGATGAATATCGCCATGCATAAGGCCAAACGTATCTCTTTCGATTGGAAGAGCCTTTATTTCATCCATTAATACAGTGGCAATCCCTTTCACCTTCGCATCTTCTAATCCGCTAACAATGCTACTTTCATCCTCTTCCCACGTATCACGGTAGTCAGTTTTAGGATAATCCATTGTAAGGCGATGCAGTTGTCCAATCGCTTTTCCCCAAGCTTCAAAGAAAGCATCTCCCCAATAAGCCGATTCTTCTCCTTTTACTTGCTCACCTTTTGCATATGTAAATAAAGACGCGAAAAAGAAAGTGCCATCTTCCGCTCCAATTTCTTCTACAAGATTTTGAGATATTGAATTAAGAGGTCCCGCCACTTTCGCCCCATGCTCCGCAACATACCGTAAAAAATCTAGTTCGGCCTCTACCTCTTTTTTAGAACGATGAGAAGAATGAGTTAAGCGTAATACGTAATCTTCATTATTTTTACCCTTCGCCTTAAAAATATAATTTTCAAAATCACCAAGTGGCTTTTCTTCCACCGTTACATGATATGCCTTTGCTGCTCTTGCTAAAATTTCATTCGTAAAAACACGTTCTACCGCTATTTCCATTTGTATCCCTCCTATATATCTTCTTAATTCGACATAAATGTAAGAAGTACTGCTATGAAATTAAATAGTGCGTGTGCAATCATAGCCGATAAAATAGAATTTGTTTTTTCATATAACCACGCAAATACTACTCCGCTTAAAAAATTCACCGGTAATGTGTTATATGTTGGAATATGAACAACGGTAAATATTATTGAACTTATAATCACCCCGCCCCATATGCCATATCTATCACGAAAAAACGTATAAAAAACACCTCGATATAAAATTTCTTCATAGATTGGTGATATAACTGCTGCTCCAATTACCGCGATACAGAACGCATATATTGATTTATCATTTTGGATCGTCTCCGTTTTACTATTTTCAAAAGAAATCCCCAGTTTCTCCATTATCATTAATACACCAATACTAACGACAATCAAAGAAATAACCGCTACAAATGTCCACAAGAAATCTTTCCATGAAAGCTTCCGAATTCCAATATCTTTCCACGACAGTTTATATCTTTTTATGCAAAAAAGATAAACTACAAACGTAAATATCACTGCCATTATAAGTCCCATTAATACTCCAGCATATAATGAGTTCCCTAGTATTTTTAAAGCATAATCATAAAAAAGAGATTCAATCATTACTGGTACAATCAGAAATACGAAAACAAATAAATATAAAATTTCTTTCCATCCCCACATACATTTTAAAGTCATCTACACCATCCCCCTATATCCTATTTTCTTTAGTATAAAAGATGACGTAACGTAACTTTCAAGCTACTTTTTTTAAAAGAATATAAGCATAATTTTTTCATAAAAAGCAAAAATTAACAGTGATAATTCAATTCTAAAAGGGTGGGCCTTATGACAGAGCAAAGCAATAACCAACAAAAAAATAAAACGAAGCATATGTTTCCATCACTTTCGGAAAATGTTAATTACATTGAAAATAAGCTCTGCCATTCTGATGATATAAAAAAATTAGATGTTCCTTTTCAAAATGGAAAAGGAACAATCTTATATATCGAATCTTTAGCAGACCCAAATTTACTTCATCAATTAGCTCTTGAACCATTATTAACTCGATCTGATTTGTCTTTAGAAAAAGCTTTTTCTACATTGAATATGAAAAAAGAAACAAATTTAAATTATGGTGTGCAACTTTTATTACAGGGTAAATCATTGTATTTCCATGAACATGTCGAAAGTTTTTGTACTTTTGAAACAGCTTTATCTTTAAAAAGGGACATAAAAGAGCCTGACAATGAAGGTGTTGTACGCGGACCACATTCTGGTTTTGTAGAAGATTTAGCTACTAATTTAGCCTCCGTACGGAAACTAATTAAGAGTCCAAATTTAGTCGTTAAATATTTTATCCTTGGTGAAGAGATGCACACGAAAGTAGCAATTGTTTATATGCAAAATATAGCTAATGATGATCTCGTCACAGAAGTAAAAAGAAGATTAGAAACGATTAAGACAGACGCACTCATGCCACCAGGCTACATACAAGAATTTATAGAAGATACGTCTTTCTCACCATTCCCACAGCAATTAAATACAGAGCGTCCAGATAGAACTGTTGCTAATTTAATGGAGGGACGAGTTGCTATTTTATCAGATGGAGATCCGACAGCACTTATCGTTCCCGTTACATTATTTGCTTTTTATCAATCACCAGATGATTATAATAACCGCTGGATTGTCGGTTCCTTCGTACGAATGATCCGCTTAGTAAGTTTCTTAATCGCTTTTCTCTTACCAGCTATATATATCGCAACCGTGGCGTTTCATCCTGATGTGTTGCCACTCGAACTCGTTTATACAATTAAAGCTTCATTAGAGAAAGTACCGCTTCCTCCGATTTTTGAGGCACTCTTAATGGAATTGATCTTCGAATTATTACGAGAAGCTGGTATTCGTCTGCCGAGCCGCGTTGGACAAACAATCGGTATTGTAGGTGGTTTAGTAATTGGTGATGCAATCGTAAAAGCCGGCCTCGTTTCTTATACAATGATTATCGTTGTAGCTTTAACTGCAATTGCATCTTTTCTCGTTCCATCAAACGACATGAGCTCAGCGGTTCGAATTCTTCGTTTTCCGTTAATGATCCTTGCTGCTATATTCGGATATGTAGGGATTTCATTTGGCTTAATTATAACTTTCGTTCACTTATGTCAGCTTCATTCTTTTCATACACCATATCTTTCTCCTCTTGCACCGATGCGAATAAAAGATATGAAAGATTCTTTTGTAAGACTTCCAATTTGGTCATTTTGGGAACGACCACATGATCCAAAGCCGAAAAAAATGCAACGACAACATGTAACAAGAGAGGATGAGAACGGTGACAAACACGCAAAGTAAAATTTCACTTGTTCAATTTACCTTTTTCGTTATTCAATGCCAAATTGGAGTTGGTATACTTTCTTTACCAAACCGCCTTCACCCCATTGCGAAAGGCGGTGGGTGGATTTCTGCTCTCATCGCTGGTCTTACAATTCAACTTATTATTATACTTATGTGGCTTTTCTTAAAACGCTTTCCTGATGCAGATATGTATGAAAGTGTTTGTATGCTATTTGGTAATAAAATCGGAAAGTTATTAGGTTTTTTTTATGTTTTTTATTTTACTCTTATCGGTATGACCGTCATGTTAAACGCTTGTAACGTCATTAAAGTATGGGTCTTACAAGCCACCCCTTGGTCTGCAATTCTCATACTATTTACAATAGCTTGTTGCTACGTAGCCTATAATACATTTAAAGTGATTGTACGATTTTATGTCATGGCTTCTATTCTTATTATCCCAATGGCACTTTTAATTGCACTTGGGCTCACACGAGCTGATTTTTCTTATATTTTTCCACTTACAGAGGCTGGATGGTGGAATATTATTCAAGCATCTAAAGAAACAATTACAGCAATGTATGGCTTTGAAATTATTCTTATTGCTTTTCCAAAAGTAAATGGTAATCCTGTAGCAAGACTAAAAGCGATTTCTATTGCTAATGGATTTGTAACGCTTTTTTATGCTTTTACCGTCTGGATTTGCTTTATCGTATTTAGTCCAAAGCAAATTGAGCTTATTCCAGAGCCAGTTGCTTACTTGTTACGCTCCTTGCATATTGGGATT
Source organism: Bacillus cereus group sp. BfR-BA-01331 (assembly GCF_022663915.1). Lineage (NCBI taxonomy): Bacteria > Bacillati > Bacillota > Bacilli > Caryophanales > Bacillaceae > Bacillus > Bacillus cereus group sp. BfR-BA-01331. The sequence continues at coordinate 91,176 of NZ_JAKUGJ010000010.1, forward strand.
GTAGATCGGACTGATTTAATTTTCATACCAATTTGGATGATAACTGTTGTAGCTTCTATTGCTAGTTATTACTGCGCTGCTTCAATCGGAATTGGGCATATATTCAACCTTGCTAATCATAAAAAAGCTGTCCCTATTGTTGGACTTATTTCTTTTAGCGTCGCCTTATTTATAGACACACCTGAACAATTAAAAGTCATTGCAAATTTCACTGATAAATTCACCTATATTTTCATCGTTGTCCTCCCTCTTTTATTTCTACTTTATTCTGTAATAAGAAATAAGAAAGGAGAGCAGTATGTTCAAAAAAAGAGTTAAATTATTTTTTATATTATGTGCTAGTTCATTCCTTTCTGGCTGTTGGGATCAAGAACCATTAAGAGAAGCACGATTAGCTTATAGTCTAGGCTACGATATTACGGAAGAAAATAAGCTTCAGCAAACCATTGAACTTGTAAAGAGCTCAAGTGGTGAACAATCTGCATTCGAAAATGAAGTACATTCAGCAACTGGTCATAACGTACGAGATACTAGCGATGCACTAAAAAAAAACGTAACAGGTAACATTCGTTATTTTAAATATGGTGTACAACTGTTAGGAACAAAAATACAAAAAAAAGGTCTACTTCCATACTTAGATGTTGCTTTTCGCGACCCAACGAATCCAACCGCATTAGTAAAGCTTATTGCAGTTGATGGCGAAACTTCTAAAATACTCGAGAAAAAAAAGGTAGGAAACTTATTAATTGGAGATTTTTTAAAGAAAAAGATCAAAAGCTTAGAAGATATGAGTGTTTTTCCGAAAGAAACTTTAGAAACAACCGTAACAAAGATGCTAGACCCTGGTAAAGACTTCACCCTACCCTCGATAAAACTAAAAGGAAAAGAGATTATAACAAATGGAATAGCCTTATTTAATAAAGATAAATTAACAGGCCTTTTACCTTCTCGGCAATCCGTACTCTTCGTATTGTTAATGGGGAATATGGGGGACAGCGCACATATTACACAAAAGCTTACAGGAAGTGATTCTTCTAACACAGCAGATTATTTAGCATTTGAAATTAGAAATGGGAAACTAAAAAGAGAATTAAACATAACAACTGACAAAAAAGGAAATGTTTACGCCCATCTAAAACTGAAACTGCAAGTAATCGCCCTTGAAGCCCCAAGAGATAATCTTTACAAGATGGATGAAAGAAAAAAACTAAATAAAGAACTGTCTAAACAGCTTACGAAAGAAGCTCAAAAGATAACGAAAAAGTTACAAAAAGCAAATTGTGATGCTTTTGGGATTGGCAGACATCTTATCGCTTATCATCCTGATTTATGGAAGAAAAAAAATTGGAATAAAGATTATGCAAAAGTAAAATTCAAACCAGAAGTAGACGTGAACATTTTATATAGCGGTGTCTTAAAATAAAAGGTTGTATGCCCCGCGGGCATACAACCTTTTTATTTTGTATATCGATATACTATTGATTCATAAGGTCTTAAGTTAAGATTTGTAATATCTCTGCTTGGATCTTTATAATTTGATACTACTACTTCTTGTTTCATACAATCCAATTGAACATGAACTGGTACAGAATACGTTATTTCTTCTCCGTAGAAGTTATTTATAACAAGTAATACTTCATTATTTACAGTACGTGTATACGCCCAAATGTTAGGATGATTTTCATCTAAAACATCATATTTTCCGTCTGTAATTATATCGTATTTTTTTCTAAGTTCAATTAACTTTTTATAATGATAAAATACAGATTCTTTATCTTCTAATGTCTTCTCTACGTTTATTTCTTTAAAGTTTTCAGCCACTGAAATCCAAGGTGTACTTGTTGTAAAACCACTATTCACCTCTCCATTCCACTGCATCGGAGTACGTGAATTATCACGAGATTTTTGTTTTAAAATCCCTATAATCTCTTCTTTTGATAATCCTTCTTCTAGCTTTATATCATATATATTTAACGATTCCACATCACGATATTGCTCGATGGACTCGAATTTAGGATTCGTCATACCGATTTCTTCACCTTGGTAAATGTAAGGCGTTCCTTGCAACATATGCATAGCTGTCGCTAACATTTTCGCAGATTCATTTCGGTACTTCTCATCATCACCAAACCGTGAAACGATACGAGGCTGGTCATGATTACACCAGAATAACGCATTCCATCCTCCGCCCTTTTGCATTTCAATTTGCCAATTAGACATAATTTCTTTTAATTTAATGAAATCAAAATCAGCTTTCGTCCACTTATCGCCATTCGGATAATCTACTTTTAAATGATGGAAACTAAACGTCATGCTTAGTTCATTGCGCTCAGGATTCGAATATTTAATACAATTATCAATTGTCGTAGATGACATTTCTCCAACTGTAATTACATCTTTCCCTTCAAAAACATTTTGGCTCATCTCTTGTAAATATTCATGGACGCGCGGACCATCTGTGTAATATTTACGCCCATCACTTGTAGCCGTGGTGCCTTCATCACTTAAAAATCTTTGATCTTTTGAAATTAAGTTAATAACATCGAGGCGGAATCCTTTTACACCTTTCTCCAACCAAAAGCGCATCATATCGTACACTTCTTCACGAAGCTTTTCATTTTCCCAGTTTAAATCAGCTTGCGTCTCATCAAATAGATGTAAAAAATATTGCCCTGTTTTCTCATCATATTTCCAAGCAGATCCTCCAAATTTAGACTGCCAATTATTCTTTTCATCACGCCAAATATAATAATTTCGATACGGACTATTCTTATCTTCTTTTGCTTCTTTAAACCACTTATGCTCCGTTGAACTATGATTTACAACGATATCAAGCATGATTTCAATGTCACGTACTTTCGCTTCTTTTAAAAGCTCTTCAAACTCTTCCATCGTCCCGTAAGATGGATCAATGCTGTAATAATCACTTACATCGTATCCATTGTCATTTTGTGGTGATCGGTATATCGGTGTTAACCAAATATAATCTACTCCGAGTTCTTTTAAATAATCTAGTTTCTCTGTAACCCCTTTTATATCACCGGTTTCTTTATTGTAATAGCTATTAAAGCTCTTCGGATAAATTTGATAAACTACACTTTTATGCCAATCCTTCATGCTTAATTTCCTCCTACTTCTGTTTTACTCGTTTCGCAAATAACCATGTTAACGTAAATGGGATTACAACTGCGATGATCATCCCTACAATAAACATTGGAATCGATTTCGGAATGATAGAAATAAATGCTGGCAATCCGCCAATTCCGATTGCTGGTGCCAATACACCATTTAATGTAATAAATATCGCTGCTATAGCAGACCCAATAATCGCTGCATAGAACGGGAATTTATTTCTTAAATTCACACCGAACATCGCTGGCTCTGTAATACCGAAGTACGCTGAGATTGCTGATGTTGATGCCATACTTTTATCATTTTGATTTTTAGAAATCCAGAACATCGCTAGTGCCGCACTACCTTGTGCAATGTTAGAAAGAGCAATCATCGGCCAAATAAATGTACCGCCGTGCTGTGCAATTAGCTGTAAATCAATTGCAATAAACATATGATGCATTCCTGTAATTACGAGCGGTGCATATAATGCTCCAAATAATACTGCTCCAACTACTGGTACCGTTTCATATACGCCAACTAATCCAGCCGTTAATAAATCGCCAATATGACGTGTAACTGGACCGATAATTCCTAACGCTAACACACCCGTTACAACGATTGTTGTAATTGGTACAACTAATAATTGAATTGCGTTTGGCACATGTTTCTTTAAGAAGATTTCAACTTTACTTAATACGAATGCTGCTACTAAAATGGGTAAAATTTGACCTTGATACCCTACCTTTTCAATTTGGAATAGCCCTAAAATATCGAAGTACTCAATCTTTTGTCCCTCTAAGCCAGTCGCTGCTTTTCCATAATCCCACGCGTTTAATAAGGCCGGATGCACAAGCATTAATCCCATAACAATCCCTAGTATTGGACTACCACCAAAGCGCTTCGTTGCTGACCAACCAACAAGTGCCGGTAAGAATACGAATGCTGTATTGGCCATCATATTAATTAAATCCCAAAGCCCACCTAAGTTCGGATATACTTCTAATAAATTTTTCCCATCAAAAAATAAGTCCTTTGCCCCTAACAGGTTATTAATCCCCATTAGTAAACCTGCCGTAATAATTGCTGGCAAAATCGGCATAAATACATCTGAAAATACTTTTACAAACTTTTGAACTGGATTTAATTTTTTATCCCCTGAACCTTTTACGTCAGCTACTGTCGATTCTTCCATACCTGCAAGCGTTATCAATTCAGCGTATACTCGATCGACATCACCTGGACCAATTACAATTTGAAATACCCCAGCGTTATGAAACGCTCCCTTTACTAATGAAACAGACTGTAATTTATCATTATCTATTTTATTTTCATCTTTTAAAGCGATACGTAGCCTCGTTACACAGTGCGCAGCTTGTTCAATATTGTCTTTCCCACCAATATACTGCAACACTTCTTCTGCTGTTTTACGATAGTCTTTCCCCATATTCCCGTCCCTCTTTTCTTTTTTTGATACCGTTTACACTTACATATTAACTCGTATATATAAGTTAGTCAACACTCGTATATATAAGTTGATGATTTTTTTTATAAATAAAGAGATGGAACGATTATTTCGCTCCATCTCTTTATTTTCTTCGCGCCACATCCGAAAAGTGAAAAATATCTAAGCGGTGACGTGATTCCGTATATTCGAACTGACTCCCATCGTATAAATGAGTAAAGTTTTTTACAACGACAACATAGTCTGTTCCATTTAAATCTAAATACTTTCGGTCATCATCTGTACATGGTTGTACTTCAATTACCCGCTGTGAATAGCTGATATGTAGCCCTAATTCTTTCTCAATGTATTTATAAATCGATGTAGTTGCAATTTCTCTCGTTAATCCTGGAATATATTCCGATACAAAATGGTTTATATCTAAAATTACTTTTTCTCCATCAATATTTCGTACACGTTTAATATGATCTATTTCCGTTTTTTCTTTCACGTTTAATAGCTTTGCTATATCTTGTGTCGCTTTCATTTTCTCTATTTCCACGACTTCTGTAATACAATGACGTCCTAAACGTTCATTTTCTTCTTGAAAACTTACAATACCACCAAAGTTAAATTCAATGTTTTTGCGCTTTAATACAAAAACACCTTTTCCGTGTATTTTTTGAACATATCCACGCTCTTGCAATAAATCTACAGCTTTTCTTACAGTACCCCTACTTGCCTCATACTGCTTCATTAATTCCGTTTCTGATGGAATTTTACATCCTTCTTTTAATTGTTTATTATCAATAGACTTGCTGATTTCTGTATAAATTTGTTCATACTTACTCATCATCTACAATAGCCCCTTGTCACCTTCTAGTTCTATATGTATTATACCACGCTATACTCTTCTGCCAATCTCTCACTTATTTTCCAGTACAAGAAAACTATAGGTAAATATTTAGTCTCTAAAACGTATTTTTATAAATTTTTCTTTTCATTCAAAAAAACATGTAGTATACTAACTTCAAAATCAGAGGAGAAAGGGAGCAAAGAACTATGCTTACTTATACAACTGTAGTTACATTTGCACAAAAACATCATCATCATACTTAACCCTTGAAACCTAGCGGAAAAATTACGCGTAGGTACAAGGGTTATTCCCGTTGTACCTACGCTTTGGCAAAGAGCCATGTAGGTATTTTTTATCTACATGGCTCTTTTTTTATTGCCAAAAATGCTAGTAAAAAATGATGTTTAAGCAAAACTTACTACAAAGGAGTTAACAAAAATGGAAACGAAAAAATGGGGATTATGGATTTTAACAGCTTTTGTTATCGGGAATATGGTTGGCGGTGGCGTATTTATGCTCCCAGCAAATTTAGCACACGTATCAGGTCCAATGGGATCTACACTGGCATGGAGTATTACAGGACTTGGTGTATTTATGATTGCACTCGTATTTGGAAATTTAGCAATTCGTAAACCAGAATTAAAAGCAGGACCACAAAGTTACGCCCAAGCAATGTTTACTTCTCAAAAGACAGGTAAAGTTGCAGGATATAGTATGGCTTGGGGATACTGGGCTGCTAACTGGGCTGCTACAGCATCTGTAATTATTTCCTTTGCAGGCTATTTATCAACATTCTTCCCAGTTTTACAAAGTAAGCAAATTCTCTTTTCAACAAACGGATTTTCATTAGAACTTGGAAAAGCTTTAACCTTCATAGTATGTAGTATGATGCTATGGGGAATTCAATATATTCTTTCTCAAAATATTGATAGAGCAGGAAATATGAACCTTCTTGCAACAATCGCAAAAATCATCGGATTTACAATGTTTATTGTAATCACATTATTCATTTTCAATGCCTCTAATTTCGGGGACGGTCAAACATTTATGAATGAAGCTGGACAACCTATTTCGTTGGGTGGACAAATAAATTCCGCTGCTATTGCAACACTTTGGGCGTTTATCGGTATTGAGTCAGCAGTTATGCTCTCTAACCGTGCAAAATCTCAACACGATGTTAAGAAAGCTACGATTTTCGGATTAATCATCGCTCTTCTTATTTACATGGCAATTACTCTACTAACAATGGGCGCTCTTCCACAAGACGCTTTAAAAGAGTCTCAAAAACCATTAGTAGATGCATTAAATCTAGCAATTGGTACTAAAGGCGCTTATATAATGGCCTTACTCGCACTCGTATCTTTATTCGGCTCTACTGTAGGATGGATCGTTGTTAGCTCAGAAGTACCTTACCAGGCTGCTAAAAATGGACTTTTCCCTAAGTTTTTCAGTAAAACAAATAAAAAAGGTAGTCCTTCAAAATCATTATTTATTACAAATGTGATGACGCAAATTTTCTTATTCTCAACGATTTCTGGTACTGTTTCAGAAGCATATAATTTCGCTATTGTTGTAGCGACATTAGCATATTTAATCCCGTACCTCGTTTCTACCTTGTACCAGTTAAAATTAGTTATTACGGGGGAAACGTATGATATAATGCCTGGATCTCGAGTAAAAGATGGGATCATTACTGCATTAGCATTTTTATATTCCTTATGGGTTATTAAAACGGGAACTGCTGATTTAAAAACATTCTTCTTAGGCATTGGTTTGTTTGTATTAGGTCTTATTCTTTATCCAGTTTTAATGAAAGATTCACAAAAAAAACAATAAAAAAGAGAAGCTTTTCGCTTCTCTTTTTTTATTAAAAATCAGTTAATAACTTTTCTTTTAGTTCCCCTATATCTAACGGTTTCGCATAATAAAAACCTTGTACAAAGTCGCAACTCATTGATTTTAATAAACTTTCTTGTTCTACCGTTTCTACCCCTTCAGCAACCACTAATAAATTTAAACTATGGGCGATTTCAATAACCGATTTTACAATCGTTCGCTCTGGTTGTGCATGATCATAATGAAACTCACGAATAAAATTACGATCAATTTTCACAATATCAAGTGGTAGTTGTTTTAAATAATATAATGAGGAATACCCTGTTCCGAAATCGTCTAAAGCAATTAAAATTCCCATACTTCTTAATTCTTGTAATGTAGCAATAATATAATCAAAATGACGTACAGCTATACTTTCTGTTATTTCTAATATTAAACGATTTGGCGGAAACCCTGTTCGCTTCAATATACTACGAACAGATAAAATAAATCGCTTTTGCATCAATTGTTGTATTGATAAATTAACAGATAACTTCAGTCCCTCTTGATAATCTGGTAAAGTTTTAAACAGTCGACATGACTTTTCTAGTACCCAGTCTCCTAGTTTTATAATAAGTCCACACTCTTCAGCTACAGGGATAAATTCACTTGGCGAAATAGGACCTTCTTCTGTCTTACAGCGTACTAAAGCCTCAATACCATTACATTTCTTTGTTTTCAAATCAATAATGGGTTGTAATGCCACTTTTAATTCTTCGTCACGAATCGCTTTTTGCAAAGCAAATTCTATTTTCATTCTACGGTTTATTTTCGCACGTAATTCATCTGTAAAGAAGCACGCCACATTTCTTCCTTGCTCTTTCGCACTATACATGGCTAAATCCGAATTTTTTAATAACGTTTCAACGTCTTTTCCATCTTGCGGATAGGAACAAAGTCCTAGACTAGCTGAAATATATACTTCATGACCTTCAAGCATAAATGGCGCTTGAAAGCATGACAACACGGATGTCGCTAACTGCCTCATCTCATCATGTGTATGAGTTTTTGTTAACAGTACAAATTCGTCGCCACCAAGCCTAGCTAGAACATCTTTCTCTCCTAGCACATAATGCAACCGTGAAGCAACTTCGCTTAAAAGTAAATCTCCTATCATATGACCTAACGTATCATTCACTAATTTAAAACGATCTAAATCAAAGTAAATCATGCCAAACTCTATTTTCTCTGCAATCATCTTATTTACAGTCGTAATTAACTGTAAACGGTTCGGTAAACTTGTTAACGCATCATGATAAGCAAGTTCCCTATAACGACTTTCGCTTAATCGTAATCTTTGTTCTGCTTCTTTCCTACTACTTATATCATTTCGAATTGCAATAAATTGATAAGGTTCTCCCTTTTCATTTAAAAATGGAACAATTGTTGTTTTAACCCAATAATACGTACCATCTTTTGCTTGATTTCGAATTTCCCCCGTCCAAACTTTCCCACTCAAAATACGCTTCCATAGGATTTGAAAAAATGCTTTCGGATGATATCCGGAATTTAAAATACGGTGATCTTTTCCTATTAACTCTTCTCTTTTATATTTTGAGATTTTACAAAATTTATCATTCACATATGTAATAAGACCATTTCGGTCTGTAATAGCAACAATTGAAGACTCATCTAATGCTAATTTTAAATCTTGCAATGAAGAGTCATATAATGCATGACCTCTTTGTTCTAGCATGCGCACCTCTCCTTGCTTCCTATCTGACTAAAACACAACTCGTTTCTCTTCATAGAAATAGAGATATTTCATTTTCTAACAATACGCCTTTACATAAAATGAAACTTTAATCAGTGGGGGGTGTCCATCCCCCACTGATTATTAGCCTTCACCAATCGGGCTTTTATCTCCCACCTAACTTCCTCACATTCACCGAATTTTGAGGTGGGAGTCTTACTGCCCGTTAATGCGGGATAAATCACAATTTTTTTCTAAATAGGCCGATTAAAATAACATAATATTATTTATAAAAAAAAGCAATATGGTGCTGTTTTAATTATAGTAGAAGCTTCTCATCTCTCTACTTATCTAAGCTTATTATACAGTATTCTCTTACATTCTTTGAATTTGTAAAGTGACAATTTCATCACTATTAGCCTCTGCTCCCTACTAATACGACCTCACACCTAACCTCTTTTATTTCATTAAATGTTAAGATGTAAATCTAACTGCCGATACATAATGAAATAGAGATTAATATACAAAATGCAACGATTCACGAATACTAATATAAAGTGAAACTTTAATCAGTGGGGGGTTTACTACCCACAAATAGCGGGATAAAGCCAAAATTTTCATTTAACATATTGAATTATAATAACAACATATTAACATATTTTCACCTTGTTTTTGGAAATATTTTATAAATAAAGTATTAAACTAAAAAAGAGGATATCCTCTTTTTTAGTTTAATACTGATATGGTATTTGCTGATAACCCGGGTATGGCATTGGATATGGTGCTGGATACGTTACTGGGTACGGTGCTGGATAGTAGCCTCCACCTGCTGCACCCGTTAATGCGCCAGCTGTAAGCCCACCTAACATGCCTCCAGCAAAACTTCCTGGGAAAAATCCTCCGCCCCACGAGCCTCCACCCCAGCCCCATCCACCACCGTGATGATGATGATGATCATAATGATTGTGCCCACCATGGTGATTATGTCCGCCATTATGATGGTGCCCTCCATGATTATGACGATAATACAATCCATTATTTTCTATATAATTCATTATTCCCCTCTCCTTTCCATTTCCTCACCTTAATAAGAAGAATTCGCGTAATATGGATAACCCTATCCTGGGCTTCATAATGCACCTGCTACAAATCCAGGAAAGAAACCTCATTCCCTTTCCTATATAAGAGGCAAGGTTTTTGTCCCTCCTACACTGATCATTAACCAGCAAATAGTGGGATAACAACGTAACAATATACTGTATGTAGGACAAATGCGGAAAGTATATGACAAATGTCTATATTTTGTAAAAAAAACAAAACACTTTATAATAAGGATGTCAGATTATATCTTCTATTTAAGAAGTCTATATTTAAGAAAGATTAGAGGAATTATATAGAAATGAAGAAACCTATCGTTCAATTATTATTAATATTTACAATCGTATCTATCGTTCTTTTCCTATTAAATACATCGGTTATTTCGTTATATACGTTTGTTGGTGCTCTATGGTCCATCACAATCGTAGGAATTTCATTCGTTATTTTTATCGAAAATAGATCACCCCAAAGCACCTTAGCGTGGTTTTTAGTATTAGCACTTCTTCCTGTTGTAGGTGTACTTTTATACTCTATTTTCGGGCGTAGCCGTTGGAGAAGAAAAAAACATCTTCATCGTTCAGAAGAACAAAGAAAATTATTCCGCGAAATATTAGAAGGAAGACGACTAGAATTATCACTCACAGTCCCATTACATGAACCTTCTATACATTTAACAGAAGTCGTACAAAAATTCGGAGGCGGGCCTGCCGCGGATAGAACGACAACAAAACTTTTAACAAACGGTGATCAAACCTTTTCAGAAATTTTGAACGCAATCGAGAATGCAAAACATCACATACATATTCAATACTATATTTATAAATCTGATGAGATTGGTAAAAAAGTACGCGATGCTTTAATACAAAAAGCAAAAGATGGTGTTATTGTACGCTTCCTTTATGATGGACTCGGAAGTAATACGTTAAGACGACGATTTTTACAACCTATGAAAAAAGTTGGAATTGAAATTGTCGAATTTGACCCTATTTTTTCAGCTTGGTTACTCGAGACAGTTAATTATCGTAATCACCGTAAAATCGTCATTGTAGATGGAGAAATTGGTTTTACCGGAGGGCTCAACGTCGGTGATGAATATCTTGGTCGCTCAAAAAAATTCCCTGTTTGGCGTGATAGTCATTTAAAAATAGAAGGAAAAGCATTGTATAAATTACAAGCCATCTTTCTAGAAGATTGGCTTTATGCGTCTAGTGGATTGAATACTTATTCTTGGGATCAATTTATGAATAGACAATACTTCCCAGGAAAAGAAATTCCGGATGCAGAAGGTGCGGTGCAAATTGTAGCAAGTGGACCAAGCTCAGATGATAAAAGTATTCGTAATACATTACTAGCTATTATGGGCTCAGCCAAAAAATCTATTTGGATCGCTACACCATACTTTATTCCGGATCAAGAAACTTTAACATTATTACGCCTAAGTGCAATATCTGGCATAGATGTACGTATTTTATATCCTGGTAAGAGTGATAGTATTATTAGCGATCAAGCATCTCAATCCTATTTCACTCCACTTTTAAAAGCTGGTGCTTCTATTTACAGTTATAAAGATGGATTTATGCATGCAAAAATTGTACTCGTTGATGATACAATCGCAACAATTGGAACAGCAAATATGGATGTACGTAGCTTTGAATTGAATTATGAAATTATTAGCGTACTATATGAATCCGAAACCGTTCATGATATTAAACATGATTTTGAAGAAGACTTTAAACACTCCAATGAAATTAAATGGAACTCGTTCCAAAAAAGAAGTATCAAAAAAAGAATATTAGAGTCCTTTATGCGACTCATTTCTCCTTTACTATAAGCAATCAATGTGATATTGATTGCTTTTTCTTTTATATTTCCCCCTTCTCCTTTTCTTTGCATACCATATTAAAACAAGTTATCATAAGATGTATTACTTTATGAAAATAATGTTAGGTGGGAAATACATGTTAGAACAATTTCATATACATTCTGATTTAAAACAGCAGCTTTCTACAATTCATGAAAAGAATAAACAAGAAGCTGGTGAAAATGCACATTTAATTGGCAAGAAAATATATAAAGCATCTGATAACAGCATTATTGAAGATGCCATTACAGCACTTTTACTTGGTAAAAACATTCTATTAAAAGGGCCAACTGGTAGTGGTAAAACCGTACTAGCAGAAACTCTTTCTTCTTTATTCCAAAAACCAATGCATAGCATTAACTGTTCTGTCGATTTAGATGTGGAAGGTATTTTAGGATACAACACATTACAAACGAAAGACGGCGCATCTGAAGTTACGTTCGTTAACGGTCCTCTTATGAAAGCAATGAAGAACGGTCATTTCTTATATATTGATGAAATCAATATGGCAAAACCTGAAACGTTACCACTTCTTCACGGCGCATTAGATTACCGTAAAATGATTACAAACCCATTTACACAAGAAGTTGTATACGGTGATGACGAATATCGCGTAATTGCTGCGATTAACGAAGGTTATGTTGGGACAAGTGAACTAAACGAAGCTTTAAAAAACCGTTTCGTTATTATTGAAGTTCCTTACATTCAAGGTGATACATTAAAAGAGCTATTACTATCTGAATCAAAATTAAATGATGTTGCAACAATTGAAAAGTTCGTTGCATTCGCAAGCGATCTTATGCCTTTAGCTCGTGATGGGCGCGTAAGTGAAGAAGCCGCTAGTATTCGTGGCATTATCGATGCATGTGATTTAGGTGTATATATTCCTGTTATGCGTGCAATTGAACGTAGTATTATCGCAAAATTAAACGATGAAACAGAACAAATGACTGTCCGTGAATTAGCAGAAAGTTATTTCTTTGAGGGATAATTCATGAGACAAATTTTTAGTGACAAAAAAATTGATGCGTCGCTGTTTCTACAAATGGAAAACTTAATGTATGCTCTTCTAAAAGAAGACGATGCCTATCTTGAGTATGGCTATAAAGCATACTACGACGAAATTGAAAAAAAGGTTGTCATTAGTCACTTTTGGGATGATCGAAAAGAAGAGGATACAGTAATCGGATTAAAAAGCGAAGTGTTCTTAAAGGCACTTGGTAATAAACATTACTCGGACATGACTTTAATTCGTTCTTATGCGATTGAGTTACAAGAATCGCCTCTAAAAAAGTTTTTAACACAATTATTTGTTCTATTAGAAGATTTACGTGTTGAGGAAATCGTCAAAAATTTACGTCCTGGCACAAAGCATATTTTTAAACGCCGAAAAGAAATGTATCGCAATTACTTTGGCTCACAAAATGAAATAAATCGTGTTCGTAACTATCACGGTGATCGTCTATTTTGTCTATGCTATCTTTCATTAACGAGTGATAAATATGAAATGTTTAATAATGAATATTTCGAGCAAATTGAATCAATTTTGCATGAAACATTCCAAGCTCGTAATACGGAAGATATTATGTATATTGTTGAGAAAATTCGCTATCGTTTAGAAGGACTTCTTGAAAGTGATATGCTTAATAATTATTTCGGACATGCACCGCTTTATTTATCTGTTATTACAGATGAGAAAGACAGTCGCGCTGAAAAATTAGCAAATGATGATACGCAGCTCCTAGATGACGATGATAACAAAAACAAAATGGATGAAAGCTTCTCGACATGGCACCGTGAAAATAAAAACAATGAAAACGAGAACTTTTTACGCTTTGATTTAGAAAGCGGAACAAAAACAAATATGATGGGTGATACTGCTCGTGAATCAGAAGATGGTGACCAAGCACTTGGTTCTGTACAAGGTACTTCCCAAAAAAGTACACAATCTAACTTTGATGGTGCTGATACAGAGGAAGCAAGAGCGTCTCATGCTTCTAGCCAAAACGACGGTGCATACGGCAAGTATAATGTGGGAGCTTCTCATACATTTAAAGAAGCTCGCAAATCGAATACTGATGAGAAAAAAGATTACCAAGCTATCAAATCAGTCGTTAATAAAGATGTAAAAGAATTAAAGAAAATTATCGAAAAAACAATTGAAAACAAAACGAATGCAAACAGTGATAAATATTACGGAAGGCTTCGTAAGAAATTCCTTCGTATTTATACTGAAAAGCAGCCGCGTATGTTTTATAAAAAAGGACAAGAATCACAAGAGCTCGACGTTGCATTCCAACTATTAGTGGACTGCTCTGGTTCTATGTATAACAAAATGGAAGAAACGAAGAAGAGTGTGGTCCTATTCCATGAAGCTTTAAAATCTTTAAAAATCCCGCACGCTATTAGTGGATTTTGGGAAGATGCTTCTAGTGCTAAACCTGAAGATAAACCGAACGTTATCCATGAAGTTGTTACGTATAAAAACTCAACCTTACCAAACGTCGGTCCAGAAATTATGCAACTTCGCGAAGAAGAAGATAACCGCGACGGGTATATTATTCGTATCGTTTCCGAAAAGCTTGCGAAAAGACCAGAAAAACATAAATTCTTACTTGTCTTTACAGACGGTGAGCCTTCTGCGCTAGACTATCAACAAGACGGTATTTTAGATACGCATGAAGCTGTCAAACTTGCTCGTAAAAGTGGTATGGAAGTAATCGGAATCTTCATCGAAGAAGGCGAAGCGAAAGAAGCAACTTATCAATTAATGAAGAACATTTATAACCATCACTTCTTAGTTGCAAATCATGCTGAAGATTTACGCCTGAAGATTAAACCATTGTTGAAGAAACTATTATTGAAGACGATTGAATAGAAAACAGGAGCCTTGTGGCTCCTGTTTTTTCGTTCACTCACTGTGTTTCTGGTTGAAATTTATATGGAATGGCTACTTCTAACAATGCTTCAAATCCCCCATCGTAGAATGGGAATCGTTCATTTGCGATTGTCCGATCCACCCACTCGATTGCGGAAATTTCTTCTTCATCTTCTGCACCAAGTTCACCTGTTACAATATTTGCTCGGAATGTAAAAAACAACGCATGATTCCCTGGTTCTTCAAAGAATTTTTCATTGATCGCAACAAGTCCACCTGCCGCAGCAGTTAAACCTGTCTCTTCTTTCACTTCTCTTACTAGTGCTTGCTCTAACGTTTCTCCTTTTTCAACAGCCCCGCCTGGCAATGACCAAACGTTTTGTTCTATATTATGTACCATTAATATTTTATCTTTTTCGCTATCGTGTATTAATGCATATACAACATCAACTCTTTGCATGTTGCTTTTCTCCCTTCCTAAAATAATTAAGAGCCAATTCCTAAGAATCGGCTCTTCCTATTAATTCATTACTAACTCAGATGCGAGCTTTTTTTTTAACTTAGCCAGCATATCAGTTGTCATTCTGTCTAAATCATATTCTGCTTTAAAGCCCCACTCTTTCATTGCTGCTGTTGCATCAATAGAGTTCGGCCAGCTATCAGCGATTGTTTGACGAGCTGGATCTACTGCGTAATCCATTGTAAAGTTCGGAATGTGTTTACGGATTGATGCTGCAATTTGCTCTGGTTCAAAGCTCATTGCTGTAATGTTAAACGCATTTCTATGAACTAGTTTATTTGGATCAGCTTCCATTAATGAGATGATTGCTTGTAAAGCATCTGGCATATACATCATGTCCATGTATGTTCCTTCTGCAATGTATGAGGTGTATGTACCTTTTTTAATCGCCTCATAATAAATTTCAACTGCATAGTCAGTTGTTCCGCCTCCTGGAGGAGCTACGTAAGAAATTAAGCCTGGGAAACGTACACCGCGCGTATCAACGCCAAACTTTTGATGATAATAATCACATAATAATTCTCCTGCTACTTTGTTTACCCCATACATCGTAGTAGGACGCTGAATTGTATCTTGTGGTGTATTATCTTTTGGCGTTGATGGACCAAATGCACCGATAGAACTTGGCGTGAAAAACTTACAGTTTAATTCACGTGCTGCTTCTAATGCATTTACAAGTCCGCCCATATTTAAATTCCAAGCAAATAACGGATTTTTTTCTGCAGTTGCTGAAAGTAAAGCCGCTAAATGAATAATTGTATCTACTTCATTACGCTTTGCAATATCATGTAATTTTTGTCCATCCGTTACATCTAACGTTTCAAATGGACCAGACGTTACTACTTCACTGTCTGTTTCACGAATATCTGTTGCAATAACATTTGATGCGCCGTATACATCACGAAGTTTCATTACTAGTTCAGAACCAATTTGCCCTAAAGAACCGGTTACTAGAATTTTTTTCATTTTTCCCACTCCCCATTTGCAAGCTATTCAAAAGATGTCGTTACTTAAATGATACCCATTTCTTTCCCTACTTTTTCATACTTACGAACTGCTTCATCTAGCATTTCTTTCGTATGAGCTGCTGTAGGCATATTACGAACGCGTCCCATTCCTTTTGCTACGGTTGGGAATACGATAGATTTTGCGTAAACGCCTTCTTCATTTAGACGTTTACTAAATTCTTGTGTTAATACTTCATCACCAATAATACAAGGTGTAATTGGTGTTTCACTTTCTCCAATGTTAAAGCCAAGTTCTTTTAACCCTTGTTTTAAATAGCGACCATTTTCCCATAAACGATCGTGTAACTCTGTGCTTTCCATTAAAATTTCAATTGATCTCATACAAGCAGCTGCATCAGCTGGTGTTAAAGCTGTTGAGAATAAGAATGGACGTGAACGCACTTTTAACCAATCGATTAAGTTTTGTTTCCCAGCTACATATCCACCAATTACCCCAATTGCTTTTGATAATGTACCGATTTGGAAATCAACTTTATCAGAAAGACCGAAATGTTTTACAGTGCCTGCACCTTTGCCAAGTACACCTGAACCGTGTGCATCATCTACATATGTCATTAAATCCAGCTCTTCTGCAATTTCAACAATCTCTGGTAATTTTGCAATATCTCCATCCATTGAGAAAACACCGTCTGTAATAACCATTAATTTATTATAAAGACCTGATTCTTTTGCCTCGATTGCTTTTTTGCGTAAATCTTCCATATCAGAATGCTTATAAACGATGATTTTCGCTCTTGATAGACGACTACCATCAATAATAGATGCATGGTTTAATTCATCTGAAAGAATCGCATCATTTTTATCCATAACAGCTGAAATCGCTGCCATATTACAGTTAAATCCTGATTGATAAGCAATTGCTGCTTCTGTATGTTTAAACTTTGCAATTGTTTCTTCTAATTTAATATGCAAATCTAAAGTACCGTTAATTGTACGAACAGCTCCTGCTCCAACGCCGTACTTATGAATTGCACCAATTGCTGCTTCTTGTAAGCGATTATCAGTCGCTAATCCAAGATAGTTGTTTGAAGATAAGTTAATATATTCTTTTCCGCCAATTGTAATAATCGGTCCATTTGGACTTTCAAGCGGATCAATTACGTTATAAAGCCCCTTTGATTTTAAATCCTCTAAATTTTCTTCTAAAAAGTTTGCAAGTGTTTTACTAGACATCGTGAAGCCTCCCATCGTTCATGTAAGCGGATTATTATCTTAATAGTTCTAATAATCCCTCTACTAGCTTAACACGTTTTCAGAATTTATTATAGAAAAATAGCTTAGAGAAACCGCTTACAATTTTAGATTATATATGATTCATTACGAGAAATCTATCATTTACTTTTCATATTTGATAGAATTAAAAAAATATTTAGGAGGCTTTTAAAATGGCATTTACTGAATCTGATGTATATAATAACGAATCGTTTTTAGAGCAATATATGCAGCGAAGATATCGAGAAAATAGTCCAAACGAATCCCTTGAAAAACCAGCATTCTTTCAGCTCATTGGCAATGTAACAGGAAAACAAATCCTCGATTTAGGTTGTGGTGATGCTAAATTCGGCGAAGAATTATTAGAACATGGATGCCACTCTTACACTGGTATTGAAGGCTCCGAGCTTATGTATGAAAAAGCTAAAAAACAACTAGAAAATAAAAATGGCACCGTTCATTTTTTAAACCTCAAAGACTACACATACCCTCCTTCTACTTTTGATTTAGTAACATCTAGACTTGCCTTACATTATATTGAACACCTTGATATCATTTTTCAAAATGTGTTTCAAACTTTAAAAACAAACGGAACCTTCACCTTTAGCGTTCAACATCCCGTTATTACCTCTTCATTTGAAAGCTTGCAAACGAGTGGTAAAAGAACTAGTTGGCTCGTCGATGATTATTTCAAAACAGGAAAACGAGTTGAGCCATGGATTGATCAAGAAGTTATTAAATATCACCGGACTACGGAAGAATATTTTACATTATTACAACAAGCCGGATTTACGATTACAAACTTAAAAGAAGCTACACCAAATCGAAACTGTTTTCAAGATGAAGAAGAATATGAACGACGTTTACGTATTCCCCTTTTTCTATTATTTTCTTGCCGAAAATAAAGTGAAACTTTAATCAGTGGGGGATGTTCATCCCCCACTGATTATTAGCCCTCACCAATCGGGCTTTTACAGGCAGTTGATCCCCCAACCAGCTTCTTTGCTTTCGCTGAATTTTGAGATGGGGATCTTACTGTCCTCAAATAGCGGGGTAAAAAAGACGATGAATCCTCATCGTCTTTTTTCGTTATCTCATCGCTTGAACAGCCTCTTTAAGTACACGTCTTCCTCTTCCATGTGGGATACAGAGCGGTGTCCCGAATAACGGATCAGCGCTTATTTGACACTCCATACGGAATACATCCCGAACTAACTTCTGGTCAATAACTTCTTCTGGTTTACCTTGCGCATATATTTGTTTATCTTGAATAGCTACAATATTGTCTGCATAACGACATGCCAAATTTAAATCGTGCAATACCATAACAATCGTTCTTTGCTCTGTTTCATTTAATTCGAATAATAAATCTAACACTTCAATTTGGTGCGTCATATCTAAATATGTAGTCGGCTCATCAAGCAAAATAATATCTGTATCTTGTGCAAGGGTCATTGCAATCCAGGCACGTTGACGTTGTCCACCTGAAAGGGCATGAACATCACGCTCAGCAAATTCTGTCATACCCGTTGCAGCAAGCGCTTTTTGTACCATTTCCTCATCTTTTTCGGACCATTGCTTCAGCCATGTTTGATATGGATAACGTCCTTGCTTTACAAGTTGCAATACTGTAAGTCCTTCTGGAGCTTGTGGCCCTTGCGGTAAAATTGCCATTTGGCGAGAAATTTGCTTCGTTTGCATACTTTGAATTGCTTGATTATCTAACAAAATGTCACCGGTTGTTGGCTTTAATAATCTAGCTAGTGAACGTAATAAAGTTGATTTCCCACAACCGTTAGAACCGATGAAGATTGTAATTTTCCCTTTTGGAATTTCTAAATTCAGCTCATCAATAATAATCGTTTCACCATACGACAGCGTCAAGCGTTTCGTCTCCAATGCTTTTTGCATATTAATCTCCCTTTATGAATTCCGACTTTTATAAAGTAAATAAATAAAATAAGGTGCACCAATTGCTGATGTAAATACCCCTGCTGGAATTTCAAGTGGTGTGAAAACTGTACGCCCAATTAAATCTGCAGCGAGTACTAGAATTGCACCGATAATCGCCGCAACTGGGAGCAATGCACCGTAGAAAGAGCCAACTAATCTTCGCGAAATATGAGGTGCCATTAAACCAACAAATCCAATTCCTCCTGCAAAGGCAACTGCCCCGCCAATTAAAGCTGTACTAAGTAACAACATAAATACACGCGACTTCGTTAAAGGAACACCAAGTCCCACTGCTATATCATCCCCTAGCTCTTGTGCATTTAAATGCCTCGCAGCGATAAATGATATTGTCGTTAAAATGAGAACCCACGGCGCAAGTACCATAACATTTTGCCATGAAGAACCGTAAACAGTACCTGTGATCCATACATTCGCTTGACTTGCTTGATAAATTGGTGCTAACAACATAAATAAAGTTGTTGCTGCTTTCGTTAATGCCCAAAATCCAACACCAATTAAAACAAGACTAATCGGTGATAACCCGTCATTTCTCCATGCAAATAAATATACAAACAACGCTACAATCGTTGCACCAGCAAAAGCTGCTAATGGCATATAATGAATGCTTACTGTTAGCGCATTATTTTTATCACTAAATATAGCTAAAAATAGTACAACTGCAACACTTGCCCCGCCCGTAATCCCGATGATATCAGGAGAAGCCAGTGGATTTCGAACGAGCCCTTGTAAAATACAGCCCGCTACAGCAAGTGCGATTCCTACAAGGATGGCAATTAAAATACGCGGCATACGAAATTTATTTACAACCATATTTGACATCGCATCGCCATTTCCCGTAATCGCTTGCCATACATCATAAGGAGCAATTTTCATATCTCCCATACCTGCACTCGCAAAAAATAATCCTATTAAAACAACTAGTAAACTAAACAAGACTAGAACAGCTCGTTTATACATTAAAAACGAGAGCCCACCTTTTCCTATACGAAACGGAATATACTTCTTCATTTGCTAAGCCCTCTCTTACGTGCAATATAAATAAAGAATGGGGCCCCGATAAATGCTGTCATAACCCCTACTGGTACTTCTTGTGGCATAATGACATATCTAGCTGCTATATCAGCTAAGAGTAATAGTATTGCACCTAACAATCCGCTATATGGTACTCTCCACCTGTGATCTACTCCAACAAGGAATCTGGCAAAATACGGAGTAACAATACCAATAAATCCAATTGGACCAGCGACTGCAACTGAACCACCAGACAGCAATACAATAATAAGTAGTACGAATGATCTCGTTAAAATTGTTCGTTGTCCAAGTCCTTTTGCAACGTCTTCCCCCATCATTAATGTGTTTACTTTCCCTGCCATCATAAGAGATGCGATCCAGCCTATTAATAAATATGGGAATACAGATTGTAAAATTTCTAACTTTCTTCCTTGCACAGATCCGGCAAGCCAAAATAACACTTCTTCAAATGCTTTTTCATTTAAAACAAGTAACCCTTGTGTTAATGATGAAAATAACGCACTGATTGCAACACCTGCTAACGTTAACTTAAGAGGTGTTGTCCCTTCTTTTCCTAAAGAACTAGAGGCGAATACAAGTACTGCTGCAACTGCCGCTCCTAAAAAGGCAATCCAAGTGAAAGCCGATAAAGACGTAACGGAAAAAAGTACAATTGCTACAACTATAAAGAACGCAGCGCCTGAATTTAATCCAATAAAATCTGGAGAAGCAAGCGGATTCTTTGTTAAAGTTTGCATTAAACAACCCGCAATGGCTAAACTAGCACCAACACTAGCTGCAATTAATGCCCTTGGTAGACGCACATTTTGAATAATAATATGTTCATTGGAACCATCAAAATGAAAAAAAGCATCTAACGCTAATTTCCAACTCGTATTTGTATACCCGAAAATAATACTTCCCCAAATACAAATAACGACTGCAATGATTCCAACAAATAATCCAATCCATTTTGCTTGATTTGTTTTTAATAACATGCAGCGTTTCCCCTTCAATGTATAATGATACGTTGTAAGTGTATTTCAACTTAATTCTCATTGTCAATGATAATGAGAATTATTTTCATTGACAAATGGACCATGAAGTATTACTATCATGCTTGCTATTGAAAAAACTTCTCAGTATGTAGGGGGTACATAATGAAATTTATGCGAAAGAACTCGTTTACAGTATTTGTATTTTTACTAGCCTTTTCATTACTTTTAAGTGCTTGTGGAAAATCAAATACTAAAGAGGAAACAAAAGAAGATACGAAAAAAGAAATGATTACAGTTGAACATGCAATGGGTAAAACAGAAGTTCCTGCTAATCCAAAACGTGTAGTTATTTTAACAAATGAAGGAACTGAAGCTTTACTTGAGTTAGGGGTAAAACCAGTTGGTGCTGTAAAATCTTGGACTGGTGATCCGTGGTATCCACATATTAAAGACAAAATGAAAGATGTAAAAGTTGTTGGCGACGAAGGACAAGTTAACGTTGAAACAATTGCTTCTTTAAAACCTGACTTAATTATCGGTAACAAAATGCGCCACGAAAAAGTTTACGAGCAACTAAAAGCAATCGCACCTACTGTCTTCTCTGAAACATTACGCGGTGAATGGAAAGATAACTTCACATTTTATGCAAAGGCTTTAAATAAAGAAAAAGAAGGTCAAAAGGTTTTAGCTGATTACGAAAAACGTATGAAAGATTTGAAAGGCCAACTTGGCGATAAAGTAAATCAAGAAATTTCTATGGTACGTTTTATGCCTGGTGATGTTCGTATTTATCATGGCGATACATTCTCTGGTGTTATTTTAAAAGAACTTGGATTTAAACGTCCTGGAGATCAAAACAAAGATGATTTCGCCGAACGTAACGTATCTAAAGAGCGTATTTCGGCAATGGATGGCGATGTATTATTCTACTTCACATTCGATAAAGGCAATGAGAAAAAAGGTTCTGAACTAGAAAAAGAATATATAAACGATCCTCTCTTTAAAAACTTAAATGCAGTAAAGAACGGAAAAGCATACAAAGTTGACGACGTTATTTGGAATACAGCTGGCGGTGTAATGGCTGCTAACTTACTACTAGACGACATTGAAAAACGCTTTGTTAAATAATTTCATTCTAACCAGCTCCCTCTTTTATGGAGCTGGTTTTTTCATTTCACTGAAGTGTCACATTATTTCATTTTGTATTTTTATTCCCGATATGTTATATTATAAAAGTAAATATAGAATATTTTCTCTATATCAGAATAAATATTCTAATCTAAATTTTCTGATTTATCATTATTTTACTTTATTTTAGAATTCAATTACTACATTTGAAAACGCTTATTATCTTGTTTTCAGGGAAAAATACAATAACGGTTGAAGAAAAATAGATTTTTTCATAAATTTTCTTGCTATTTCCATATAATTCTATTGACTTCTAAATATTTTGTGAATTAAAATAATTACATAAATATCCGTTATACAGGATTAGGGGGAAACAAACATGGATGCAGCTTTAAAACTAGACAAAGCTGGAGAGCAACAATCACCAAAAAAACATCCACCAGGATTATATTTGTTGTTCTTTACAGAAGCATGGGAAAGATTTAGTTATTACGGAATGCGTGGCTTATTAGTTCTTTATTTAACAACGAGCTTAGTAAGTGGCGGTTTAGGATTTGATAAAGCAGTTGCAGTTCAAATTTACGGTATTTTCACAATGCTTGTATATTTCACACCGATTATTGGTGGCTGGTTAACTGACCATTTCATTACGAAACGACATGCCATTACCATCGGCGGTATCATTATGGCGATTGGTAACTTCGTACTATTTTCAATGAACACGAAAACTGGACTATTTTTAGGATTAGGATTATTAGTTATCGGTAACGGATTCTTCAAACCAAATATCTCGACTTTACTAGGTCAATTATATAGCGACAACGATTCTCGTCGTGATAGTGCTTTCACTATCTTCTACATGGGAATTAACTTAGGAGCTCTTATCGCTCCATTCATTTGTGGTTACTTCACAGATTATAGATACGGTTTCTTAACAGCTTGTATCGGTATGATTATTGGACAGATTGCCTTTAATTTCTTAGCACCTCGTTACTTAGGGTCTATCGGAACAACTGTTGTCGGTAAAAAATCTAAAGAACAAAATGCAAAACCTATTGAGAAAAAACCTTTAACAACACAAGAGAAAAAGCGTACAACTGCAATTTTAATTTTAACTTGTTTCGTTGTATTCTTCTGGGCAGGATTTGAACAAGCTGGTAGTTCTTTAACACTTTACACAGATAAGTTCGTGGATCGTACAATTGGTGGATTTACAATTCCAACACCTTGGTTCCAATCTGTAAACCCACTATTCATTATCTTACTAGCATTACCAGTTTCTGCATTATGGATTAAACTTTCAAAAACAAAAAATGGTGATTTAAAAATCCCTACAAAAATGGCTTTTGGTATGATTTTACTAGGAATCGGGTACTTAGTTTTAACTTTAGCTGTTCTAAAAACTGGTAGCGATGAAGGTAACATTACAATGAAAGCAAACTTACTATTCATTGTATTCACTTACATGTTCCACACAATCGGTGAATTATTCTTATCACCAATCGGATTATCTATGGTAAGTGCAATCGCACCTCTTAAATTAGCATCTTTATTAATGGGTGTATGGTTAGCTGGTACTGGCTTTGCAAACTTATTAGCAGGACAATTAGCTGCTTTCACTCAATCTTTAGGATATTTAGAAGTATTCGCAAGCATCGGTGTTATCGTAATCGTGCTAGGATTAGTACTTCTTATGTTCTCTAAGAAAATTGCACATATGATGGAATAGTGAATAAAAAAGACGCTTCTACAATTAGAAGCGTCTTTTCTATTACATCTCTTCTAAAGCCGTCACATCCACGTGAACGCTCTCTCCTGGGTTGGATACGTCATACACTTGAGCACTACCCTTCTGCTCATCACAGCTCTCAATCCATACGGGGACTCCCTCGTATGTAACATCAATTCTACTTGAAGAAGATAATATCTGTTTCACACGTTTTACATCCATTATATTATTCCTCCTTTGGCTTACAACACTCCTTTCTATCTTTTCATATCCCTTCAGAATATATTCCGTCAATTTAGTACTTCAACCGATAGTTTGTTTCTTTCTAACGCGCTAATATATACGCTCTCAAATCTTCCTATTATTAGATCCTTTCCAAATAAAAAAAGACGTATATTTCACACGTCTTCTTTCCATAATATTCAAAAATTAAGAAAATAATGTTTTTACTACTTCACTTACTTTATCGTTATGAATTTGATAGTACACTTCTAACCCGCGTCTCTCAAAGCGTACTACTTTATTTTGTTTTAATTTCGTTAAATGCTGCGAAACAGTTGATTGCGGAATTTCTAATACCTCTTGTAATTGTGTTACATTACATGTTCCACGCTGCATCAGTTCCATTACTAAACGTAGACGAAGTGGATGAGCTAATGCTCTTAACATCTGTACGTCTTCTTCTGAAATACGACAGTCAAATTGGTTTTGGTTCATAAAATTCCCCTCATTTTCATTTTTTATTTTCTCTTTATTTATTTATATATCTGTTCTTATATTTCCTGTTACGACATAACTTTATCAACCTATAATGCTGAGAAAATTTTCCGACTTTTATCAGCACACAGTTCAAGAAAAAATCCCACCTGATTTTGAATATTATACTATATGATACAATAAAAAAGCAAAACAAAGGGCTAGCAATACTTTGCTTACAAACGTTGTTTTATCAGGCTTTTTGTTATATTTTCACCTTACTGAAATGTACAGTAATGATATTGTAAAATACCGTCCATAATTGATAACCTATCGTAAAGTAATTTGACCATATTTAACCACTTTGTTACGATAAAAAGGAAATTTAAGTAAGGAGGATGATGTAATATTAAAAAATGGTTTATTATTGCGTTAATTAGCATTGCCGTTGGCTGGACTATTATCGATCACTTCCTATTAGACAACAAAGAAGATATAGCTTCAAAATCAAACACCCCCATTGGAACTGAAGTTGGCAATGTTGCCCGCAATTTCCTTCTAGAAACAACCACTGGTCAAGAAGTTCGTCTTACAGACTATAAAGGAAAAAAAGTAATATTGAATTTTTGGGCAAGCTGGTGTGGTCCATGCAAAATAGAAATGCCTGATATGGAAAAGTTTTATCACGATATTAAAGATATGGGGATTGAAATTGTCGCTGTAAATGCGACAGCTACTGAAAAAGACCCGAACAATGTAAAACAATTTCTTGAAGAAAACAAATATACCTTTCCCGTCCTATTAGATCAGAAAGGACAGGCAAGTGCCGCATATCAAATTATCAGTATTCCAACATCTTTTGTCATCGATTCAAACGGTGTCATTCAATATAAGCATGTAGGACCAATGACATATGAAAAAATGAAAGAATATGTAAATAATTTATAGAAGCGTAATCAAATCAATTTGATTACGCTTTTTGTCTACTTTATGAACAAAATGTTACTTTTAATACTATTATGGAATAATTATACTTTTTCACGTTGACAATAGTGTTGAAGGAGAATATACTAAGCATGTAAGTTGATTGTGAATTGTTTCACAAATAATGTGAATTTCTTCACATATAATAGATAGGAGTTGTCATTAATATGAGTACTTGGACACAAATTTATGACCCATTAAACAATATTTGGTTATCTGCACTAATCGCAGCACTTCCAATCTTCTGTTTCATCATTTGTTTAATGGGACTCAAAATGAAAAGTTACATCGCTGGGCTTTATAGTGTGATCGTCGCTATTATTCTTGCTATATTTGTTTATAAAATGCCCGCAACTGTAGCTGTAGCATCTGC
The DNA here is from genome assembly GCF_022663915.1 of Bacillus cereus group sp. BfR-BA-01331. Taxonomy (NCBI): domain Bacteria; kingdom Bacillati; phylum Bacillota; class Bacilli; order Caryophanales; family Bacillaceae; genus Bacillus; species Bacillus cereus group sp. BfR-BA-01331. The sequence goes on from NZ_JAKUGJ010000010.1 coordinate 117,645, forward strand.
CGGATTCGGTGTTTTATCTGGATTTTATCCAATTTGTACTATCGTTATCGCAGCCATTTTCCTTTACAAATTAACTGTTAAAACAGAGCAATTCAACATAATTCGCGATAGTATTTCAAGCATTACGAATGATCAACGTTTACAAGTATTATTAATCGCTTATTCTTTCGGTGCTTTCTTAGAAGGCGCAGCTGGTCTAGGGGTTCCAGTTGCTATTACAGCTGCATTACTTGTAGGTATGGGCTTCAATCCATTAAAAGCAGCAGGTATTTGTTTAGTCGCTAACATCGCTGGTGGCGCTATGGGTGCTATGGGGATTCCAGTTACAGTACCAGCACAATTAACTGAACTTGACGCATTAACTATTGGTCGTCAAACTGTTCTTATTTTACCTTTCATTAGCATTATTTTACCTTTCTTACTTGTTTCAATGGTCGATGGAATTAAAGGTATTAAAGAAACTTGGCAAGGTATTCTTGTAAGTGGTGTTTCTTTCGCAATTACTCAGTTCCTTGTAACTTACTTCTTAGGTGCAGAACTTACTAATATTTTCGCAGCCGTTGTAAGTATGGTCTCTCTGGCATTATTCTTACGTGTTTGGCAGCCAAAATCTTCTGCTAAAGAAGAAAAACAAGAAGAAAAAAAATCTCATACATTCAATCAAATTTTATATGCTTGGTCTCCATTCGTATTCTTAACTGCATTCGTAACAATCTTTAATTTAAAACCGATTAAAGCTTTATTTGCTCCGGATGGTCCATTAGCAAACTTAGTATTTAACATTCAGTTCCCTGGTCTTCATAATATGGTTATGAAAACTACACCAATTACAAAGGCTGATACACCTTTCGCAGCGGTTTTCAAATTCGATGTATTCTCTTCTACAACTACTGCAATTGTATTAGCAATTATTGTTTCACTTATCGTTTACCGCGTAAAAGGTAAAATGGTTAAAGAATTAATAGTAGAAACAATGAAAGAACTAAAAGCTCCAGTATATACAATTTGTAGCGTTATCGCTTTAGCTTACGTAGAGAACTACTCTGGTATGTCATCTACACTTGGACTTGCATTCTCTTCTACTGGTAATGCATTCCCAGTTCTTTCTCCAATCTTAGGATGGATTGGCGTATTCATTACAGGATCAGTAGTATCAAGTGGTTCATTATTCGCACCACTTCAAGCAGTAACTGCAGATCAATTAAACATCGTTCCTTCTACACTCGTTGCATTAAACGTAGTAGGTGGTACAATGGCGAAAATGGTTTCACCACAATCTGTAGCAGTTGCTTGTGCAGCAGTTGGACTAGTTGGTCAAGAATCTGCCTTATTTAAAACAGCAATGAAATACAGTTTAATCTTCTTAGCTGTTATTAGCTTACTTCAATTAAACGCTGTATTTAATATCTTCTAAAAAAAAGCACCGATCCAAATGGATCGGTGCTTTTTACATTACATTTTTTTAGTCTTTAATAAAGAAGCACCAGCAATTTCAGGATGCGTCATTTCGTATGGATCCAAAATAATATCAAGCTCTTCTGCTGTAAGTACACCATGTTCTAAACATAGCTCCCTAACAGACTTTCCTGTCGCAATTGCTTCACGTGCAATGCGAGAAGCTGCTTCATAACCAATATGAGGATTCACTGCTGTAATAACTCCAACACTTTTTTCAACATATTGCTTAAGCAACTCTTCATTCGCTGTAATTCCCTTTATACAGTATTCACGGAATACACGGAAACCGTTATTCATAATACTGATGGATTGAATTAAATTAAATACTAATACCGGCTCCATTACATTTAACTCTAATTGTCCAGCTTCTGACGCTAAGCAAATTGTATGGTCATTTCCAATTACTTGGAAAGCAACTTGGTTAATTACTTCTGCCATAACTGGATTTACTTTACCCGGCATAATAGATGAACCTGGTTGACGAGCTGGTAATTGAATTTCCGCCAACCCAACACGTGGACCAGACGCCATAATACGAAGGTCATTTGCAATTTTAGACATATTCATCATACATACTTTTAGTGCTGCAGATACTTCTGTATATGCATCTGTGTTTTGCGTCGCATCAACTAAGTGCTCTGCACCAACAAGAGGGAAACCACTAAAAGTTCGTAAATGCTTCACAACTTGTTCTATATAAGTAGGGTTTGCATTTAATCCCGTACCGACAGCTGTCGCACCCATATTAACTTCGTATAAATGTTGACGAGACTGTTTAATTCTTTTTATATCACGCTCTAGCACTCTGCTATATGCTTCAAATTCTTGTCCAAGGCGAATTGGAACTGCATCTTGCAAATGCGTACGCCCCATTTTAATAACGTGATCAAACTCTTTTGCTTTATCATGAAAAGCAGAGTGAAGTTCTTCCATTGTAACAAGAAGTTCTTCCAGCATCATAAGAGTTGCTATATGAATCCCAGTTGGGAACGCATCATTTGTTGATTGAGCCATGTTCACATGAGTGTTTGGGCTAATTTTCGCATATTCACCTTTTTCGTATCCCATACGCTCTAGCGCTCTATTAGCAATTACTTCATTAGTATTCATATTAATTGAAGTCCCTGCTCCGCCTTGAATCGGGTCTACGATAAATTGATCATGGAACTTTCCATCAACAATCTCTTGTGCCGCTTCTGCAATTTCTTGTCCGATATCTTTAGCTAAGTAACCTGTATCTATATTCGCAAGCGCTGCCGCTTTTTTTACAATTGCCATTGCCGTAATGAGTGACGGATGAATGCGGTATCCTGTAATAGGAAAGTTTTCTACGGCACGTAATGTTTGTACACCATAATAAGCTACACTCGGTACTTCCTTTTCACCTAAAAAATCTTTTTCTATACGTATATCCTTCGTTGCTATCATTTTTCATCACCTATACTTTTCATTCTAAATCCTTATCTAAAGAATTCGCCCTATAAAATACGAGTATCATTAAATGAATTCTTCAGTATCCACTTTCACTATATAGCACCTTTTTTGAAAGCGCAAACATTTATTTTTCTATATATACTTTTTATTAAAGTTTATATAATAGAAAATCCATTCATTCTTCTACTTTCTTTATTTCAACTCGCTTAATTTGATGCATATCCTTTTCAAGAACTTTAAAAGAAAAGCCGTGTTTTTCAATAATATCTCCTTCAGCAACGATTTGCTTTTGTACCATAATCCAGCCACCAATTGTATCTACATCATCAGCGATTAAGTGTATGCCAAATAAATCATTTACTTCACTAATAAGCACTTTTCCCTCTACGATTTTACACCCTTCACTTATATGCTCTATAGGCGGGTGTTCATCTTCATCGTATTCATCTCGGATTTCTCCAACAATTTCTTCTAAAATATCTTCTAGTGTAACGATCCCCGCTGTACCACCATATTCATCATATAATACAGCTAATGGAATTCGTTTTCTTTGCATTTGTAATAGCAAATCATGAATAGGGATATTTTCTAACACTTCAATAACTGGTCTTGTATATGGCGTAATCGAGCACCCCTCGTCTCGATTACCATCCATATAACGAATAAATAAATCCTTTACATTAACCATCCCAATAATTTCATCTTTATCTTCACCAAATACGGGATATCTCGTGTACTTTTCTTGTGCGATTATTTTAATATGTGTTTCAAATGGTTCGTCCTCATATAAACCTACAACTTCCGTACGAGGTACCATAATTTCCTTTGCGACTCTATTATCGAATTCAAAAATATTATTTACATATTTAAATTCCCTTTGATTAATCTCTCCACTCTCATAACTCTCAGATAAGATTAATCGTAATTCTTCCTCCGAATGAGCTACTTCATGTTCAGAAGCCGGATGTAATCCGAATAACCCTGTTACAAGCCTTGCAGAACCATTTAAAGCCCAAATAAACGGATACATTACTCGGTAAAAGTAAATAATTGGCTTCGATAATAATAAGCTAACTTGCTCTGCCCTTTGTATAGCAAGCGTCTTTGGAGCAAGTTCACCAATGACAACATGTAAAAACGTAATAACTGCAAAGGCAATAATAAATGAAACTGTACTTGCAATTGCAGGAGATAAGTGTAGTTTTAAAAACAACGGCTCGAGTATATGTTTTATAGTGGGCTCTCCTAACCACCCAAGCCCTAAAGCAGTAATTGTAATACCTAACTGACATGCTGATAAATACTCATCTAAATTCGAAGTTACTTTTTTAGCTGCCAATGCTCCTCGTCGTTTTTCACTAACGAGTTGATCAATACGACTGCTACGCACCTTAATAATTGCAAACTCAACAGCCACAAAAAATGCTGTTAACGCAATAAGGATGGCTACCATCAGTAATTTTAAAATATCCACATATGTCCTTTAGCTTTCTTAGCTAAAGTTACACCTCCTTTAAAAAAGAAGTTTCACTTTAGTTTCTTCATTTATTTGAAAGCAACCCTATATAAAATTCACCAATTTCAAGCCTCATACAATTCTAAAGGCAAGCCATCAGGATCTTGGAAAAAGACAAATTTTTTATCCGTAATTTCATCCATACGTATCGCTTCAGTCTCCACACCGCATTGTTTTAAATGGTTTACAGCTTCTTCTATATTTGTAACAGCAAATGCTAAATGTCTAAGTCCAGCTGCTTCTGGAAAACTTGAGCGCTTAGGTGGACTAGGAAATGAAAATAATTCAATTTGATACTCTTCCCCTACACATAAATCTAACTTATAAGAATCTCGTTCTTTTCTATATACTTCATTTATCGCTTTAAAACCTAATATCCGAGTATAAAAATCCTTTGACAGTTCATAATTCGAACAAATAATTGCAACGTGGTGCACTCTACATATATTCATGCTCTCTCTATTCCTTTCTTTACCAAAGATGCATATTCTCCCTTAAAATGAAAAACATATATAGCAGAATATCTCTTTTAGGGGGCTTATTATGAAATTTATCACTTTTTTCGTTGGACTTATCGTTGTTTTTCTCCTTGCCTACATCGCTAGTAACAATAAAAAACATATTAAATTCAAGCCAATTTTCATCATGCTTATTATACAGTTAATTTTAACCTATTTATTATTAAATACAGAAATTGGCCTCATCCTTATTACGATAATTTCCAACCTGTTTACAAAGTTACTCGACTATGCTGCATCTGGTATAAATTTTGTATTTGGAGGTCTTGCAAACAAAGGTGAAATGCCATTTTTCCTTAATGTATTATTACCGATTGTGTTTATTTCCGTCTTAATTGGCATATTACAACATTTCAAAATACTACCATTATTTATTCATTGGATTGGTTTCTTTCTTAGCAAAATAAATGGTCTTGGGAAATTAGAATCTTACAATGCCATCGCTTCCGCTATTGTCGGCCAATCAGAAGTTTTTATTACGGTAAAAAAACAATTAGCTCAAATCCCAAAACATCGACTTTATACACTTTGCGCCTCTGCTATGTCTACCGTATCTATGTCCATTGTTGGTGCCTATATGACGATGATCGAACCAAAATATGTAGTAACCGCACTCGTTCTGAACTTATTTAGCGGTTTTATTATCGTACTCATTATTAATCCTTACGACGTTAACGACGACGAAGATATTTTAGAAATAAAAGGTGAAAAGCAAAGTTTTTTTGAAATGCTCGGAGAATACATCCTTGATGGTTTTCGCGTAGCAATTGTCGTCGGCGCTATGCTCATTGGATTCGTCGCATTAATGAGTTGTATTAATGACCTATTCCTCATTATATTCGGCATTACTTTCCAACAACTAATAGGCTATGTATTCGCCCCTATTGCATTTCTTATCGGCGTACCAAGTTCTGAGATTGTCACAGCTGGTAGCATTATGGCAACAAAGCTTGTAACAAATGAATTTGTAGCAATGATGGATCTTAGTAAAATTTCCAGCACTCTCTCTATCCGTACAGTTGGTATTATTTCTGTCTTCCTCGTTTCTTTTGCCAACTTTTCTTCCATTGGAATTATTTCCGGTGCTGTAAAAGGGTTAAACGAAGAACAAGGAAATGTTGTTGCCCGGTTCGGCTTAAAATTACTATACGGAGCTACTCTCGTTAGTATTCTATCTGCAATTATTGTAAGTATTATGTTGTAATTAGGTAAAATTTTATCATTTTCTTATCCTTATCTTTTGTATACAATAACGAATAGATGTCTCATAAATAATCGAGACATCTATTTTTTATACATGTACAATCCATTTTATTTAGCGTAAAATATTTTTTATGTGTTTTAATACGCTTCTAGATATATACACTTTGATAGTTTTAAAGGAGAACAAATGATGAAATCCGACGTTAACAAAAATAATCGAACCACAAAAAAACAATTAAAGAAAAAACGCCTACTTTGGTTCATTCTCATTCCATTACTTATTGTAGCAATGGGAGCAGGAGGCTATTCCTTCCATATATACAGTAAAGCAAAATCTGTCTTAAGCAATGCCTATTCTGAACTCGGCCGGGGAGATAAATCCAGCAAACGTGAAAAAGCTGTTAAACCTATGACTGACAACATTTCTGTCCTTATTATGGGTGTTGATGAAAGTGATATCAGGGAAAAAGGTTACGGAAAAGCAACTCGTACGGATGCATTATTACTTGCAACAATTAATAAAAATGATAAATCAGTTAAACTTGTCAGCATTCCACGTGACTCACGCGTCTACATTAAATCACGTGATAAATATGATAAAATCACACACGCACACGTATTTGGTGGTGTAGACAGCACAATTGATACAGTAGAAAACTTTTTAGATGTCCCAGTTGATTACTATGTAAAATTTAATTTCAAATCCTTTATCAAGATCGTTGATTCTCTAGGTGGTATAACTGTCGACGTTCCCGTTGAGTTCACAGAACAAAATAGTAGCGACGAAGCAGATGCAATTCACCTCAAAAAAGGACGTCAACATTTAAATGGAGAAGAAGCACTTGCACTAGCTAGAACTCGCCATATTGACAGTGATTATATGCGCGGTCAACGACAACAACTTGTTTTAGAAGCTATTGCTGAGAAAGCACTATCTCTCAATTCCATTAATAAAATCGGAAGCCTATTAGATGCTGTCGATACAGACTTAAAAACAAATTTAACTTTTGATGATATGATGACTATTGCAAAAAATTCAATGGATTCAAATTTAAAAATGGATAAATTGCAAGTGGAAGGTACTGATAAATATATAGGTGGTATTTATTATTACGTTCCAAACGAAAAGAGTGTTAATGATATATCGACAACACTTCAAGAACATCTCGGTGTTACGAATAAAAATGAGCATAAAAAATTATAATAAAAAGGCTGCTAGATTTTTCTAAGCAGCCTTTTTATTATAATTTTCAACATATTTCTCATTCATATTGTGACAAAAAGAGACAATTATTACAGCAGTGTAACATTTTTTATGAAAACATTACACACGTAGTGAAAATAATAGTATACTAGGACGTACATAATGTTATTTTCATCATTTTTATACAAAAAATGTAATACATATATTTATACAAATTTTTCTGGGGGGAAATAAATGAAGCTAAGCAAAATCCTGATCGGTTCCGCTTTCGCTGGTGGCATATTACTTTGCGTTGGTGGGGTTGGTGGATATCAATATGTATCCAAATTAAATAATCAACTAAATACAACTGCACTACCAAGCACTACATTTGAAGGTATTTCTCTTGATGGAAAAAATAAAGCAGATATTCAAGCCCTTGTTAATCAAAAGGTGAATGAACTAAATCAAAAACCTCTTAACTACGTATTCCAAAATGATAAGCAAAATTACACGTGGAAAGATTTAGGAGTAGATTATAAAGAGAAGGATATTGTCGACAATATCTTTAAAGAACAAGAAGGGAACGTAATGAATCGTTACAACATGCGTAAGCAAGCTGAAAACGGTGAAGTAAAACGTGACTATAAATTAACACCACAATTAAATACAACAACTTATGAAACCTTTATAAAGGATAAATATAATGAAACATTAAAAAATCCTGTCAACGCCGAATTAAGTGTTGAAGGCTCTACAGTAAATATTAGCCAAAGTCAAAATGGGGAAAAAATTGATAAAGGAAAATTAACCGATTTAACAAGCGCAGCTATTACTTCTGGCACATCCGATGTTGTATTACCAGTTACACTAATAAAACCTGAACGTTCTACAGAAGATATACAACAAATGGGGATTAAAGAAGTGATTGCTGAATACTCTACCCCAATGGCTGGCCGTAATGGAAATCAGTCCTATAATGTAAATAAGTCAGCTAATACTTTAAGTGGAGTTATTGTAGCACCTGATGAAACGTTTAGTTTTAATGGCCGTGTTGGCGTAACTGATGCTGCACATGGTTATAAATCCGCAGCAGTATATTCACAAGGTAAAGTTATACAAAGTGCAGGCGGAGGTGTTTGCCAAGTAAGTAGTACTTTATACAGCGCAGCTTTAAGGGCAGATTTAGGAATTGTTTCTCGAAGCAATCATTCTATGCCCGTAAATTATTTACCACTTGGGCAAGATGCAGCAGTAGCAGATTATGGTCCGGATTTAAAATTTAAAAACAATACAGGTAAGCATATTTACATTCAAGCATTTTCAAATGGCGGTAGTATTACTACACGTATTTTCGGTACAAATACTGGTAAAAATGTTGAAGTTTCTTCTCAAGTAGTTAGTAATACTGGTGATAAAATAACAGCGGTTACGTATAAAAAAGTAACACAAAACGGTGAAGTACTCTCAAATGGACAAATTTCAAAAAGCGTATATAAAAGTGCCCCAAAACAATGAGATAATATCAAACGGACAAATTTCAAAAAGCGTATACAAAAAGGCGTGATCTACTCACGCCTTTTTCTTTTGCAATAATAGTAAAAAATTTTCCAGATGATCTTTCGTTTCTTCTAAAGACCACACACGATTGCCTTGCTTCGCAGCTAATACGCACGCTTCTTCCCACGCGTTCTTTTTCTTCATATTTACTAATTCATCGCGTAATTTCAAAACAATCTCTTCGTCCTCTTGCTCTATAAACTCTTCCATCACGCTTACTATTTCATCCTCATGAATACTTAACGTACAGTACGATTTAAGAAAGTATTGTAATGTTGGATACATATATACTCCCCCCTTTATTTATCTGATGGATAAGAAGTAATAATCTTAAATCCTAGATTTCCTGATTTATCTCTCGCTAAAACAGTAACAGTCTTTACTAGCTTGTCTTTTACATTCATATTTTTCTTTATTACTGTTTTTCCAACTGGGAATGAATGAGTTGTATTCAATACAAGACGAGCCTCTTTAGAGTTTTTCAACCAATCCTGAATTTCTTTATCATGTTGTTTTAAACTATCTTTCACAGCCTTTGTCGCTGTTTCCTTATCATAGTATGTACTTGCCGCTGAAACTTTATCTGTCTTCAAACGATTCTTCAAATCCTCTTCCGATTTGCCTACATGCCTTTCAATCGTATGACCATTTTTAGGTGGCCCTTCCATTTCATCTAAAATATTATCACTAATTTTTTCTACTGATGTAGAATGATCCTCTTTTGGTTTTTCTGTTTTTTGTTCTTTTCCTGCACATCCACTTAAAATCAGCATTAGTGCCAATACACTACTCAAGAAAAGACTACTTAATCGTTTCATCGTATCACCTCTTCCATGATTATTATCGTAACCCCACTAAAAGTCAATTTCACAAAGAAAAAATGTATACGGTTTTAAAATCCTCATTCATTTTGCTATATTTTCCACCCCCCTTTCATCAAATCACTGTTTTTCGCCCTTTTAAAAATATACCCCCATATTTTTGAAATTATTTCCCGGATGAAAACACCAATCAAAACACTACATAAACCCTTTAAACATAGGGTTTATGTAGTGTTTTTCAAATAAGTTAAATATACCCCTATTTTTATATACCCAATACCTACATAAGGTATACAAACCCCTTTCTATCAACTGTTTTCTACATTATGTAAATTTACACTTGCCTATATAATAGAAATATGGTGTAATGCAAAAAAAGATAAAGGATTTTATAAAATGGTTGAAACAATTCAAAACTTCTTAACAGATTATTATTCGATCGCAATTCCACTTAGTATCTTAATCAACATCATCATCAGTCTTTTAGGTTTTATCCCTAGTATTTTTTTGACCGCTATTAATATACAACTCTTCGGTGTAACAAATGGTACAATCATTTCGATCGCAGGTGAGGCATTAGGGGCTATTATCTCGTTTTATATTTATCGTATAGGCCTTCAAAGGTTCACTCACGATAAAGTAAATAAGTATCCAAAGGTAGAACGCCTTCTTTACGTAGAAGGCAGAGAGGCATTTCTACTCGTCCTATCTTTTCGTTTTATTCCTTTCATTCCGTCCAGTATCGTTACTTTATTTGCAGCTCTAGGCAAGATGTCATTACTCTCTTTCAGTATTGCCAGCACAATAGGGAAAATACCGGCCTTATTGATTGAAGTATATTCTGCATATCATGTCATAAACGGAACAAATGAAGCGAAGTGGATTATAACAATCGCGGGTTGTGTTGGATTATTTTATTTGTGGAAAAAATGGAGAAAAAAATAAAGAAGGAGCATAGGCTCCTTCTTTATTTTTGAGGTATTTTATTAATAACTATCCCTTAAAGCCTTAGTTTACACCAACAGCACTAAATGATTGCTTAACTGCTGCTACTTCTGCAGAGCTAGCACCATATAAATCAGCTGCAGCTTGTACTGCACCAGCACGAGCTTGACTAAATGTAGTAGATTGCGTGAAATACTGTGTATTTGCACGGTAGTAAATCGCACCTAATTTATCTTTACCGATACCAGTTACAGTTACACCAGAATGCGTACCACCATTTGCTAATAAATAAGCTTGTTTGTTAATAATACCACTGTTTGTATGAACGCCACCGTTATCACTTGAACCAGTGTAACGCTTAGAATAATGGTCTGGATCACCATATTTCGTTGGATCACTCATAGAACGCAGTGCATCTCCTGCTTTACCAGGCGTGTAAATATCTTCACCAATCTCCCAATCCGGGTTACGGTTATCATAGAATTCTACTAACGTACCAAAGATATCAGAAATTGCTTCATTTAATGCTCCTGATTCATTTTGATAAATTAAATTCGAGCTATTTTCCGTAACTGCATGCGTTAATTCGTGACCAATTACGTCAATACCACCAGATAATGAAGTGAATGTTACACCATCACCATCTCCGTATACCATTTGTGAACCGTTCCAGAATGCATTATTATACTTACTTCCGTAATGAACAGTTGATTTTAATGGTGCTCCTGCATCATTAATAGAATTTCGGTTAAATGTATCTTTATAGTAATCATATGTTTTACCTGCATAGTAATGAGCATCTACTGCTGCTGCATCATACGCTGCATTGAAAACATTATCTGCATCTGCCCATAATGTTCCTGGTAACGTCGAACGATTTTTCGCATCATATGTGAAAATTGTTGCTCCGCGCGTATTATCTTGCAAGTAGTAAGATGATCCAGATAACGTTGTATTAAGCGATTTCGTATCTCCTAATACACCTTTACCAGTTCCTACTTTATTCGTTCCTGTTACAGGCTTTATAACCGCTTTCGCATCCTGTTTAGGAGCATCTTGTTTAACAGGAGACTTATCATCATTTGTTACATGATCAATTGTATTAAACTTATTTAATACTTTACCGCTTTCCGCCTCAATGAAATAGTAGTAATTTCCTGGGCTTGGATCTAAGAAGTTTAGATTTACAACGTATGCATATGTCGTTTCTTCACCGTTTTGATATACATATAAGTCCGCTTTTGGTTCTACCTCATATTTAGGTGTTACTCCTAAATCTTGCTGCGCGATTTCAATTGCTTTTGCGCCTTCAATCTTATTTTTGTTTTTTAACTTTTCCTTTTTGTCTAAATCAGGCGCAACTGTTCCAGACAATACCTTTAAAGAACCATCTTTACTTACGTGAGCTACTTGAGTAGATCCCCATACAGGTACTCCCTCGTAAACTTGTTGCATACGTACTACTGTTGAATCAGTTACAGCGTCTTTTTTCACTTGTTTCACTTTGAAAGAATCTTGCGCACTCTTTTCCCCTAACTTATAATCACCTTTTGCCGCGTTTAAGTAATCAAACACAACAGATTCCGCTTTCTTACCAGTCGCTCCAGTTAGATCACCAGAAATAAACTCAGGTGACTGTACCGTCTCATTGTACTTCTTAGTAGAGAGTACATTTTTAGAATCCGCAAATGCAGAGCCTGTCCCTCCGAACGTAGTAACTGCCATTCCTGTCGCTAACACTAACGCTAAACTCTTTCTTTTCATATAACCTTCCCCCTAATAAAAAATTTTTGAAAAGAGTAGTTTCATATTAGCATTATGTTTCCACTATTAATATACTAAAAATTCAATTAATTGTTTTCTCAAGTTTTGTAGAATTTTGAGGAACAAATATTGAAAAAAAAACCCTTTCCGTTGGGAAAGGGGTTTTTTTATAAATTAATTTGTTCAACTGTTTTAGCTTCTTGCCCTAGAGTATCCGGCTTCCAAGCATACTGAATATCCAATACTACAGCTGCAATTGCCATAACCACAAATGTTCCTGCAATTAACTTTTTCATACTGTCCCTCCTCTTTACTCTTCTAATAAAGTAATCGCTAATTTATAATAGCGATTACTTTCTTTAAAATCTGAGCATTCTTCTAAGTATTCAGCAAGTTCTAAGTATACTTTCTTTAAATCTTTTATATTTTCCTCTGTTTTAAAGAAAGGAACTACTTCTGTTTCTAGAAATTTTTTATAGAGGTCTCTTTCTTCAAAATATTTATATCTTAAATTTAACAATAAATATAACATCCCTTTGTATCTATCATCTTTCCTTGCGGCAAGGATACCTTTTTCAATCCATTCAGCCGCTTCCTCAAGTTCTCCTAATTGAATACACTGTAACGAGAGCTCATACATGGCATCAATATAATTCATATCCTCTTCTTTTTTATACTTTAAGCATTCTATATAATACTCTTTCGCCTTGGCATAATTTTTTTGTCGGTAGTACAGATAACCAATATTATTTAAAGCAATAGAAAGAATATTATCTTTATCAGCAAAAGAAGTTGCTTCTCTTATGATATGATTATAGATTTCCATAGCTTCATTATATTGTTTTTTTCTAGTATAACTAAACGCAATTAAAAACTTACAATTAATTATATTTCTAAATTTATATTCACTTTTAAAACCTTCTAATGCCACATTAGCAAAATATAATGTCATATGGTCTATTTCCATCTGACTATATGTCAATGCCAAATTATAATATATTCCTGTTTCATAATATCCTAACTCTTTCGCCATCGATTCCGTCTTTAACAGATATTCCAATGCCTGCGTATATTTGTACTGCACAGAATATAATAATGCCTTATTATACGTATATAACATCTTCTGAAAAGGCGAGTATTTCTTATACACTTTCTTCAATCCATCCAATTCTTCTTCAACAGCAGGGAGATCCCGCTTCATCATTAAATAACGTGTATACAGCAGTTTATAATAATTTATAATTTCAAAATCCAACACATGCTTCATTTCACCTTGCAACTCTTCGTATATGCGCTCTACTTGTTGCTTGTCCAAATGAACTAATGCATTCAACCACTCGTCCAACTTCACCTTCACATCTTCTTCTACATCTCTCAAATCCGTCACAGCAATTTCTAGTCTTGTGCAGAGCAATTGTAGAATTTCTTCTGATGCTTCAATCTTTCCATTTTCGATCTTACTTAAGTATGAGACAGAACAAATGCCCTGACATAATTCTTCTTGTGTCATTTTTTGCTGTAGCCGTTTATAAAAAACTTGCTTGCCTATTTTTTCTAATGTTTGTTGCATTGTCCTCCTCCATTCTCATTACCCCCATTACTCTAATAATACATAAAATCTCGAGAAATATAAATTGATAAATGTAAATTTTCTAAAAAATATGCATTATTTCATTTTTTTCTCCCTTGACTTCAATCCCCTATTACTTCTTTGCTACGAAAGGGGGAAAATTGGTATACTATAACCAAATTGCGGAGGTGTTTTCACAATGAATCATTATAAAGACGATAGTTACGCCTTACATACAGATTTATATCAAATCAACATGGCTTATACATATTGGAAAGATGGTATTCATACTCGCCGTTCTGTTTTTGATCTATACTTTCGAAAGCTTCCATTCGAAAACGGCTATGCTGTTTTTGCTGGTCTTGAAAAAATTGTAGAGTACATAGAAAATTTCAGCTTTACCGAAAGTGACATCGCTTATTTAGCAGAGCTGCAATTTGAAGAAGACTTCCTTCATTATTTACAAAACATGAAATTTACTGGCACGATTCGTAGTATGCAAGAAGGCGAAGTTGTTTTTAATAACGAACCATTATTACGTGTTGATGCACCGCTTGGCGAGGCACAAATAATTGAAACTGCCCTCTTAAATATTGTAAATTACCAAACATTAATTGCTACAAAAGCTGCACGTATGAAGCACGCTGCAAATAATGATGAGCTTTTAGAGTTCGGTACAAGACGCGCTCATGAGTTTGATGCTGCCCTTTGGGGAACACGAGCTGCCTTTATTGGTGGGTTTTCATCTACAAGTAACGTTCGCGCAGGGAAACGCTTTGGCATCCCTGTAGCTGGCACACATGCCCATTCTTTCGTTCAAGCATATCGCGATGAATATGTTGCATTTAAAAAATATGCTGAAACACATAAAAAATGTGTATTTCTTGTCGATACATACGACACATTAAAATCTGGTGTTCCAAATGCGATTCGTGTTGCAAAAGAGTTCGGGGATCGTATCGATTTTTATGGCATTCGCCTTGATAGTGGTGATATGGCATATTTATCAAAGGAGGCCAGAAAACAACTTGATGCAGCTGGATTTACAAACACAAAAATTATCGCTTCTAGCGATTTAGATGAATATACGATTATGCACTTGAAATCTCAAGGGGCAAAAATTGATGTATGGGGTGTTGGTACAAAACTGATTACATCCTTTGAGCAGCCAGCATTAGGGGCCGTTTATAAACTAGTCGCTATTGAAGATACTGACGGAAAATTAAATGATACGATTAAGATTTCATCTAATCCTGAAAAAATTACAACCCCAGGACTTAAACGAATTTATCGTATTATTAACCGTGTTAACGATCATGCAGAGGGCGATTATATTGCTTTAGAGTCAGAAGAACCCGGAAAAGAAGAGCGTTTAAAAATGTTTCATCCAGTTCATACATATATAAGTAAATTCGTAACAAGCTTTGAAGCACGCGAACTGCATCAAGATATTTTCATTAACGGTAACAGAGCGTATGAATTACCTAATATATTAGAGATTCAAAAGTATAATGAACGCAGCCTCTCACTATTTTGGGAAGAGTATATGCGAACTTTAAACCCAGAAGAGTACCCTGTCGATTTAAGCCAAGAATGTTGGGATCATAAAATGAATTATATTCAAACTGTTCGAGAACAAGTTGAAAAAAACATACAAAAATAAAGTGAAGCTTTAATCAGTGGGGTTTTGTCCCTCCCCCACTTCTCCATTTTTCAATACTATATAGATATTTGTAAAAAATATATTAAAATAATAAGAAGAATGTTGTTTTTTTGAAATTTTATATATTACATTATTTAAAAACAAAATAATATTTGATATTATTTT
Organism: Bacillus cereus group sp. BfR-BA-01331; assembly: GCF_022663915.1. Lineage (NCBI taxonomy): Bacteria > Bacillati > Bacillota > Bacilli > Caryophanales > Bacillaceae > Bacillus > Bacillus cereus group sp. BfR-BA-01331. The sequence continues at coordinate 133,445 of NZ_JAKUGJ010000010.1, forward strand.
CTTGAGTCCATTTCAACAAAATAACCAATAAAAAAGAGGACGCAATTGCGTCCTCTTTTTTATAAATCTTTTACTCTTAGTACACGCATTGCATTTAATACTGCAAGTAACGTCACACCAACATCTGAGAAGACTGCTTCCCACATTGTTGCAATACCAAAGGCACCGAGTAATAACACTAACCCCTTTACCCCTAATGCAAATATAATATTTTGCCATACGATGCTACGTGTACGTTTTGCAATTTTTACTGCTGTCGCAATTTTTGAAGGCTCATCAGTCATAATAACGATGTCAGCAGCTTCAATTGCTGCATCTGATCCTAAACCGCCCATCGCAATACCAACGTCTGCCCTTGCTAGTACTGGCGTATCATTAATACCATCACCGACAAATGCAATCTTTTCTTTACCGCGTTTTGCTGCATCAATTTTTTCGATTTCTTCTACTTTTTGGTGTGGTAATAATTCGGCATGGACTTCATCTAAACCTAATTCTTTACCAACAGCTTCACCAACTGATTTTGCATCACCAGTTAACATAACTGTCTTCTTAATACCTAGTTCTTTTAACTTTTGAATTGCTTGTTTTGAATCCTCTTTTACCTCATCAGAGATAACGATATAACCTGCATATTTACCATCTACAGCAACATGAACTAGTGTACCTACTGTATTTGGTTGCTTAAATGTAATGTTTTCTTTGCTCATTAATTTAGCATTACCTGCGAAAATTTCTTTTCCTTGTACTTTTACAACCGTACCATGACCAGAAATTTCACTATAGTCTTCAATAGCATTTTCATCGATTGATTTTCCATATGCATTTCGAATAGATTGTGCAATCGGATGATTTGAATATACTTCTGCAAATGCTGCATATTCTAATAGCTCTTCAGCTGTGATACCTTCACTAGGCTCCATCTTCGTAACTTTAAAGACACCTTTTGTTAATGTTCCTGTTTTATCAAAAACGATATATTTCACATCATTCAATGCTTCTAAATAGTTACTTCCTTTTACTAAAATACCACTTTTAGATGCCCCACCAATACCGCCAAAGAATCCAAGAGGAATCGATACAACGAGCGCACATGGACAAGAGATTACTAAGAACACTAAAGCTCTATAAATCCAATCGGAGAATGTAGCACCCTCTAAAATAAGTGGTGGAATAAATGCCATTATTGCTGCTGTTATAACTACAACAGGAGTATAATAACGTGCAAACTTCGTAATAAAGTTTTCTGTTGGCGCTTTTTTGCTACTTGCATTTTGTACTAAGTCTAAAATTTTCGATACAGTGGATTCACCGAACTCTTTTGTAACTTCGACAATTAATACACCATTTTGGTTTACAAAACCACTTAATACGTCATTACCAACTTCTACTTCCCTCGGTACAGACTCACCTGTTAACGCTGAAGTATCCATCATTGATGTTCCCTCAACTACTTTCCCGTCTAACGGTACTTTTTCACCTGGTTTTACGATAATATACTCACCAATTTGCACATCTTCTGGTGATACTTGTTTCGTTTCGTTTCCAACTTTCACATTCGCATAGTCAGGACGAATATCCATTAATGACGTAATTGATTTTCGAGAACGATTTACTGCAATACTTTGGAACAGTTCCCCTACTTGGTAAAATAGCATAACTGCTACCGCTTCTGGATATTGTTGAATCGCGAAAGCTCCTAAAGTTGCAATTGCCATTAAAAAGTTTTCATCGAACACTTGGCCACGAGTTATGTTTCTTGCCGCTCTCCAAACGATATCTCCACCTATTAATAAATAAGCAAGGACGAATAATGGAATTGTTATCATTTGCGGTAATCCGGCTAATGCAGCAATTCCTGTCAAAATTCCACCGACTACTAATCGTCCTATCATCTTTTTCACATTACCATCACCATGATCATGGTCGTGTCCTTTTTCCTCTTCACGAACAACTTTTACATCAGGCTCTAACTTTTGAACAACATTTTTTATATTTTGTACAGTCGATTCAAGTTCTCGTTTATTTGCAACTTCTACTCGTAATTTCTTTGATACGAAATCAACAGTCGCTTCTGAAACCGTTGGCATTTCCTTTACCTTATTTTCAATCTTCATTGCACAATTTGCACAGTCTAAGCCTTCTAATACAAATACTTCTTTTACTGATTTTGTTTTTTGCTCTTCTTGTACTTTAATATGCGGCTCTAATTTTGTAACAAGTTGCTTCGCTTCCGTAACAACTTGATTTTCTTTATTTTGCGGTGTTTCTAAAAGCATCGTTTTTGTTGCAAAGTTTACGGAACAAGATGTTACCCCTTCTATATTCCCAACACCTTTTTCAATTTTCATTGCACAATTTGCACAATCTAAACCTTCTAGCATAAGTTTCTTTTTCACTAATGCTTCTGCCATCGTTCTCCCTCCTCGCTTTTTTATTCTTCCTCGTTTACGTGTTCAAACGCTTGCTCGAAGATATGAATTACGTGTTGATCAGCTAATGAGTAATAAACTACCTTTCCTTCTTTACGGTTCTTTACAAGCTTTGCTTGCTTTAATACACGAAGCTGATGTGAGATTGAAGATTGCGTCATTCCTAATAAATAAGCTAAATCACAAACACACATTTCAGCTTCAAATAATGCATGTAATATTCTCGTACGTGTACGGTCACCTAATACTTTAAATAATTCTGCTACTTTACTTAAACTTTCATCAGTCGGAATTGTTTGTTTTACTTGATCCACGATTTCCTCGTGAATTACCGTTTGAGAACATGCTTCCTGTTGCGTTTCTACTTTATTTTCAGCCATCACAGCTCACCTCTTTATTTGAACATATGAACAACTATTCATATGTCTTATACCTTTATTATATGAGCGTCCATTCATATGTGTCAATGAATTCTCATACATTTTTTAAAACATTTCGTTCACATTTCAAAAGAAACATATAAATATTTTCCGCATCTATCATGCTCTTCATACAAAAAGGATGCACGAAAACTACCATGCACCCCTTCTTATTTATTAACTTTTACTGCATCCACAATTAACGAAGCAAATCCTAATTTACCATCTTGATTTCTATGATCAAAACGTTTCGATCGATAAATAAATCCACCGTTCTCTTCCCAATCACTATAATGAAACTGGCCATTCTCATCACAGTATTCTAAAGGCTTTACTTGAAAACCTGCTGCTTCAAACATAGATGTAATCGTTTTGTAGTTATGTACAATTTTATGACTTGCAGCTGGATGATCTAACGGGCCAGGTCCTCCCACTTGCACACCACGCTGATACTCTTCATTTGGGAAAAATGCATCCGGCACTGCACAGCGAATATATCCATTATACTCCAAAAACTCATAACAAACTTTAGCTGCTTCTATACCTTCTTCATACGATAAATGCTCCCATACGTGCTCAGCTAAAATTACTGATAAAGAATTAGACGGAAATTTATTAATCCACGTTTCTCTTTTTAATAAATGTAATTCTTTTTCATTCGTATGTAACCACCCTGGGTTATTATTATATCCCTCTGCTCCAACGACAACTTTCGTCTCCATCTTTCCACCCCTTCTTATATTCCGACATAAAAATTCGACAACATAACATTGGTCTCCTTTATTTCCCCAAAAGAAAAAGCCTTGCGCGCTCCCTAGACGCACAAGGCTTACTAACTTTATATCCCTTTAATTAGCTTTTTCTAAACTATCTTGCGAACTTCCATCGTCTTTTAAATGACTATGTTTTTTCGAATAAACAAAGTATACAACTACTCCGATTGCTAACCAAACACCGAAGTATATCCATGTTTTTAACGGTAGATTTACCATTAAGAATAGACAGCTTGCAACTGAAATAATCGGTAAGATTGGTACAAGTGGTACCATAAATCCACGTTGTAATTTCGGGTGCGTTTTACGAAGAATGATGACAGTTACACCAACCATCGCAAATGTTAATAACGCTCCAATATTCGCTAAATTCGACAATTCTTTTAAATCGATAAATCCGGCAATTAAAGCACTACCAATTCCTGTTAACCAAACTGAAAATGTTGGTGCTTCCGTCTTCTTGTTAATTTTCGCAAAAGATTTTGGCAATAAACCGTCACGGCTCATCGCGAAGAATACACGTGTCGTAGCGTAGATGTATGCGAAAATTACAGCCATAATACCAATTACAGCTCCAATAGCGATTACACCAGCCACTTTATCTTGTCCTACAACTTCTAATACATAGGCCATCGCTTCAGGTACATCTAATTCCTTATAAGAAACCATACCTGTCATAACGAGACAAACTACAACATAAATGATTGTACAAATGACTAATGAAGCAATAATACCAATCGGCAAATCACGTTGTGGATTTTTCACTTCTTCAGCAGAAGTTGCTAATGCATCAAATCCTAAGAATGCGAAGAATACTGCTGCTCCTCCGGCAAAGACTCCACTTAAGCCGTACGGTGCAAATGGTATCCAGTTTTCTGGTTTCACGTAGAATACACCAACTGCAATGAATAAAACAACAATACCAATTTTAATTAATACCATTATGTTATTCACACGCTTACTTTCTTTTGTACCTCGTGATAATAACCAAGTTATCACCAACGTAACGATAACTGCGGGTAAGTTCACCATACCACCTTGCGATGGAATCGTTAACAACGCTTTTGGAATTTCAAGTCCCAATCCACTCACTAAATTATTGAAATAACCTGTCCATCCGCCAGCTACTGCGGCAGTCGTTACGACATATACGGATAGCAATGTCCATCCCATTAAATGGGCAACAAACTCACCAATTGTTGCATATGAATATGTGTACACACTACCTGAAACAGGAAGTGCAGATGCAACCTCTGCATAACATAAAGCTGCAAATCCACAAACAATTGCTGCAATCATAAACGAAAAAATAACTGCTGGACCAGCATCTCTTGCTGCTACTAATCCGGTTAATACTAGAACTCCTGTACCAATTATCGCACCAATCCCTAGCATTGTTAGGTCAAATGCCCCTAGCGTTTTCGTCAAAGTTTTACTTTTACTTTCCCCTAACAATTGCGTAACGGATTTCTTTTTAAATAGGTTGGCCACGATGAATGCCCCCTTTTACCAAGAAGAGCTAAGAGGTATTATCTCTTAGCTCTTATCATGTTGTTTTATATATTGTTCGATTTTGTTTTGTATAATGCTTCTATTAGCAAGATACTGTTTCTGCTTCTAATAATTCTTTAGCACCTTTGTACTCTACACCGTGAGCTTCTGCAACTGCTTCGAATGTTACATAGCCTTCTAATGTATTAATACCTTTTAATAATGCAGTGTTGCCTAGGCAAGCTTCTTTGTAGCCTTTGTTAGCAATTTGTACTGCATATGGTACTGTTACGTTTGTTAATGCAAGAGTTGATGTACGTGGAACCGCACCTGGCATGTTCGCAACTGCATAGTGAACAACGCCGTGTTTTTCATAAGTTGGGTTATCATGAGTTGTAATACGGTCAGTTGTTTCGAAAATACCACCTTGGTCAATCGCGATATCTACAACAACAGAACCTTGTTCCATTGATTGAATCATTTCTTCTGTTACAAGTTTTGGCGCTTTTGCACCTGGGATTAATACTGCACCGATTACAAGATCAGATTCTTTTACAGCTTCTGCAATATTGTAAGGATTAGACATTAAAGTTTTTACTTGGTTTCCGAAAATGTCATCTAATTGACGAAGACGTTCTGCACTTAAGTCGATGATTGTTACATCCGCACCTAGTCCAACTGCAATTTTAGCAGCATTTGTACCAGCTTGTCCACCACCGATAATTGTTACTTTACCACGTTTAACTCCTGGAACACCTGCAAGTAAGATACCTTTACCGCCTTTGTTTTTCTCAAGGAATTGCGCACCGATTTGTGCAGCCATACGACCAGCTACTTCACTCATAGGTGCAAGTAATGGTAATGAACGGTTTTCTAATTGTACTGTTTCATATGCGATAGCAACAACTTTCTTCTCGATTAACGCTTTTGTTAATTCTGGTTCTGGAGCTAAGTGTAAGTATGTGAATAAGATTAAACCTTCGCTGAAGTGTTTGTATTCGCTTTCAACTGGTTCCTTAACTTTCATAACCATTTCCATGTTCCAAGCTTCTTCAGCCGTATCAACAATTTTCGCTCCCGCTTCAACATACTGAGCATCTGTGAAACCAGATCCTACACCTGCGTCCTTTTGAATGAATACTTCGTGATTGTTACGAACTAAATGTACAACACCTGCTGGTGTCATTGCCACACGGTTTTCGTTGTTTTTAATTTCTGCTGGTACCCCAATACGCATAATGAAATGCCCCCTTATAATTAACAGAAAAAAGGAATTCTTTTTTCTTTTTTAAATAATTAATAACTTATGTCCTTATTCTAGCATAACTTAAAAGTTATGAAAACGCTAACATACTATTTTTTTAAAGTTTATATATTTAGAATAGTGTAAATATATAAAACATTGATTTTATTGGGTTCTCCGTACCACTCCATCATCTATTACTCTATTTCTATTATATCCATTCAAAATGCATAGTAATTATTTATTATTTGACAATAATGTAACAATGTAAAAAAACTAAGCAATGACGTATACATATACACTTATTACTTTGTTCAATACTTTAGAAATATATTCTTTTCACAAAAAAACAGCTACTGGCATTTAGCCAGCAGCTGGATAACTTATAAATAACTTTGAAAATAGATCTTCTGTCGTCTCACTAATTTTATCAAACATATCACTTTCACGATCTTCTTGCTCTTTTAACATCTTAATTGTTTCACGTGCATCTTCAGGATAATCGGTAATGATACCATCTACGTTTAACTTATAATATCCCTTTAACCTTTCCATATCATTTACCGTCCATACGTAAATTGGCTTGTTTAGCTTCCTTGCTTCTTTTACTAATTTCTTATTTAACATGTATTCTTCTGCTACATAAAAATCAGCCTTCACATTCTTTAAGTTAGCTCTACTCGCATACAGTATATATCCTACTTTTATATTTGGATTTGCACGTTTAAACTCTTTAATAAGCGGATAGTGTAACGTTTGAATGACACATTGCTTCTCAAATTCATTATCTTTAATCGCTTTTAATACTTTGTTTACGAAATCTTTTTCGCCACCATGAAGCTTCACTTCAATATTAAGTTTGATTTTTCCTTTTGCCAGCTTAATGATCTCATCAAGTGTACTTATTTGTCCTGAAAAACCATCTTGACTAAGGGTAAGCTGTCTTAACTCCTCCATCGTTAAATCTGACACATGAACATTAGCATTAGCAAGACGTTTTAGCTTCAAATCATGTATAACTGCTAGTTCACCGTCTTTTGTTTGCAGTACATCAATTTCAGCGTAGTCTGCTTTGGCATCAATAGCCCCCTGCACAGCTTCTTTCGTATTCTCTACACCTTTTGAAATATAACCACGATGAGCCATAATAATTGGTTCTTTATATGAATTTGAAATAAACGTTACAATGAAGGCAACGACCATTCCGGCGGTAATAATTCCTACAATATATACACCAATAAATTTCCAACGATGTTTTTGGAAGAAACATTTATCTGCTTTTGTTTTCGAATAATCTAATCCTTCTTCTAATAAAACATCTTCAACCGGAACCTTTTGTAAATACAATCGTGTTATTCCCATAATATAAAATGGCGTCACGATAAAACTAAATAAATACAATGTACTCGTTAAAAATACAGACATTGTTGATTCCGCTAATAATGCAAATGTTCCCTGTGGATTTGTAAATTCATACATGCCCCATAGACACAATAAATACATTCCCAAAAATACACCGTACACAATCCCTATTGAAATAAAAAATCCTACTAAAAAGAATAGTACTTTAAAAAAACTTTCTTTTACTAACGTTGCACTTTTACGTGCTGCTGTGCGAAACGGCTTTTGCTCTAAAACAACAATAGGTAGAACAAAAATCCAGCGAAGGTTCAAATACGCAACTACAGCAAAGAACGTGTAATAACCAACTTGTCCCATCGTTGTCTTAAACAGTTCTCCTGTAATAAAGTTAGGAATTTGAATTTGTGGAATTAATGCCGTTTCATATCCAATATTTAAAAGAGGTAACAATACGACCGCATATAAAATAAATCCTGGTAAGCAATATGTGAAAAGAGTAGGTAAATACGTTACGGTTTTATATAAAATCGGACGTAATTTCACCTTTTGTCTTTTATGAGCGAAGTACGAAATGATAATAAGCACCGCAAATTCCGTAAAGATAAGAAACAGTGCTAACAATGATAAAATGACGATTGCCAAAATGCCATATGATGTCTTTAAAAACGCTAATAATTCATCATTCGTCGCATTTGCATAACCACCAAAATACAATAACTTATTAAAAATGATCCCAAATAGCGGGACAAATACAATCGCTGCTAATAATTTATAAGCAAGTTGAAAGGTTAATACATTCCAAAAAGCAAATCTAACTGTTTGAAAGGAATGTCCCATTACTCCTGGTATAGATAGTCTTTTACGGTGTTGCATATATTCCTCCACATTCTAAAACGATATTTGAGATGGATTCCACATTTCCAATTTCAATCCATCTTTTTAATAATAATATATTCCGCTTAACATGAACACTCTTATACATATAATGAAAAAAGTGATGGCTAATCCCATCACTTTTTTCACTCACTCTATTTTTTCTCTAATCCTTGTCCAAATGCTTTTAAGAAACTAAAACCGAATGTAATCGCCCTGTTGATATCTGGATCTTTTAATACTTTAAAGAAATCCATCACTTTTGTTTTCTTTCCGTTTTTCAGCTCATCCGTTGCAAATTGTAATCCAGTGACTAAACTAGATGTTATTTGTTTCGTTATTTCTGGGTCCACTGAAGATAATGCCTCTCCTGCCCCCATCATATTGTTTAATGCATTCTTTACTGGTTCACGATTTAATTGTTCAACAGCTATTTTGGAAACATCTTCTTTTGCGGCAAGTAAACTAATTGCTGCATCTAAAATTCCAGCTTTTTGCAACTGTCCTAATAGCTGCATCGTCTCTTCTACTGCTTCTCTATTTTCAGCTAGCTCATTTAGCAGTTCATCTGTTACTTGCTGTTTTTTTTCTTCTTCTGTTACAATCTTCTTTTTAATTAAAGTAATCTCTTTTGCCATTATCTCCGCCCCCTAATTCTGGTCCACAAGTGATACGTATTGTTTTCTTTGCCACTTTCGCTCGATTTCAACACCATTTTGCGGATGACGTTTTTTATCTCTCGGGTTTGAAGATGGTAACGGACGATTTCCTTTTTCACGTAATACGCGCAGTTTCACCATTGTTTGTTTATAAGCTGGTGTACACGTATAAATGTCTGTTGCTGTTCCTGTTAAAATATTGATTGCCTCTTCATTTACTGTCGCATGCATCGGCAAATATAACTCATTTCCAGTTACACGATCTGTAACAAGCGCTTGTACTTTGATTTTTCCAAATGGTGATGCTAACTCTACAAGACCACCATCTTTCACATTGCGTTCTTTAGCAAGTTCAGGTGAAATTTCAACAAATACTTCAGACACTTTAGATAAAATACCAGCCGACTTATTCGTCATATTCCCTTCATGGAAATGCTCTAGCATACGGCCATTATTTAATAGTAAATCATACTCATCTGGTGCTATAACTGGCGGAACCCATTCATCTAGTGATAAACGTGCTAGTTTGTCTGGGAAGTTAAATCCATCTACATATAATAATGGTGTATCACTACCATCATGGCTACCCCAACATAAACTATTCCAGCCTTCTAGACGGTCGTACGTCGCTTGAGAGTATAACGGTGCAAGCGATGCAATTTCGTCCATAATTTCACTTGGACTTCCATAATTCCAGTCTCCGCCCAGTGCACGAGCTACTTTTTGTAAAATCCACCAATCTGGTTTTGAATCACCAAGCGGTTTCAATACTTCGTATAATCTTTGAATACGGCGCTCTGTATTCGTAAACGTTCCTTCTTTTTCTAAGCTTGGTGCTGCTGGTAAAATAACATCGGCGAAACGAGCTGTTTTCGATAAGAACATATCTTGAACAACAAGGAAGTCTAAATTCGCTAAAATATGTTGTACATGGTTGGCATTTGAATCTACTAAAGCCATTTCTTCTCCCATAACATACATACCACGCAGTTTTCCTTCTTCGGCCGCAAGTAACATTGCGATATTATTTAATCCCGGTTCTTTCGGAATGGTAGTACCGTATGCTTTTTCAAATTTCGCACGATGCACATCATCTGAAACTGCTTGGTAACCCGGAAGCCAGTTCGGTAATGTCGCCATATCACAAGCACCTTGTACGTTATTATGCCCGCGTAACGGATACGCACCGGCACCAGGACGACGGTAGTTACCTGTAACGAGAAGTAAATTTGAAATTGCTGCTGACGTTGTACTTCCTCCTGTATTTTGAGTTACACCCATTCCCCAAAGTACACAAGTACCATCTGCTTCATATACCATACGAGCCATTTCTTTTAACTGATCTTTAGAAATCCCTGTAATTCCCTCAGTATAATCAAGCGTATATTTTTCTAGCATTTTGCTATATTCATCAAAATTCTTTACATTTTCAGCTATGAACTTTTTATCGTGCCAATCTTGATCGATAATGTATTTCGTTATCCCAGCAAGCCATACATAATCCGTCCCTTGACTCGGGTGAACAAATATATCAGCACGCTCCGCCATTTCATGTTTACGAAGGTCTGCGACAATTAGTTTTTGTTCATGTAATTTATGAGCACGCTTCACTCTAGTTGCAAGTACAGGATGTCCTTCTGTTGGATTTGCCCCAACAATAATAACAAGACCTGCCTCAGCAATATCTTTCACTGTTCCAGCATCTCCGCCCATACCGACAGTTTTAAATAAACCGTCTGTTGCTGGAGATTGGCAATAACGGGAACAGTTATCTACATTATTTGTTCCATATATTTGACGAGCTAGTTTTTGCATAAGATAGTTTTCTTCATTTGTTACTTTCGAAGAAGAAATAAACCCAAACGCATCGCTACCATACTCTGATTTAATATGTTGCATATTAGATGCAACAACTTCAAGAGCCTCTTCCCATGAAGCCTCAACAAACATATCCCCTTGGCGAATTAACGGCTTTGTAATACGCTCTTCACTGTTCACAAAGTCCCATCCGAATTTTCCTTTTACACATGTGGAAATACCATTAACCGGTGCATCTGAAACAGGTTGCACTTTTAAAATTTGACGATCTTTCGTCCATACCTCAAATGAACAACCTACACCACAAAATGTACAAACTGTTTTTGTCTTATTAATTTTCGTCTTACGCATCGCGGACTCTACTTCTGAAACTGCTAAAATACTGCTATATCCAGGCTCCACATCTTTTACAAAATCAATCATTGGATTTAGCACATCTGGTTTTAAACCAGTCATAAATCCAGCTTCTCCTAGCATCGTTTTTTCCATTAATGCATTACAAGGACAAACTGTTACACATTGCCCACAGCTAACACAAGACGAGTCATTTATACTCACACCATTGTCCCAAATAACACGTGGACGGTCTAAACTCCAATCAATCGATAAAGTTTCATTTACTTGTAAATTTTGGCATACTTCTACACACTGCCCACAAGCAATACATTGATTTGGATCGTATCGATAGAATGGATGCGACGTATCCACTTCGCATGCACTTACTTTCGGTTCATATGGATATTTCTGTTCTTCAATCTCCATCATATGTACTGTATTATGGACTTTACAGTTACCATTATTGTTATCACATACTGTACAATACAATAAATGATTCTCTAATATTCGATCCATCGCTTCAGTTTGTGCTTCCTTTGCACGTTCCGATTGCCTCTCAATATGCATGCCATCTTCCAACTTCGTCGAACAGGCACGTAGTAAACTTCCATTCACTTCTACAATACATGTATCACAAGTTTGAATAGGATCTACCTCTGGTACATGACAAATTTGAGGATGTTCTAAATTACTTTCGTTAAACAATTGGAGTATCGTCTTTTCACCTGATACGAAAAATTCTTTACCATCAACGGTTACACGGACTGTCTGTTCTGTCATAGTTTCCCCTCTCCTTACAACTAACTGTACAACACAATTATGAATCCGTTTTCATAATTGTGTTGTACATATTTTTGAAGCGCCCTGTTGAAATACTTTCCTTTGGAAGTCGATTCTAGATGTTATAAGGTATAACTACGAAAGCTTGAAAATGTCGCTATTCTACAAATCTATTATATCGTACATATACAATAATAACCAAAATAATCTGCCATCTTCTTGTTAGTAGATGCTTTTGTTTTTTCGATGTTTTATGATAAATATGGAGAAAAATACATATAAAGGGGAATTTAATATGGGGCCTATTCAAGAAACATATACAATTGTACGTTATCAATCTGGTACATTTTCAAAACAAACCGATGAGGTTGTTACGGAATCTCCTATTACAATTAAATTAAATAGCGAAGAATACGTAACAGTTGTATGCACTCCTAATTACATTGAAGATATGGTAACCGGTTTTTTAATTTCTGAAGGAATTATTTCTTCTTATAAAGATATTGAAGAATTATGGATCCAAAAAGAAAACGGAATTGTCCATGTAAAATCATCAAAAATTAATCCGCTCTATCAAACTTTATATAATAAACGGTACGTAACTTCTTGCTGCGGGAAAAGTAGACAAGGTTTTGTTTTCGTCAACGATGCAGCAAAAGCAAAAAAGTTACATGATATACATATAACTATTACTCCGGAAGAATGTTTTCACCTAATGACTTCCTTACAACAATCTTCAACTACATTTCGCCAAACGGGTGGTGTGCATAATACCGCTTTATGTGATCGAAATAACATTCTTTTATCAAGAATGGATATCGGAAGACATAATGCGCTAGATAAAATATACGGTCATTGTTTACGAAACAATATCTCTGTTCAAGGGAAAATCATTGCGTTTAGCGGACGCATCTCATCTGAAATTTTGTTAAAGGTTTCAAAAATAGGTTGCGAAATTGTTCTATCTAAATCAGCTCCAACTAAACTAGCTCTGCAACTCGCCCACGATTTAGGTATTACCGTAGTAGGATTTATTCGAAATGGATCTTGCAATATTTATACACATCCGGAACGAATCGATGGCTACAAAATAAACGATTGAATACGTAAAAGAAAGTGAAAATTTAATCAGTGGAGGGTTTCCCCTCCCCACTGATTATTAGCCCAACCAATCGGGCTTTTACGGGCAATCCGACTCCCACGAATAGTTGGATAAAAATGACTCCTTTACAAAGCGGGAATTTTAGTTATGAAAATGTAACATATTAAAACCTTGAATAGTTAATAAAGTTAATATATAATTTCATTACATAAATAAAATGAAAACATAGTAGCATAATCTTTTCATTCTTTTACAAATTAAGAAAGAATAGTCACAGAATACATTTAACTAAACTTAATCTTACAAAGTTAATGAATTAAATTTGAATCAATCTAGGAGGTTACAACTATGGAAATTCGCTTATTAACAACAGAGGATGCAGAAATTTATTTGAAAGTGTGTATGGAAGGTTTAATGAAAAACCCTGAGGCTTTTAGCTCTTCTTATGAAGATGTTCTTAAACAGGAAAACCCTGTCGCTGCTATGGCAAAGCGATTAAGCAATCCGGATAAGTATACTCTAGGTGTCTTCAAAGATAATGATTTAATCGGTATTGCTACTCTAGAAACAAAGCCATTTATTAAGCAAGAGCATAAGGCAAAAATCGGCTCAGTTTTTGTTTCTCCAAAAGCGCGTGGCCTCGGTGCAGGACGAGCTTTAATTAAAGCGATTATTGAAAATGCCGATAAATTACATGTAGAACAGCTTATGCTTGATGTTGTCGCTGATAACACTGCTGCAAAAAAATTATATGAGTCCCTCGGCTTCCAAACTTACGGTGTGCAAGAACGGTCCTTAAAACATAATGGTCAATATTGGGACGAAGAGCATATGGTTTTATTCTTAAACAATTAACATTTTAATATAATTTTTCAAAAGCATCTTCTTATTAATTAAGATGCTTTTTTCATTACAACAATGTAATCTTCATGTCACCTTTATCGATCGTTCCAATCCTTTCCATTCGTTATACTAAAAATATAAAGTGAAACTTCACTCAGCGAGGAGGATCCGTCTCCCGCTAATTATTAAATGAACGTATAGCATGCAATTGATATGTAGAGGAGAATGTAACATGAAACAAAACAAACAAGCTATCTTTTTAATATTTGCTACAGCAATTGTAACTTCTGGACTGGCAATTCTACCTTGGTTTATTATATAGAACACATTAAAAAAGCTTATTGCTTCTTAAGAAGCAATAAGCTTTTTTTCTATTATAAAATCCCGAAAAATTTATTTACACAACTTATCATAATAAGCATAGATACCGCAACACACATTACAATCGCATTACGATCTTGCTTTTCTTTTTGTAAAAGTTCTACTTTTTTACTCATGTGTACAATCCCCTTTATATTAAAAAAAGTGTGAGATAGGAAATTTTTCTTATCCGATGCGAGGTGAATACGAAAACCCTCTCTATCTCACATACACAATAGAATGGAATTGTCATTTTATAAATAAAATGACATGACGTTATGTCGCAACATAGGGTATTTGTGTCGCTACGTTTTCTATTATAAAAAATAGTTGTGCAAAACTAGTGCATTTTTTATGTCAATTGCCCTGATTGAAAAAATCAGCCATCCATTCAATCACATAAAAAGAGTTTTTTATTATTTTCATGTAAACTATACAAGTAGAATGAATAGTTTGGGGTGCACAAGATTATGGTGAAAATTTTATTAGTAGACGATGAAGAACGTATGTTACGATTGTTAGATTTGTTCTTAAGCCCTCGTGGCTATTTTTGTATGAAAGCTACTTCTGGCCTTGAAGCGCTAGAATTAATCGAACAAAAGGACTTCGATATTATTTTATTAGATGTTATGATGCCGAATATGGATGGGTGGGATACTTGCTATCAAATCCGTCAAGTTTCCAACGTTCCAATTATTATGCTAACAGCTCGCAACCAAAATTATGATATGGTCAAAGGCCTGACCATGGGAGCAGATGACTATATTACAAAACCATTTGATGAGCATGTATTAGTCGCACGAATTGAGGCCATATTACGCCGTACGAAGAAAGACGGATTTGTTAGCTTCAATGGTATTGAGTGGGATAAAACGAAACATACTGTTACCGTTTATGGTGAAAGAATCTCACTAACTCCTATTGAATTCTCGTTACTTGGACTCTTTTTACAAAATACAAACCGCGCTTACAGCCGTGATGATTTAATTGAAAAAATTTGGGGATATCAAACAGACATCGAATACAGAACTATCGATTCACATATTCGTAATATCCGTGATAAATTACGCAAAAAAGAATTTCCAGTTGAAGATTACTTAGAAACCGTCTATAAAGTCGGATATAAATGGAAAAGTGAATAATTACTTCGGTCAGTGGGGATTGATAAAACCCCACTGATTAAAGTTTCACTTTATATGAAATAAGGTATGGTGAGAAAATGAGCAAACTTTCCCTTAAAGTTGGGACATACTTTTTAATATTAGCTTTATGTATTGAGACAATTGCTTTCGTATCTTTTTATAAAAGTCTTTCAAAAATGCGGGTTGAAGAGGAAACCGTTGCTCTATTAGAGAAAGGCAATCGGTATCGTGACAAAATTGTAAACCGAGCAAAATGGAATGAACATTCTAAACAAACTCCAAACACCGAACGTCCTAAACGCCCTTGGTATCAAGAATTCACTATCGAGCATGCAGCTGAAGAATTAATTGGATCAGAATTAATTGCTAATACCGATATCACTATCATTATAACTGACAATAACGGCAAAATCATTTCCACCTCAGAACCCGTAACGAAAGAAATGCAAAAACAACTTACTTGTAAAACGGAAACTATTCCTAAAAGTGGGTTGATTGTAGAAAAAAACTGGAAAAAATCGAAATTCATCTCAACAGTAAGCCCACTTGAAATAAATGGATTTCAAGGTAACTTACATATGTTATTAAAAACATCCTTCTTAGAAAATATGCTACTTAAACTCATGGATCAATTCATTATCGTGAGTATTTTAACACTTATTTTAACAACTATTTCTGTCTTTGTTTTTTCTCGTGTTATTACAGAACCGCTTATAAAAATGAAGCGGGCGACAGAAAAAATGTCGAAATTAAATAAGCCGATTCAATTAGGAATTAAACGAAATGATGAACTTGGAAGCTTAGCAAAAACGATTGAAGATTTATCTAGTGAACTTACGTATATGAAAAAAGAACGAAACGAATTTCTCGCTAGTGTAGCGCATGAATTACTAACTCCATTAACCTATATGAAAGGTTATGCAAAGGTAGCAAAAAGAGATTCTCTAACGAAAGAAGAACGTGAAGAATACTTACAAATCATTGAAGACGAAACGGATAGTGTAACTGATCTCGTACAAGATTTATTTATGCTCGTACAATTAGAGCAACATCAATTCGTTATTAAAAAACAAAAAATGCTCCTGAGGCCATTTTTAGAACGCATGGTTGAAAAAACAAAAACAACATTAACGAACAAACAAATGCAAATTCATGTATACTGTAAAAATGATTTAGAAGTTTGTATAGATGAAAGGCGTATGGAACAAGTGATGTTAAATTTATTGCATAATGCTTATCAACATTCGCTAGAAAACACTTCTATAACAATACGTGTACTAGTAGCCAGTGCGAATACTTTTACAATAAGTATACAAGATGAAGGTGAAGGTATTCCTGAAGAAGATATCCCACACATTTTCGATCGCTTTTATCGTGTCGATAAATCTAGAACACGAGCTACAGGTGGAAAAGGTATCGGACTGGCTGTTGCAAAAGAAATTGTAGAACTTCATAATGGTTCTATTGAAGTTAAAAGTGAAGTAGAAGTCGGAACAGAATTTATAATTGAATTACCATTTGAATAATATATGCGTGAAATCACCAGTAGTAGTCAACACTACTGGTGCTATTTTATTTATAAAACCAGCTCATATAAGCTAAGCTTTTGAAATTATTCTTATTTCAATATAAAATATAGGTATAACTGTCAAAGATTTGGAGGGTGATACAATTGGATATCCATGTATTAACAAAAGACGAAGCAGAAATTTACTTAGAACTTCGAGTAGAAGGATTAAAACAAAATCCGGAAGCTTTCAGCTCTTCTTATGAAGATATTATTAATAAAGAGTGTGCTATTGAATATAAAGCCCAAAAATTAGCACAAGATGAGAACTATACGCTAGGTGCATTTAAAGATGGCACTTTAATCGGAGTTGCAACACTGGAAACGAAACCATATGTAAAACAAGAACATAAAGCAAAAATCGGTTCAGTATACGTGTCTCCAAAAGCACGCGGACTTGGAGCGGGAAAAGCACTTATTAAAGAATGTCTTGAGCTTGCTAAATCTTTAGAAGTAGAGCAAGTTATGCTTGATGTTGTTGTCGGAAACGATGGTGCAAAAAAACTTTATGAGTCATTAGGCTTTAAGACATTTGGTGTGCAAGAACGTTCATTAAAATATAACGGACAATATTGGGATGAAGAGCATATGGTTCTTTTCCTAGATGAAGAAAAATAATAAAAAAACATCCTCCATTTATGAGGATGTTTTTTTACTTTCTTGTAAACCATGCTGTATATAATAATTGAATGGCCTCTTCAATTTCTTCCTCTAATAAAGTCGCAAATCCAAGCAATACTGTACTTTTGGGAGAAGTCCCTTCCTTATAATATATCGAAGCAGGATACACTTTAATACTCCTTTCAGCTGCAACTTCCATTAATTCTTTCTCTTCCATCCCATTATGCACTTTTAATAAAATATGTAGGCCGGAATCTTCCCCTATTACTTCAATGCGATTAGAAAAATATTTTTCTAATACCGAAACAAGACGGTCTCTCTTCTTTCGGTACACAACACGCATTTTATGAATATGTTTTTCCCAATGCCCGTCATTTAAAAATTTCCTAATGATCTCTTGATCCATTCTTGAAACGCTTTGTGTGTAAAATAAATATTGCTCTTGATACTGCTTAATAAGGGATTTTGGTAACACCATGTAACTCATCCGTAATGATGGCAATAGCGCTTTAGACAGCGTCCCCATATAAATAACTTTCCCATCTCTATCTAAACCTTGCAGCGCTGGAATTGGCTTTCCTGAATAGCGAAATTCACTATCATAATCATCCTCAATAATATATCTTCCTTCTTCTTTTTCCGCCCATTGTAACAGCTGCAGTCTTCTCGTAATTGGCATAATCATCCCGCAAGGAAACTGATGCGAAGGTGTAACAAACACAATATTAGCTGAACTATTTTCTAACTCTGAAATACAAATACCATCTTTATCTAAAGATAACATTTGAACATTTTGTTCACCCTGCTCGAAAACAACCATCTTTCGGTGGTAGCCTGGATTTTCAACTGCATAACCACTTCCTTTTAACAATTGAAATAACAACTTCACTAATATTTGCGTACCAGCTCCGATTACAATTTGACTAGCCGAACATCGCACACCTCTTGATTCATATATATAGCTCGCTATTTCTTCACGCAAGCTCACTTCACCTTGTGGATGTCCAAGAAAAAGTAATTCTTTATTCTCTAATTGCCATACCTCGTTTGTAATTTTTCGATATACATGAAACGGAAAAGTACTAGTATCCACACCCGTTTGAGTGAAGTCAAATTTATACTCCTTATCTTGAAAAGGCGCTTCTCCTATTACCTCTTCACTGCCTTCCACATGAATCATTTGCTCGATTTCACATACAAAATAACCTTTTCTAGAAATCGACTCAATATATCCTTCGGCAAGAAGTTGCTCATAAGCAGCTTCAACTGTATTTTTACTCACTTGTAAATATGTCGCCAGCTTCCTCTTAGCCGGTAATTTCGTAAAGGCCGGAATCGTTCCATCTTTAATCTCTTTTTTTATATACTCATACAATTGTACATACAATGCTGTCTTACTATTTGCATTCAAATTAGGCGTTAATTCTAACACAATAACTGACCCCTTTCAAAAACACATAACTGATACTTTTTACAGTATCAGAAGTTCTATATAATTCCTTTTATCATGTAACGCATTAATAATCAAATACTAGAGAGGAGATGCATGATAATGAACAAAAGTAGACGTATTGGACTTATTATGATTATTACAGGAGCCACATTATGGGGATTATCTGGACCGATGATTCAATGGCTATTTCAACATACTAACGTATCATCACTTGATTTTTTAACAATTCGCTTGTTGCTTGCAGGAATATTTATTTTGTCTTTCTTACTAATAAAGAAACAAAACATATTTCAAATTTGGAAACACCCTAGACATTCTATACAGCTTATTATTTTCTCTATTCTTGGCATGCTTGGTGCGCAGTACGCTTTTATCGAAACAGTTCATATTAGTAATGCGGTCACGGCAACACTATTTCAATTTCTAGGTCCTGTTCTTATTACCATTTACGTTGCGTTTGAGCAAAAGAAATTCCCTGCTTCTATGCAAATACTCGCAATTATAACTGCTCTAACAGGGACATACTTTATTATTACAAACGGTTCAATTGAAAATATTGTTTTATCTAAAGCAGCTATTACTTTCGGCCTGTTAACAGCGATTGGTTTTGCGTTTTATACCCTTCATCCGGCTTCTCTTATTAAAGAATGCGGAACAACTATAGTAATTGGCTGGGGGATGTTAATTGGAGGGATTGCACTGCTTATTTGTAATCGTTCTTTTGGGTGGAATCAGATTTTGCAAACTTTCACACTTCAAACTTTTTCTATGCTTATTCTTATCATTATAAGTGGCACTCTTTCTTTCCTTCTTTATATCGGGAGTCTTAAATATTTAGCAGCAACAGAAACAAGTATTTTATCTAGCATTGAACCACTTGTAGCTGCCATCGTTTCAATCGCTTGGCTTAATGAGTCTTTTGGAGCATATCAATTATTAGGCGGAGTATGTATTGTTCTTTCTGTTATTTTCTTAACAATGCCTCAAAAAGAGAGAGAACCAACCTTTTCAACTGAGCAAATATAAAGTGAAACTTTAATCAGTGGAGGTTTTGTTCATCCCCACTGATTATTAGCCCGCACCAATCGGACGTTTACGGGCAGTTAATGCGGGATAGAAAATGTCAAAAGAGGTCGTACAAAACTTACGACCTCTTTTTATGATTTAAAGGAATTGTCCCGCCTGCTAGCAAATACAATTACACTAACAATAAAAATTAGGAGTGTGGCACTATGAAAAAAATCGGAACTATGCTACTTTTCTCCTTCCTCATTACTGGCTGCGCGCAAATGCAACCCGATTCAAATGCACCTAAAAAAGAAGTAATAGAAACGTCATCCTCTCAAATTAACGCACCTTCCTTTTTTCACCTTAGTGTCTTAAAAGATGTAAATTGGGAAGAAGCACCATCATTCGTAGAAGGAAAAATACCGTTAAAAGGCATTGAAAGAAAAATTGCAATGGCTGATAGCTCTATTATCGCAAATGAGCAAAATGAAATAATGTGGTTCTTCCTGGATCCTGAAATGCCAACTGGAAAACTATCTATTATCGCGTTAAAACAAGGAACTACAACTCCAACACCAGTACTCTTTCAAAAAGAAACTTCCAAACAAACTTGGACTACTTCAAATACAGTCGATACAACCATAAAGGAACTCCCTCTCGTAATGTCACTACCTTCATCTGGATTATGGGTATTAAACATATATGTGAATGAAAAATATTATGATCAATTTGTAATCAATGCCGAATAAAGTGACAAAACTGAAACACTTCCTTACAACAATGTAATTTCTACGTCACGTACTTCGATAGTTGGATTATCTCTCTTCTCTTATACTTAAAATAAGAAATGAAGCGAGGAGAGATGAGAGATGAAAAAAATGATAGAAGTGATCGTAGCAGTAACTGAGGTTTTAGTAAATGGTAAACAAGTTGCAATGGAATTAAATAAATAATGAAAGGGGCTTGAATAAATTTACACTTCTTCATTTTTTTAATTTCTTATCTCAAAAAAAGCAGTGCCTTTTTAAGGCGCTGCTTTTGACTATTTATAACTTGGCATTTTCGTAATTTGCGCCACTCCTGAATCAATGGCTGCTTTTGCTACCGCTTCTGCAACACTTGGAACAACTCTTTTATCTAATGGATTTGGAATTACATAATTCGCATTACGCTCTTCGTCCGTAATTATGTTAGCGATCCCATATGCTGCCGCTAATTTCATCTCTTCTGTAATATCAGTCGCACGAACATCTAACGCACCACGGAATATTCCAGGGAACGCCAATACATTATTTACTTGATTCGAATAATCAGAACGTCCAGTTCCTACTACAGCTGCCCCAGCTGCTAATGCGTCCTCTGGGAATATTTCTGGGATTGGATTCGCCATTGCAAACACAATTTGTTCCTCGTTCATCGTCTGTATAAGTTCTTTCGTTAATACGTTTGGAGCAGATACACCGATGAAAATATCAGCTTGATGAATCGCTTCCTTTAATGTTCCACGTACATATTCTCGGTTTGTCTTCTTTGAAACTTCGATTTGCGCTTCGTTCATCCATGTTTCACCTTCACAAACAATACCTTCTAAACTAACTAACGTAATGTGTTTTGCGCCAGCTTTTAATAATAATTTTCCAATTGCAATTCCTGCCGAACCCGCACCGTTAATAACAATTTTCACATCGTCCATTTGTTTACTTACAACTTTTAGTGCATTAATAACAGCTGCTAAAACGACAATAGCCGTCCCATGTTGATCATCATGGAATACAGGAATATTCGTTTCTTCTTTTAATCGTCTTTCAATTTCAAAGCAACGTGGTGCTGCAATATCTTCTAAATTAATTCCTGCAAATGTAGGCTCTAAATTTTTAACAAGGGTAACGATTTCATCCACATCAGTCGTCCCTAAACATAACGGGAAAGCATCTACATTCGCAAATGTCTTAAATAAAATACTTTTCCCTTCCATAACAGGCATAGCCGCTTTCGGTCCAATATTCCCTAAACCAAGTACTGCAGTTCCATCTGAAACAACTGCAACCATATTACCACGTGCTGTATAGTCATAAGCTGTTTCCTCATCTGCCGCAATTGCTTTGCAAGACTCCGCTACACCTGGTGTATAAGTCAGGCTTAAATCATCCGCTGTATTTACTTCTACCTTACTTGTAATCTCAATTTTCCCTACTAACTCTTTATGCAATAACAATGATCTTTCATTAATTTGATTTTCTAACATACTTATAATCTCCCCTTAATTTGACAAGCTAGCTATATGAATATAGCTAGCTTGTTTGATCATGAAAACATTGTTAATAAGATTGTCGCTGTTACAACCATTGCTGCCCCGCCTAAACGCGTCGAAATTTGCGCAAATGGCATTAATTCCATACGATTTGAAGCTGATAAAATTGCAACATCTCCAGTTCCACCTAAACCGCTATGACATCCAGTTACAATCGCTGATTCAACTGGATACATTTTCATCACTTTTCCTATAAGAAAACCTGACGCTACCATTGTAAGAACAACCGATGCACAAACAACAACATATCCTACAGAAAGAACTGCTGCTACGTCTTTTAACGGAATATATAGCAATCCTAATCCGACCATTAATGGCCAAGTTAAATTCTTTGAAATAAATTTATATAAATGGAATGCTCCTTGTTCCATTTTTGCTGGCATTAATTTAAAGTATTTCACAAGTGCCGCTGAGAAAATCATAATGATTGCTCCTGGAATACCGATGAACTTAGAAGCAAATCCTCCAAAGATGAAGAACGTACACGCAATTAATAAACCTGCTCCCATTAATGAGAAGTCAATTGGCTTCTCTGTATTTTGTTCTTTTAATAACTCTGCTTGATTATCTGTTTTCACTAATACACCGTTACCACTAAGCTCAGGTCTCTTCTCACCTAAACGCTTCATATACCCTGCACTCACGATTGCAAACATATTCCCAATAATAGCTGCCGGAATAAGCTGTGATACAAACGTTGCTGATGATTCGTTTAAAATATCGCTGTAAGCTAGTGACAATGGTAAAATCCCT
The DNA here is from genome assembly GCF_022663915.1 of Bacillus cereus group sp. BfR-BA-01331. Taxonomy (NCBI): domain Bacteria; kingdom Bacillati; phylum Bacillota; class Bacilli; order Caryophanales; family Bacillaceae; genus Bacillus; species Bacillus cereus group sp. BfR-BA-01331. Next base: position 156,791 of record NZ_JAKUGJ010000010.1, read on the forward strand.
TCTCCAATACCACCACTCACAATAGGTACAATGATAAAGAAGAATGTCTGCTTCATTTCAAATCCAAATAGTGAGCCGACTAATAAGCCTACTGCTACAGAAGCTAACGTTCCTACTACTAAAGGAATAAACATGCGAACGAAACCTTGTACTAACACTTTCCGGTTCATTCCTAAAATACTTCCAACTACTAAACAAGAAATATATAAATATAAAAAGTTCGATTTTTTCATTAACATAGTCGCAGCTTCCATTGAAGCTGGATTCATCCAGTTAAAAAATACAAGTAACGATGGAATAAATAATGAGAGAATTGCTGGACCACCGATATTTTTTAAAATTGGAATTCTCATCCCAATGTCACCTAAGAAAATACCCATGATCATAATAACTGCAAAACCACCAATCATATCTGCTGGTAATTTATTATATACAGATGCTCCATAAATAATAGCAGCCAATACTACATATAACGGTAAAGGTATAACACCGATTTTAACGTTCATAATTTTAGAAGCGAAAGATTCACTTTTCAATTCATTGCCTTCAGAAAATGATACCGCTTCCACATTCTTTTGAATTCCCATATGGCACCCCCTTGTTTTCTTAATAACAATATTAAAACGCTTTCAATAGTAAAAATAGTTTTTGTAAGTTTTGTAATTGGTTTTGTAATTAAAAAAAGTATAAGCGACTTATAATAAGTCGCTTATACGTAAAAACTTATTTTATTTTGGTCAATACACCTTAATTTACTCACCGGTCTTCCCACATTTTGATACACCATTTCATTCTCTAATACTCCAATTTCAGTCAAAAACATTACATACTTTCGAATAGAAACTCTCGAAACCCCTACTAATTGCGCCATCTCATCTGTTGTGAACGCTTGTCCATGAAGCGATTCGATTTTCTGCCAAATTAGTTGCAACGTTTGCTTTGTTAACCCTTTTGGAAGCTCTTTAGTAACAAGAGCCTCTCTTTTGTCTTTTTGTAAAATTAGTGAATCTAGTTCCGATTGACTAATTTTTTGTTGTTCTTTCATGAAAGTAAATTTTTCTCGATACACCGTTAATGCTTCCTTAAAGCGTTCAAATGTAAATGGTTTAATTAGATAGTCTACAACTCCATATTGTAATGCTTTTTTAATACTTCCCATATCATGCACAGCTGAAATCATCATAATATCAATTTCTTTTTCTTGATTTCGAATATACATTAAAAGCTCAAATCCAGTCTCCTCAGGCATAAAAATATCAAGTAATATGAAGTCTACTCGTGACTTCTCTAATACTTGTATCGCTTCTTTAACTGAGTTAACTGCATGGACAAGCTCAAATCCTCCCACTTGCTCTAAATAATGCGTATTTAACATCGCAACCATCGGATCATCTTCTACAATCAAAACTTTGATCATTTTATCTCTCATCCCTACTTTTAGGTATTTCAATCGTTATTGTTGTTCCCGTTCCTAACAATGACTGCACATAAATTTCCCCATTTATTCGCTGTATACTTTCTTTTACAAGATACAAACCATAACCGCGATTATCCCCTTTTGTGGAATAACCTTTTGTAAATAATGCATCCACTGCGTCTTCTTCTATACCTTTCCCCGTATCTTGCACTGTAATAGTTAATGTATTCTGATATTGTATCCCAACTTCAACTTGTTTCTTTTTGCAATGTATCACTGCCTCTAATGCATTATCTATTAAGTTCCCTACAATCGTAATAAGTTCATGAGTAATACTTTCATCATATATTTCCGGCAAGTAAGAATCTTCACTTATAATTAACTTTATATTTTTCTCCCTAGCATAACTAAGTTTACCTAGTAAAAATCCAGCAAATACTGGACTTTTTATTCTTTTCATAACCCCACCAATTTCATATTGATGCTCTGATACCATGCCGCTTATATACTTTTGTAATTCTTCATATTGTTTCATATGTGTAAGCCCTAATACGACATGCATCTTATTCATAAACTCATGAGATTGTGCCCGTAATGCTTCCGCATATAGCCTAATACCAGTTAGTTCCTCGGCTAGTTTTCTAATCTCTGTTTTATCACGAAATGTTGCAATTGCGCCAACTATTTCTCCTTTTACATATAAAGGAACACGATTCGTCACAATCGTAATTCCATAAATATTTTGTTCTTCGTTTAATTGTACCTCTCCCGTTTGCAACACTTCTTTTATACGCGAATTTGGCATATACAACTCAACATCTTTACCAATAAAATCTTCTTCCAGTCCACTTTTTTTAAATAGCCGTTTCGCTTCATTATTAATTAATGTTACTCTCGCCTCTTTATCTACAGCAATAATGCCTTCTTTTACAGATTGTAACATCGTATTTCTTTCTTCAAGAATTTTCGCTATCCTGTGCGGCTCAAGACCGAATAAACTTTTCTTTATATGCCTAGCTAGCAATATTGCTCCTATAAGTCCGACTAATACTCCAACTCCGACACCGATATAAATAATATGTCTACTTTCCTTAACTCTCTCTTTTACATTATCTGCCGAGATACCAACGGCCACCGCGCCAAGTTGTTCACCTGTTTCAGAAAATATTGGTACAAACACTCGCATTGAAATACCTAAAGTTCCTTCTGCTAGCGATACATGTTCCTTTCCTTTCAATGCAGGCCCTTCATCTCCCCCAATAAAATGATGACCTATTTTTTGAGGATCTGGATGTGATTTTCTTATTCCATTCATGTCCATAACGACAATAAATTGAACACCTGTGTTTTTTAATATTCTATTTGTATACGTTTGAATTGCAGAAGTATCTGCTTTCCCAATCAAACCATCGATTACAATCGAATCATTCGCCACAATATGTGCAATTGTTTTCGCTTTCTCTGCCTGGCTATCCTCCGTTGTCCGCTCTACATTATGACTAATTAATATATCTGTAACAAGTAAAGAAAAAATTACAACTGTACAAACTAACAATGTAATCGTTTTCCATAAATTCCATAGTCTTTTTCTTTTTTTCATCCCGTTAATGACTCCCCTAATTACTGAATATAAAAATAAGTAAGGTGATATTATTTTCACCTTACTTATTTGCTGTTATTATACTTTAAATTTACTAATCATTTCTTATAGTTCTTCTGTAGCCTTTGCAATTTCATCAATAGCATTCGTTACTTCATTTTCATCGCAGCTAAACCTTTCATTGTTTCTGCTGCTCGATTAATTTCGGAAACAAAATATAATAATAACACGTATTTTTTTTTGCTGATTATGCATTTTTACATATGTAATTATTCTTAAAAGTTTAAATTACAAAATAAGAGAACTTCCATACATAGAAGTTCTCTTTCTTCTTATCAATTTTTCTTCTTTAAAACACTTCTCACAAAACCTTCTTTATAATCCGTATACTCTTATTCCCTTACTTCACTTTGAACTTTTCACATAACTAATTGCTTGGCTCCCCATCTGTATCCAAGCCTTTTCAAAATTCTCCCTCGGTACGCTTATATTCGGACTATCATTAAGAGGATCTTGAATATATACAGACTCCTTATCATATCCAACAAGAACAACACAATGTTCATTATAAGTAATAGAAACATCTCCACCATTTGTTTCCCATATAGTGAATTCATCCTCATCTAGCGGTGCATATGTTGCATTCGTAATCATGACTACCGGTTGTCCTGCTTTTACACTCTTATAAATTTCTTCTATACTTTTTCCTGTTAAATCTATAGCTTCATTCGGTAAATATTTTTTTGCTAATTGAAAAAGCGGTCCATGATATACACCGTATCCCGATTCAGAAAACGTATAAATGTTCCCCACAAATCCTTCATTCGGATTTCCTCTTACACCATCGTCTAAAAAATCTACCTTTTTGATGTCACTCGCTAATTTCATCTTATCTATAGAAACACCCGCATATTGTAACATCATCGCTAAACTTGTTACTTCGCAGCCTCTATCTAACTCTGGTAACTGCTGAATTAAAGGCACATTTGATAACATGACTTTTTCATCGTTATTACTAAACTCTATTCGTTTTTGACTTTGTATACTTGATAATAGTAATCCCTTTACTTTCTCCACATACTCTGTAATCCCATTTGTATATGCACCCCATACCCCTATACATAGTACGGACATACATATATACCACTTCCATTTCCGTATCACTCTCACGCCCTTTTTAATTCGTTAAATACGAATAAAACGCATCAGCATCTGTTTGAATCATCGGTACAAATTTTAATTCATTTCCTTTTTCAGGTTGTTCTCGTTTTATTTTTTCCGCTAGCTCTTGAATGCCTATATTCGTTCTATCCATATTAAGCTCATCTGCCATTTCTACTACTTTTTGTTCATTAATTTCTCTTAATACTTGATATATATCTTTGCCGTATAAATCAATATGATATTTTTTTGCTTCTCCCTGCACTTTTTGTTCGTACACTTCTTGTGCTAAATCTTCCATCTCTTTTCCTTTTTGAGAAATACCTAACTTTCCTGCTTCTTCTCTTACTTTCGTTCCATAGATTTCTTCCGCAATGTCTTCTATTTCTTTTCCATTTGTCGAAATACCTAATTTATCCGCTTCATCATTAATTTTAATCGTATTAATTTGAGTAATCAAATTCACAATCGATGTATTATCTATAGATATGCCTAGTTTTGACGCTTCTTGCTTCACTTTTGTTTCATAGATTTCTTCTGAAAGAGTTCCGACATCTTTTCCTTCTGCCGAAATACCTAATTGTTCTGCTTCTCTTCCTACCTCAGTCTCATGAATTTCTTTTTCTAGCGTAATTTGTTCTTTCCCATCCGTTTCAATGCCTAACTTTTCCGCTTTTTCTTCCGTATGCATTGCATGTATTTTCCCATCATTTAATTGTTCTTTACTACGCTGCGTGTAATCTGTCTTTCCTTTTTTCATTCCAGAAGGAGAGGCACCCCCTAATATACTTAAACTCATTACTCCAATAGTGAATACCGTCATCATTTTCTTTTTCAAGACTTCTTCCTCCCTCTCACGCTCTCTTTTCCCAGCTTTCCCATAATTTTTTTTATACTATACATAAACTTCATCTCTGTTAGAAATAACCTTATGATTTATCCAGTTCATTCAAAAAAACTTACAACTTTTCTTTCCATCACAGGTTTCCATTATGTAATACATGATACAAGTCGTTTCTTAACTTTCCCTTAAAAAAAAGACGACCTTGTAAAAACAAGATCGTCTTCTCACTTATATTCTTTGGTTTTTAGGTAAAATCACTTCAAAACAAGTTCCTTCTCCCCATTTGCTCTCTACCGATATTTTTCCATAATGCTTTTCTACAATCCAATTAGCGATTGAAAGACCTAACCCCGCTCCTTCTGATGGACTTCTTGCTTTATCTCCTTGATAAAAACGATCAAATAACTTTGGAATATCCACTTCTTTAACTCCTATCCCGTTATCCTTCACTTGTATGCGAATCGAACTACTCGTTTGCATACAAGTAATTTGAATATGTCCACCTTCATTCGTATACTTCATTGCATTATCTAGCAATATGACCATCAATTGATGAATTCTCTCTCTATCGCCAATAAACGATATGTCACGTTCTACTTTTAATATCATCTCTTTTTCTTGATAAGAAGCAATCTCTTTATATGGATCTACTATTTCTTCTAACAATTTATCCACTTCAAATGTTTTCTTATCCATCTCGATTTGATTAGAATCCGAACGTGCTAACAATAATAAATTGTTAACTAGTTTTGATAGCCGTCTACATTCCTTTGAAATTGTAGAAATATCCATCGCCTTTTCTTCTATCGTCGCAGATGGTGACTGGAATAATACATCTGTTTTTGATTGAATAACCGCAAGTGGTGTTCTTAATTCATGCGATGCGTCCGAAACGAACTGCTGCTGTTTCTCCCATGAATTTTGAATCGGTATGAGTGCTCTACCCGCTAGGAAAAAGCCGATTCCTATTGCACATAGACTTCCTATGCTGCAACCTATAACGAGAATTAAAAATAAAGTATTTATCATTTCTTTTTCGGCTGTTGTATCACGTACGATTTGCACAATTTGTCCGTCATCCTGAAACGCTAATGTTCTGAAATAATGCCCCTTTACTTCTATATCCTGAAGAACTCCTAATTTCTTTGGCGCAAAAGCTGGAATATTCTCTGTAAAAATAGAGAAAAATCTAGGGTTTTTCTCATCCATTGAGATTGTATTTCCCTTCCAGAACAACTTCATGACTCTTGGATCCCCAATTTGAATATTTTTCATGCCTCCCTTTGGAGGATTCTTAGATTTAACCCCATCTTTATATTCAATTATTTTTTCAAATGATTTATCTACTGCACCATAAATTCGATTATATGTGTATAAATAAATTATACTGCCTAATACCCCAATTAATACGATAAAAACTAATGAATTTACTATAGTCAAACGAATGCGTGTTTTTTGAAACATACTTCCCTTTTTCATTGTTCTTTTAATATATATCCAATACCACGAACGGTTTGAATATCTTTCTGATAACCGAATGGTTCTAATTTTTTACGTAAATGATGTACATACACTTCTACAATTGCTACTGTCGTATCTGAATCAAATCCCCAAACACGATCGAAAATTTGTTCACGCATTAAAATTTTACCGCTATTTTGAATGAGGTACTCTAGTAGCTCGTATTGTTTTAATGTCAGCTTAATACCTTGTCCATCTACTTGAATGTCTTTATCTTTTCCGAACAATTCAATTCCTTTATAGCGAATGGTCTGCTGTGTTGTTAAACTACCACTTCTGCGTAGTAATGCACGAATTCTCGCTTTTAATTCAGGGGCCTGAAACGGTTTAACAATATAATCATCTCCACCAAAGTCCAACCCTTTCACTCGATCTTCTAAAGAATCCCTCGCTGTCAAAAACAGGACTGGTGTTTCAATCTTTTCATCACGTATTTTTTGAATCACTTCAAAACCGTCCATTTCTGGCATCATCACATCAAGCAAAATGGCATCATATATATTCTGTAAAGCTAGAAATAATCCATCTTCTCCATTCAATGCTGTATCTACTTCAAATTCATCGCGTAAAATTTGTACGATAGACTCTAATAACGAGGCATTATCTTCTACTACAAGTAAGCGCATATTCTCACCTTCCACAATCTATTTCAACTCTCTTTATTATTGCATCTCTTCTCTTCATAACGAAATAATGTAATCATATTATGTAATTTCATTTTCAACTATTTCCTTCTAAAGTTTTGCTCGATATAAAATTTTGAACCTTTATTATAAAGGCTCTTTCTTAAATTTTGCTTAATAAAAAATTGAAAGAAATAAGATTCCTCTTATCTCTTTCAATTTTTTACTACATATACCTTTTTACTTGGCAACTCCAAACAATTTAACTGACCACCATACACAGCCCCGCCATCAATTCCAATAATACGATTACTACCAAAATACACTCCGCAATTCTCACTACCATGAAGCGTTTTTGTTTCCGTATGGCCAAATACAACAACCTTTTCGCCGCTATATCCATTATGAAATTCATTACGGATCCACATTAATGTATATGGTTCAGATTCAGAAACTCGGTTCATCGGCTCAACACCAGCATGTACAAAGATATACTCTTCTGTTTCAATGTAATGATCTAATTCTTGAATAAACGTTACATGTTCCTCTAATATATGAGATTGTAAAATCGGTTTTTGGAAGTTTTCCTCATTAACCGCAATGTCTTCTTCTACAAATCCATAGCTATATAACGTTTTATCTCCACCATTCCTTTTTACCCAATGGTTCCATGAACGTTCCTCATCAGTCGTTAACGCCTTGATCATCATATCTTCATGATTGCCCTTTAGAACGAGGGCTCCCTCTTCTTTTAACTCTTTTACCTTTTCAATTACTGCACGCGCATTTGGACCACGATCTACATAATCCCCTAATAAAATCAATTGATCCTGTCTTGCATCGTATTGAGCTTCTTCCAATAACTGTTCGAACTTTTCTATTTCTCCATGAATATCACTAATAACGAGTATTCTCTTCATTTCTTCTCCTTCTTTCTAAACCATTCTCTTTCTAATTATAGATTAAAATGAAGGAAATTTCTGAATACTAATCTGAAATAGCATTTATTACAAATAAAACTATTATCCTTACAACACTGTAAGTCTCTTGTCATCCAATTCGATAGTTGCAATTACTATATTTCTTTATACTAAAAGTAAGAAATGAAACAAAAAACAAGGAGAGATGAGTTATGAAAAAAGTGATGGAAGTTGTAGTAGCAGTGGCAGAGGTTTTCGTAAATGGTAAACAAGTTGCAATGGAGTTAAACAAATAATGAAAAGGACAATATTCTTTCTAGACCCTTTACTCATATAAAATAGATAAGAATTCATCATTTCTTTGATCCCTTATCTCCTTATAAAGAAAGCCGTATCCCTCATAAGGATACGGCTTTCTCTTATTTTTGATTCGTACGGGCTGAAATACTAATTGCTCTATCTGTTGCTTTTGCAGCTTCATCTAAAGCTTCTTTACTATTCTTTCCGTCATACATTGCTTCTAATGCTTTTACAACTGCATCTCTTGATTCTGGGAATACACTAATTAATGCCCCTTGAGTTGCTGGAGATTGCTTCGTCGCTTGCAATTGTTCTACTGTTACTTTTAACTGTGGATATTTTTCGTATTGATCTTTTACTAACGGCTCATTATATGCATCTGGATTAATTGAGAAATATCCTGTTGCTGTATGCCATTTTGCTTGTACATCTGGCTTCGTTAAATATTTCATAAAGTCCCAAGCACCTTGCTGCGTTTCTTCTGAAACCATATTCGTCATCCATAATGATGCACCGCCAATAACAACACCATTTTGTTTCGAATCTTCTGGATACGGAATATACGAAACGCCTACATTAAACTTAGATGCATCAATTAAATCACGAATACCAGCTGAAGAATCTAAATACATAGCAACTTGTCCAGACTGGAACGCAGCACGAATATCATCCCAACTTGCTCCATACTTTCCAAGTGCACCAGCTTTATTTAGTTCATCTAACATTCCAAATACTTTCTGTCCTTCTTTACCGTTAAATACCGCTTTCTTTGCAGCATCTTTACGGCCGTTTTCGTTGTCTACATATAAAGCACCTTGTGTCGCTAACAATTCTTCAAAGAACCAACCATAATTCAGCATTGAAAATCCATACTGTTTTACATTTCCGCCTTCTTTAATCGTTAACTTTTTCGCCGCTTCTTTTAATTCTGCATATGTTTTCGGAGCTTTCTCTGGATCTAATCCAGCCTTTGCGAAAGCATCTTTATTATAAATTAATACTGGTGTAGATGAATTAAACGGCATAGAATACATTTTTTCATCAACTGAATAATAGTTCGTAATTGCTTTTTCTAATTTTGATGTATCGTACTTATCTTTTTTAATCCAGCTATCGATAGGCGTAATCTTTTTGCTATCAATCATATACTTCGTTGTAATTTCACTCGATTGAACAAGAGCTGGCGCTTCTTTCGTTGCAGACATCGTTTTAAATTTCGTTAAAGATTCTTCGTATGTTCCTTGGAACTCTGCCTTTATCTCGTATTTATTCTGCGACTTATTATAGTCTGCAACAAGCCCATCTAGTACACCTTGTGTTTTTCCACCCATTGCATGCCAGAAACGAATTACAGTTTTATCACCATTCTTTTCAACTGGAGCTACTTTTGCCTGTGCTTCAGGCTTCCCCTCTGTTTTACTATTTGAACAAGCTGCGCCGGTTAATGCCATTGTGGCTGCCATTAAAAGAGCAGCACTTTTTTTCAATAAACTCATCTCAATCCCACCTTTTCCTATGTATGCTTATTTAATTGCACCTTTTGTTAATCCTTTTTGTAATTGCTTTTGCCCTAAAAATAATAAAATCAATGTTGGAATGACGATAACCGTAACACCGGCCATTACACTGCCCCAATCAGTTGCAACTTCTTGAGATTGAAGCTGCTTTACACCAATTTGAACCGTTCTTACTTTTTCATCAGTGGTTACTAAAAGCGGCCACAAATACATATTCCACGTTGTTAAAAAGCTATATACTCCAAGAGTAATAAAACTCGTTTTACAATACGGCATTACTACGCTAAATAAAAACCTTACATTTCCAATACCTTCAATAAAAGCAGCTTCTTTCAGTTCATTCGGAAGCGTCATAAAATGTTGACGTAGTAAGAAAATACCGAAAGCTGTTGCAAAAAACGGCACCGTCATCCCAGCAAAACTATTAATCCATCCGAAGTTTTGAATCGTTAAAAAGTTCGGTACCATCGTTGCTTCCCACGGAATAAGCATTGTTGAAATAAACAAGAAGAAAATTAAGTTTCTGCCTTTAAACTGAAGAAAAACAAAAGCATAAGCTGCTAAACTGGATACGATAAGTTGTCCAAGCATAACAACTGTCGATACAATTAAACTGTTATATAAGTATGTAAAAAGAGGTACTTTTTGAAAAATATTAATGAAATTATCAAAAGTAAATTGAGTTGGAAATAACCTTCTCATTTGAATATCGTCTGGTGTCATAAAGCTTATTAAAAACGCATACAGTACAGGAAAAAACACCATTACTGCACTAATAATGAGCAGCATGTATAATAGGAAATTTTGTTTCCACTGTTTAACGATCATTTATAATGCACCTTTCTCTCAGCAAACTTAAATTGAATCAATGTAGCAATAAAAATGAAAATAAATAATACCATCGCTTGTGCACTTGCTGTTCCAAATTGATGATTCACAAATGCCTCTTTATAAATCGAGTACACAATTAAATTCGTTGCATCATTTGGTCCACCGTGCGTTAAAATATCAATTTGTCCAAAGCTTTGGAATGCACTAATTAACGTTACTGTCACGATAAAAAATAAAGTTGGTGATAGCATCGGTAATGTAACGCGGCGAAGCTTATATAAATAACTAGCACCATCTATAGATGCACTCTCATATAAAGACGTATCAATATTTTGTAAACCACCTAATATAACTAAAAATGCAAATCCTGTATTCACCCAAACCGTTGTAACCGATACAGAAAACAGTGCCCATTCTGGACTCGTTAACCATGCGATTGCAGGAAGATTCATAGAGGCTAATATATTATTAAATAACCCTACACTTGGATGAAATAAAAATAGCCAAATCACTGCACTAGCAGCTACTGATATTCCCATCGTTGAAGAAAACAGTACTCGGAATAACCCGATCCCTCTTACTTTTTCATTTGCAATTAATGCAAGAAATAAGGCGAATACAATGCTAGTAGGAACTGTATATAAAACAAATAATAAAGTTGACTTTATACTTTTGTAGAAAGCAGGATCCGAAAATAAATATTGATAATTTTCTAAGCCAACGAAAAGATTAGCTTCTCCGTGTATATCTGTTAAATAAAAGCTATAGTAGATCGTCCTAAACAATGGATAGAAAAGAAAAATTGAAAATAACAAAATAGATGGCGCCAAAAACAATAATCCTATTCTTAAATCTTTCGTTCTGCCCCATAAACTCTTCTTTTTTGACACTGTTGTTTGAACTGGTAACTTACCTACTTCAATCATTATTTCGCCACCACTTTCAACTCTTCTTCAGCCACCACTTTTAATCGTTCATTCTTATTTTGATGAAAGAAGCATAGTTTTTCTTGCGAGAATAATAATTTTACTTTGTCACCTTTGTTCAGGAGTAACTGTCCGATGACTTTCGCACTCCAAGTTGTTCCATTTACCGCAAAGTTTAATATAGATTCATTCCCTAATACTTCTACAGATTGCAGCGTCACTTCTTGTCCTTCCTCAGACAGTGCAATATGCTCAGGACGCATACCTATTCGAATAGTTCCTTCTGGTAATTGCTTTAGCTGTCCAATAGATAATGGGATTTGCAATTGCCCTATATGTAATATGCCTTTTTCTTTATCCACTTCCCCATCATTTATATTCATAGAAGGAGAACCTATAAAACTTGCAACAAATTCGTTTGCTGGTTCGTTATATATATCAAGCGGTGTTCCAACTTGTTGTATACTTCCTTTATTTAAAACCATAATACGATCTCCCATAGTCATTGCTTCTATTTGATCGTGAGTAACGTAAATCATCGTAATTCCTAATCGTTGCTGAATTTCTCTAATTTCAATCCTCATCTGTGCACGTAATTTCGCATCTAAATTCGAAAGTGGTTCATCCATTAAACAAATCGGTGCTTGACTGACGATGGCCCTAGCAAGTGCAACACGCTGTCTTTGCCCGCCTGATAATTGGCCCGGTTTCATTTTCACATACTCTTTCAGTCCTACCATTTCAATAGCTTCCATTAATCGCTTTTGTCGCTCTTCTTTTTGTACCTTCCTTACCTTAAGTCCAAATAAAATATTTTCTTCTACAGTTAGGTGTGGATATAATGCATAATTTTGAAATACCATTGATAGATTACGGTCTTTCGGCTCTAAATCATTTGCAACATGTTCATTAATAATTAAATCTCCCGAAGAAATTTCTTCTAAACCAGCCAGCATTCGTAATAATGTACTTTTTCCACATCCCGAAGGTCCAACTAAAACAAAAAATTCTCCTCTTTTAATATGAACCGATACGTCTTTAACTGCTGTCTCTTCCGCATTTTTATATACCTTTGAAACATTTTTCAATTCAATCACAAGGTTGCACTCCTTTTTTCTTCTTGTATCCACACTTCATAATGACTCGTTGAAATTGCACTTGCTCCTGCACGAATTGCGATTTCTGCATCCTCTCGCGTTTGAATCAATCCGCCTGCAATAATAGGGAATTTTATTTCCTCCGCTAGCTGTTTAATAATAGAAGGCATAATGCCAGGCATAATCTCTACTGCATTCGGTTTAGTCGTTTTACAATTTTCAATTGATTTTGTAAGAGATAAAGTATCAACAATAAAAATGCGTTGAATCGTTTTCAATCCAATTTTATTGGCATTTCGAATTGTCGATCCCTTTGTCGAAATAATACCTTGTGCTCCGATAACATCTTGAATATATAAAAGTGCTTCCTCTGTGTTCGTATTTAAGCCTTGTATAAAATCACAATGAAGAAATACATCGTGTCCATGTTTCTGTAGTTCATATACACGCTCTGGTAACTCCAGCATTGAACCAGTCATAAGAAAAACTGTTTTCGGTAATTTTTTGTATGTTTTGTACCCTTTCCAATCCTTTATCATCGCAATATAAGGTTCTTTAAACATTTATTCCACCTAGCTTTTCTATTTTTATCCAAACTAAAAACACCTACTTACATAGAACACCTTTCTCCTTATTTGAACTCTAGGGAATAGAGCACACTTAAGAAAGCGGCACGTTATATGTAAGCGGGTGTTCTCAAATGTTCTCTACCCTAGTTATTTTGTTACCTTTACTATATTACGCATTTATTAAGTCAGTTTTGATAAATTGTTAATTAGATGTTAATCGAATGTTAATATTCACCATATTACCTTTACAATAATCTAGATATACGAATAAACTCCAACAGCAAACAACTGTGTTTAAAATTTAAGTGATATGCAAATTCATTCCATAATTAATCAATTCTAGTTTTCTTGCCACTGCTTGCGAAGCAAAGTTATCCCAAGAAGTACTATAAAGCGGAATGCGCTTTTCCTCTTGTATTGATAGTGCCCAGGCTGTAACGACATCAGCACCATATCCATTCCCTTGAAACTCCACTAAAGTTTCCACACTTGCCTCAGCAGCTACGGGCGTACTTCTGGCACTGCAACATATAGAAACTACCTTTTCATTTTTTACAATTGCAAAATAAGGTTGCCTCCATTCCATCTGTTCTATTAGATTAGAAAATTTTTCTCGCAAAAGCTCTTTATTCTTCTCTGTTATTTGTATTGTTCTAGTTGGCTTATGTAAATTATTAGGGAACATGAAAGCAGGACCCACCCAAATATTCTCCACCGTTCTCTCTTCATTTAATACTTTAATGATCTTTGCTATCTCAATGTGATTTGAGCATTCTCGAATTAATTTCTCAATCTTACTTATCATTTCACCATGCAGTTTATAATGATACCTCGTTATATTCCCTTCACGAGTTCTGCTAAGAAAAAAACGTGGTGCTTTCAGATTTCCATTTTCATTTACACACTTTATTCTTCCTACTTGATTATGAACAAATAAAACTTCTGCTTGAATTGCTATTAACTCAAGTTCTGAAAATCGCATTTATACCCTCCTTAATTACTATTTGTAGCCTTCTCGATATAGCATCCATCCATTTTTTCAAAACAAAAATCCCATTTAAATACACATTACTGAATCCATCATACTAAAATGACTTCTTCATTCTGTCTATCTAAATGGGATTATTTCGTGCTTTTTATTTCTTCAGCTTGTTATTCCGCCAGTTGTGGTTGCGGCTGTACTACTTCATTCGCTCCAGCTATCCTCAACATATTCGCAATATCTTTAAAACCTCTTTTTTCAGCATATTGCAGCGGCGTAATATTTTCCTTATTGGCCATATTTACATCTGCCCCGTGGTCAATAAGCATTTGAATTACTTTCTTATGACTTTCACTACCATTTCCTAATACAATTGCTTCTAATAAAGCTGTTCCACCACGTTCATTCTTATAATTCACATCAATATCTGTATGCTCTAATAATTCTTTAACAACCTCTACATGGCCACGCTCAGATGCAGAAATAAGTGCTGTTCCACCTGACTTAGTCGTTTCCTTCGTATTAACTCCTGCATTAATTAATACTTTTACAATATCCGTATATCCTTCTCTACTTGCATAAAGAAATGGATTACTTTGTTTTTCGTCTTGAATTTCAATATCAGCACCCGCATCAATTAATGCTTTAACTGTCTCTACATGATTTTGATACGTCGCTGCAAGGACAGGCGTTTCTCCGTTGTCACCTTCTACATTGATATTCGCTCCATCTTGGATCAGCTTCATAGCTGTTTCTGTGTCTCCAAGCGTCGCAGAAAGTAGCAACTGTTTGTCCATTAAATTTATACTTTTTTCTTCTTTAGATTCTTCCTGTTCTTTATGCTTTTCTTTTTTCTTTTCGTTTTTCACATGAACCGGTTTTGATTCTGGCTCTTCTTGCTTATCGCAAGCCACTACCGTCATTAAAAGTCCTAATAAAATACATAATAAAATTTTTTGTTTTCTCACAACTACAGCTCCTATGAAAGATAATGTTTTCTTAACCATTCCTCCATCACATACAATAACTCTTCTTGAGTACATTTATCCATAAGCCCTTTAGATTCCTTCTTTAATCGGATTATCTTAAACTTATACTATGTTTCTCAACCTATTGGAATGATACGCCTGATGGCCTCATCATTAACATTATGAAGCAATTAGTTTAGCACGTTTTTACCGCATTTGTATACATTTCTAAAAAGTACATAAAGTGAAACTTTAATCAGTGGGGGTTGTTCATCCCCCACTGATTATTAGTTGAACCAATCGGGCATTTACGGGCAGTTGATCTCCCACCTAACTTCTTCGCTCCAGCCACATTTTGAGGTGGGAGTTTTACTGCCCGGCAAATAGCGGGGTAAATGATTGCTTTAGTTTACTATATTCCATTGTAACCGTTCTTCTAAAATTTTTACACCTTTTCTATATTTGCACCTGAGTAATAATAGAAAAAGACAACTATATAGTTGTCTTTTTCTATTATTAATGATGCCCACCGTGATTCCCTGTTTTCGGTTTTCCCATCATCTCTTTATTCATTTCCCATTTATGCTCTGATAACTCTTTATACGAAAGAACTTTCCCCTTATAGTTAGATACAAAACTCTCTGCATCTTTTTTATTTTTAAATGAAATGACATTATAAGCCATCGGTGTCGTTATTGTTTTATCATATACGTAAGTAGCATCTTCCAACGAAACCCAATCTTTCGAATCATAATCTCGAACAAATTTTTCTTTCGTCTTTTCACCTGAATTGATCTCCATCCATTTATACATGCAACCAATATCATCAAACTTTAATGCTTTTCCATTTTCTAAAATAATTTCGGTTGCGAATTGATTATCGATTACCCCAATTTGGCAAATGTCACACTTATCATTTTTCTCATTAATCGCAACAGCTGTTAGTTCTTTTTTCCCACATCCTACTATCGTAAATATGAAACATAAACATATAGCAAGTACGACATATTTTACTTTCATCAATATTCCTCCCTAGAAACCGTATACTCCACGAAAAGAATACCAAAAGGTTGTGTGAGATTTGTGAAAAAACAATGTTCTTTTTGTAATATATGGAACAAAAAAGAGATGTGCAGTTACTTCTACACATCTCTCATCATTCACAACCAGTAATTAATAAATCATCTTCTAACTTAACTAATAATGTGTCCGTATCAATGTTTTGTCCAACTTCTACATTTACTAACCTTATATTCCCACTGATCCCTACCCCGATTTTCTCAAGCTCACCATCGTGCTTTCGAATCATCATTAATTTTTCCCATTCATATACGTAAGAGGATTCATTAATAAAAATCTCCTCTACTTTTCCTTTACACGAACTATAAATTTCTTCTATTCTTGTTTGCATTCAAAATCTACTCCCTACTTCACGCTTCGCTATTTCTATCTTATTCTACCATTCTTGCATACAGGCATTTATCTTTTTAAAAATTCAAAATTACCCTGTGAACAAAATGATCAAAATAAAGATTATGCTTCTAATGATGTTATTTTTCAAATTATTTACCATTCCAATTGAACCTTTTATTATAAACAAAAAACCTTTTATCTGAATTTTTATTTTATTTTGAAAGCGTAATCATTTTTTTGGAGGGGGAGATTACATGTTAGCATTACTCGGATTTACAATGGTATTTGTCTTTATGTTTTTGATTATGACGAAACGTATGTCTGCATTAGTAGCATTAATATTAGTTCCAATTATTTTCGCATTAATTGGTGGCTTTTATGCCAATATGGGCCCGATGATGTTAGAAGGAATTCAAAAGCTAGCACCTACTGGTATTATGCTTATGTTCGCCATTTTATATTTCGGAATTATGATTGATAGCGGTTTATTCGATCCTGTTATTAGTAAAATTTTAAAATTTGTAAAAGGTGATCCTTTAAAAATTGTTGTTGGTACAGCTATTCTTACTATTATCGTTTCATTAGATGGTGACGGAACAACAACATATATGATTACAGTTTCCGCAATGTATCCACTATATAAACGTCTTGGGATGAATCCACTTATATTAGCTGGGGTTGTTATGTTAGGGGCAGGTGTTACCAATCTTACACCTTGGGGTGGACCAACTGCTCGGGTTATGAGTGCTCTTGGACTTGATGCATCAGAGCTCTTCACACCACTTATACCAGGAATGATTGCTGGTGCAATTTGGGTAGTTTTCGTTGCCTACTATCTTGGAAAAAAAGAAAGAAAACGTTTAGGAATTATGGATGTCCAATATTTAAAACACATGCAAACAATGGATGAGCAAGCTGCGACAGTCGAAGCTGAAATACATAAACGCCCGAAACTGCTATGGATTAACTTTTTATTAACTGTTGCCCTACTCGTCTGTCTCATACTAGAAATTATGCCGTTACCTGTGTTATTTACAGTCGCTTTTGCTATTGCGGTGATGATTAATTATCCAAGCTTGGAACAACAAAAAGAACGTATTGCCTCTCACGCTGGAAATGTATTAGCGGTTGTTTCTCTCGTCTTTGCCGCTGGAATTTTCACTGGTATTCTATCAGGGACAAAAATGGTAGATGCAATGGCTCAAAGTGTAGTGACTCTTATACCAGATGCTCTTGGACCACAACTACCAATTATTACAGCTCTTCTTAGTATGCCGTTCACATTTTTCATGTCCAATGATGCTTTTTACTTCGGTGTACTACCCATTTTAACAAAAGCTGCCGCTGCTTACGGAATTAGTGCAGCAGAAATGGGACGTGCTTCGTTACTCGGTCAACCTGTTCACTTACTGAGTCCCCTCGTTGCTTCCACTTATTTATTAGTCGGAATGGCCAAGGTTGATTTTGGTGAACACCAACGATTCACTTTACTTTGGGCTGTTGGAACGACAATGGTTATGTTGATTACTGGAATTGTAATTGGAATTATTCCAATATAAGATGAAACTAGAAAAAACAGTAGAGGAAATGTAATAATCCTCTACTGTTTTTATTGTTGTAAAAATCCCCTATGAAGAAACGCGGAAATACCTTCTTTCTGGCCTTCCCACACTTCCATATATAAGCTCCGCATGCACTTTCTTTCCAGAGATCAAATACTCTAAATAGCGCCTTGCAGTTGATCGGCTTACACCTACCATTGAACTTAGTATCTCTGCAGTAATTCCCTCTTCATTAATAGTTAGCATATGCTTTTTTATTTTTGCTAACGTTAAAGGGTCGATTCCTTTTGGCGCATATTCTATTGGATTTGCCTGTACCCCTCTTTGGGACCATAGATGTTCAATCTGTTCTGAAGATAATTGAGCATTTTTCTTTAACTTCGTAATCTTCTTTTGATAACTTTCTAAACTTGTTTTAAACCGATCAAATGTAAGTGGCTTTACGATATAATCTGTTACCCCGCCTCGTAAAGCATGCCGCACTACATCCGTCTCTGATGCGGCTGTGATCATAATAATATCTGTATCATGCAAATTATGCCTAATATATGTGACGAGTTCTGTCCCTTGCATGTCAGGTAAATATACATCTAATAAAACGAGTTGTGGCTTTACAAATTCTAACCATTCCTTCGCCTGTTCTCCAGTCGTTGCTGTTCCAATTACTTTAAACCCCTCAATTTTTTCCGTAAAACGACGATGAATTTCCGCAATCCGAATATCATCTTCTACAATTAATACTTCAATCCCCTCATTCATTACAATTCGCCTCTCTCTTTCGGTAATGCAATGATAAATAAAGCACCACCTAAATCCCCTTTTTCAATCGCAATACTCCCGTTTAAATCTTCTACTAACTCTTTCACTTTTGCTAATCCATACCCACGTTTTTCGCCCACTTTCGTCGAAAAATCTTTATAGAATATACTTGTAATTATTTCATCATGAACACCTTGTCCTGAATCTTCTACTTCAATTAATATTTCTTCCCCAATGTCTGTTACAAACATTCTTACTTTCTTATTATGCTCGTGATTTCTTTCAATTGCTTCAAATGCATTCGTAATCAAATTCCCTAAAATAGAAACAACGTAATTACTCTCAATATGCGGACTTAACTCTTCTAAACTACTTTCCCGATCTAACATAAAATCAATCTTCAACTCTCGCGCCCTATTATAAAATCCAATTAAAATCCCACCTAACCATGGATTTTGAATTCGTTTCATAATAAATTGAACGAACTCTTGATATACTGCCGTTTCCTTATGAATAAGCTCTAAAGCATCTTCATAAGACTCTAATTGAATAAGACCTGAAAGCGTATACAACAAATTGTTATATTCGTGTGTTTGCGCCCGTAATGCCTCTGTATATTGCCGTGTTTGAGATAATTCCGCTGTTAATTGATCCATTTCAGATTTCAAGCGCAAGCTGGATACTACACCAGTTACTTTATTATTAACTTTAATAGGTAGGCGATTGGCAATAACATCCTGCCCCTTTATATTTAATTGGCGATCAAATTGTTCTTCTCCGGTTTGAAGCACATCCAGTATCGATGAATTAGGAATAACATCTAAAATAAATTCTCCCATTATATTTTGTTGTTTATCTAAAGAAAGGATATCGTATGCCGCTTGATTTACTAAACTAACCATTCCATTTTTATCGATTACTACAATCCCTTCACGTACAGATTGAATAACTGTACTATGCTCCTCGTATAAAGATGAAATTTCTTCTGGCTCCATTCCAAACATCATCCGCTTAATACTTTTTGCTAAATATACAGAGCCCATTATCCCAATTAACAGACCTGTTATTGTAATCCAAAACACACGCTTTCCATACACTTCTATCGCTCCATGAATATCATCCATTGAAAAACCAACAGATACTACACCAATAATTTCATTATCCTGATTACGAATCGGTACTTTTCCACGTAGTGAAGGCCCTAATGATCCCGTTGCTTTCGAAACATAAGATTCCCCTTCTAATAGAACCCCTTCATTATCTCCGCCAACCATTCTCTCTCCTATTTTATCTCGCTTAGGATGCGCATAACGAATACCATCTTTATTTCCAACTACAATAAAATCAGCATCTGTTTCGATTCGAATTTTTTCTGCAATTGGCTGAATAATAGAAGCTGGATTTTCTTTTTGAAAAGCTTCCCCGATTTCCGGTATAGCAGCAACTGTTTTCGCAACATGCAGCGCTCTTTTTCCGATTTGGTCTTCTACTGTTTCAGATAATATGTAGTAAAATAAATAACTCGTTAACAGCAGTACAGCAAGAATAAGTGTACTAATAGTTAATGTAATTCTCGGTTGCAGTTTCAATTTCTTCAATTTCAAAATCATTCCCCTAACATGGCTAAAGATAGAATTTAAAGAAAATACAGTCTTTTCAATTATCACCTTTTATCATAACACGGTTACTATATATTTCTTTATCTTTATCTTCATAAAGTGAAACTTTAATCAGTGGGGGTTTTGTTCCTCCCCCACTGATTATTAGCCTTCACCAATCGGGCATCTACGGGCCGCCCGACTCCCACCTAACTTCTTTGCTCCAGCCGAATTATGAGGTGGGAGTTTTACTGCCCACAAATAGCGGGATAAAAAAAGAAACGAAGTAAAATTACTACCTCGTTTCTTAATGCTTGTTATTACACTTTAAATTTACCAATCATCTCTTGTAATTCTTCAGCCATTCGCGATAAGTGAACTGCTGCTGAATTTATTTCTTCTACTGAAGCTACTTGTTCTTCAGAGGAGCCAGCAATATTTTGAACGCTTGCTGCATTTTCTTCAATCGTTGCTGCAATTTCATTAATAGATGCACTTACTTGTTTTGTATCTATCGTCATTCGCTTCGCTACATCTACCATACTATCAATTTGTACAACTGTATCATTTGTAGATTTCAATATTTCTACAAAGCTTTGCTTCGCCTCATTTGCAACTACAAGCCCTGATTGTACCTCTGTCCCAACTTGATTCATAGAACTTACAGTTTCTTTTATATCAAATTGTATCTCTTTCACTAACTTTCCAATTTCCGTAGAAGACTGTCCCGATTGTTCCGCTAGTTTACGTACTTCATCTGCTACAATTGCAAAACCTCTTCCTTGCTCTCCAGCTCTTGCAGCCTCAATTGCAGCATTTAATGCTAATAAGTTTGTCTGCTGTGCAATATGTTGAATCACTTCTAGAATAGCTCCAATTTGCTTCGACTTATCATCTAATAAAGAAATGACTTCGTCTGACTGTGACACAGACTCATGAATTAATTGCATTTGATTCACAGTTTGTTCAACTAACTTTCCACCACCTTCAGCTTTTTGCTTCGTATACATAGATGCTGTGGACACTAATGAAGAGCTATCCGCAACACGCTGAATTCCTTCTGTAACTTCTTCTAACAAAGTCGCTCCTTCTTCAACTTCCCGCGTTTGTATTTCTGCCCCACTCGATACTTGTTCCATCGCCCTTGTAATTTGTTCCGTCGCTTCACTTGCTTGCTTCATACTAGCTGTTAATTCTTCCGAAGAAGCTGCTACATGACCAGCTGAAGTATTAATATTTGAAATTACATCATGTAATGATGCCGCCATCTCATTAAAGCTTTCACCTAACTGACCAATTTCATCTCTTGAACGAACAGTAATTGACTCCGTTAAGTCACCTTCGCTAATTTTCCTCGCTGATATAACAAGTTGTTTTAACGGTTTAATAATAGATGCGATTATGAAGTAAATTACAATCCCACCAATTATTAATGAGATACCAATAACAGTTAATGTTTTATAGAAAATAGGTTCAGCCGCTTCAATTATTTCTTTTGAAGGCATAATTCCTGCTATTTTCCATCCGGTTTGCTTATTTGTTTTAAAAGTGATATTGCGATCCTCGCCATCTAATGAAAATTGAAAATCACCTGTTTCTTGTTTATACAGTTCCTTTTCAAGTTTCTCTTCTACCTTTTCCCCTGGCTTCAGCGTTGGATGTGCTACCACATTTTTATCCTGATCAAAAATTGCAACATACCCTTCTTTACCGATATTAACCATTTTTGAAGTATTTACAATATCATTAATAATTAAATCAATACCGAGAACGCCACTTTTATCTTCATTTTGTTTTGCTATTGTAACAACAATATTTCCTGTCGTTTTTGATTTATATGGAGCTGTGATAATTACTTCACCACTTTTTTTCACTGCCTCTTTATACCAATCTCTTTCTGTAGGATTATACCCTTCTGGCATTTGAATTACCGGTGATTGAATAAATTGTCCATTACTAGATCCAGTATAGATTGCTTCCATTTCTGGATGTAATTTATTATATTCTTCTAATTTATTTTGCACGTTTTGAAGCTGATCTGCTTGATAGCTCGCTCCAGTGAATAATTTTGTAAAATATGCTGCGTCTACTTTCTTACTATCTAACTCTTTATTAATTACATTATTTAAAACCTTCACGTTATCTTTTGCTGATTGCAAAATTGTTTCATTAAAATTTGTCTTCGCCTGCTGATAAGACGTCCAACCAATTACAATACTTGGAAGAATTAAAATAATAATAAATGATACAAGTAACTTTGTTTTTAAGCTTCTACTCCTTAATTTTCCTTGAAACATATTCCTACCCCTCCATACCGTTTTAAATGCAATTGTTTTACATTTAATCTTTTTATACAAATCATACGATTTAAATGTATTGATGAGACCCTCTTTCTCTTTTCCCTCATCTTTCTCTACATTTAAAGTATTGTTACATACCTTTTTCATTCTATAGAATTTAAATAATTAAAACAATATATAAAAATGTACATTATTCGAAATATTACATTTCACGAAAGAACCTCTAGTATCCCATTTACTAGAGGTTCTTTTCATCTTGCTATTCTTTATCTTTGTTTATTTCTTTCTTCTCATCTTCTACTACTGATACTACAGGTTTATCATTTGATAGTTGTTGCACGGCACCTTTTCCAGCGAATCCTTCTAGTAATTCTTTTAAATCAATACCAGAAGAGGCTTTTAAAGTTTCTTGCATTGTTGCCATTAAATCTGTCGCATACCCTGCAACTTTTCCGGCGCCGCTATTCTTTCCACCACCGCCTGTATCAACGACTGTAATTTTATCAATGTTGCTAAGCGGACTCGCAATTTCTTTCGCATAACTTGGAAGCATTTTAAGAACCATATCCATAATCGCGGCTTGCCCATATAATTCAAATGCTTCTGCAATTTTTTGTTTCGCTTCTGCTTCTGCTAAACCTTTTAACCTAATAACATCTGCTTCCGCTGTACCTTGCGCCTTTTGTACTTCTGCCTTTGCCTGACCTTGTGCTTTTTCAATTTCTGCTTTTGCTAAACCTTCTACACGAACTTCTTCTGCACGTGCTCTTGCTTCTGCTTCAATTTTATATTGATCCGCATCTGCTTTTTTCATTTGTTTTACTTTTTCTGCTTCAGCTGATTGTTCAACAGCATAGCGATCTGCATCTGCCTTTTTCTTTACTTCTGCATCGTATTGCTTTTCACGACGCGCAATCTCTTTTTCTTCTAACTCAATTTGCTTTTCACGCTCAATGATTTTAACTCGCATTTGCTCTTCTGTAACACCTTGTTGTGCTTTCGCTTGTTGTAATTCATAAGAAAGATCTGCATCTGCACGAGCTTGTTCTTGGTCTCTCTTATAAGATTGTACTTTTAATTCCTTATGTTTTTCAGCTTCAGCGATTTGTGCATCACGTTGATATTCCGCTTCTTTTGCTTCTTTCTCAGCACGAGCTTTTTCAATTCGTGCCTCTTTTTCACGCTCTGCATTTGCAACTGTCGCATCACGCTTAACCATTGCAATTTGCGGCTGACCAAGTGCATCTAAGTAACCGTTTTTATCCATTATTTCTTTAATTGTAAAGGAAACGATGCGAAGTCCCATCTTCTTCAAATCAGTAGAAGCCACTTCATGCACCTTTTGTGCGAATTGCTCTCTATTACTATAAGCATCTTCTACTGTCATAGAAGATAAAATAGCACGTAGATGCCCTTCTAAAACTTCTTTTGCTTCTACTTTTAACTCTTCCGTTTCTTTTCCTAAATATTGTTCAGCTGCTGTAGAAACTTCTTCAATTGTCGATCCTACTTTAATAATAGAAACACCGTTTACTGTAATCGGTACACCTTGTTTCGTATACGTATCACGTGTTCCAACTTCTAATTTGTAGTTTAATAAGCTAAGAAGTTCTGCTCGTTGCATAATTGGAACAACGAAAGTACCACCACCGCGGATAATCTTAATCTTCTTTCCATCATCAGTGATAACAACATTCTTTCCACCACCAAGCCAGTTCCCTGTTACAATTAATGCTTCATCTGGACCAACTGTACGATACTTCGTAATGAATACTAAAATGAGTAGAAGTAAAATTGCGAGTAAAACTCCACCGATAATTAATGGAATCGTCATGTAAATTCCCCCTTATAATTTTGGTTTCTTTAAAGAATAAGCGATGTTTTGTACAAGCAAAACACCATCTTGAACTCCTTCAATAATGACCTCGGTTCCTTGTGAAATATCTTTTTTTCCAATTACTCTAGCTGGTAGTGCATTACTTCCAAATTGGGAGGAGATTAATACTTCACCAAATCCTTCTGTAGGAATTGTAGTAATGACTTCTCCCTTGCATCCAATAAATTCATCCATGCGTTGTACAGTATTTTGTTCCGCTTCTGCAATTGGTTTTAAAATTAGTATTTTCATTATGAAAACACCGATAAAAGATATAGCAAATGAGGACCCAAAAATAACGAGACTATTATAAGAATATAAATATTCTCCTATATAACTAAGTCCACATAACATGGCGAAAAAACTAAGTAGCAACGTTACAACGGATACAGATCCTCCACCAAAGCTAAATATTGATTCAAATATATCTCCAAAGAAGATATAAATGACAGTAAGTATAGTTGCAATTATAAATCCGTATAAATAAATTGTTTCAAGTGGATAACCAAACAAGACCATTTCTTATCCCCCTTTCTTAAACAATCCCTTTTTTGTTATGTGTATGCCCCACCTCTTTCAAAAAATATTAATCTTAATTTTCAGTTATTTACTTTTTAAAGAAAAACCTGTAAGACAGGTCTCTAAAAAAGAACAGGAGAAACCTATTGTGACAGGCTCCTCCTAGTAAATAACCGATATATTGTATATCTATATAATATACTATTTTCCACAAAAAGTAAAGTTAAACATACATTGGAAAAGCACTTATTTTACTGATAATGTGTACGATCCATCGCCATTATCATATTTATATACATACAAGTAATACTTACCTGGTTTTGCATTAAATTTTGCTTCTATATGATTTCCATTAGCTTGACCATAAGCTGCGTAATTTTGCATATCTGATTCATGGTGAAGTACCCATGTCATCCCGATTCCATACTCATTTAAAACAGAAATATCGATATCTTTCGCTGATGCGACATTAAATGTATAAACATCGGTATGATCCCCACCGATAAGGCTACCTTTTATAGTAGTGTTTAACCCAATACGATTTGCTTCCTCTGAACGATTATTTGGTTCAGATTCTGTTAAACTCCCATCTTTAATCGTAACAGTTGTTTCATTTCTGCTCTCTTTACCTTTATCATCTTTTACTCTTAACGCTACTTTATAAGTTCCTTCTCTTTCATATGCATGTACTGGATTAACTTCTGTACTTGTACTTCCATCCCCGAAGTCCCATAAATAAGAAACGATTTTTCCATCTTCATCGTTTGACCCATCACTTTTGAATTGAATTCCTTCTTTTACAAGCCCGTTATAAGGTCCGTTTACATTAACCGTCGGAGCTTTATTTTCTCCGTCATCTTTTGCGATACCGTGGAAGACTACATCATATTCAAATTGATTAGAGCTATTCACACGGTAATTGACGAAATATGCTGTAACAGTTTTGTAGCCACTCCATTCTTTTTGCGTCAATTGTTCTAAAGCCTCATTTACTCTTTTACTCATTGCTTTCCAGTCTTCTGACTCACCTTTTGTTACACTACCTGTAAATGTGCCTTCTAATGTAAATGTATTAAAGAATTGAGATGTATGCTTTGTCATTTTTGTATCTTTCATAGACAACGTTTCACTAATTTCTTTCTTCACTTCTGTTAGTGCTTTTGGTGCATGTTCAGCTAAATAATCATCTGCTACTTCCGGCACATTGTACTTATCTTGATTATCAATTAGCTGCTGCATATACTCTTGATACTCTTGATTTAACTTAGAATCTTTACTTAAAGTCTCACGATACGTATCATAATTTCCCACATCATTCGCACGAATTAAATCTTGAATTTTATCAAACGTTTCAAATTGATGAGTATATAAGTAAGACTGCAATGCGAACGAGTAGTTATAGAAATCCCAAGAACCATATTTAGCAAATAGTGTACGCTCTGCTGTATAACGGCTTGCAGGATCAGATGATAATCCACTAATTATGCTCTTTCTTGGTACAACGTTATTTGTACGAGTAGATCCTGCGAAAAATTCTGCATTCCCTTCTTGGAACCAAGTTAATCTTTCATTTTGATACATATCTCCTCTTCCAAATAAACCGGGAACTTCATATCTCCCTTGAAGATAATGAGTAAACTCATGACGGAATAACTCTTCTAAACTATAAATACTTTGCTCTGGCGTACGCTCATATGTAAAGAATGTGCCTGTCTCTTCAATATAAATCCCACCGTTGTTTGTTTCATATCCGTACAGTTGTCTATTTAATTGATATTCATCTGGAGTGTTATAGATTACTATCGTTAATACATCGTCTGCATTACCTTGTTCTAAAGCCTTGTCATTTCCGATTACGCGGTGATATTGCGCCTTTACTTCCTTCGCAGCCCAATATAATCTCTTAATTTTTTCTTCTGAAACTTTATCCCCAGTTTTAAATACAATAGATCCATCGTCGAATGTATACGTTTTTGGTAAGTATTGCTCTTTTCCCTCCTTACGTATCTTCTCTAAATCTACCGTATTCCCGCTATAATCTTTCCCGTTATAGTTTGTTGTAATTTGTTCTACTGCAACAAAATACGGCTCACTTAAACGCGGGTACATATGCATTGCCTGTGTAACAACCTCTAATCCTTTATTTGGATTACTATGAAACTTACCTAAACGACTAGCAAAATAAATTCCATTATTAACGAGCCATTTATTTTCTGGCGTTACTTCATTTAGAAGAGCAATACGATTTATTTCATTAATAAACCCATCTACTTTTCCATACCACATCGTTTCATTCGCTTCTTTACGAGCCTCATTTAAGTAAGACTGTATATCATAATCAATGCCTTGCATCATATCGTATACAGCTTGTCCTTTCATACGATCGTCTACATATGCATTAAAATTATCATTATATTGTTTTAAAATATTCGATGCGTATTGCACCGTTTCAACATCACTTGATGCATTACTAATTAATTTTCCGTATGCAGATACGACTGTATCTTGCTCATTTGTTCCAAGCTTAAAGTTGGGATTTTTCGCAATAGCTTTTAACGCTGGTAAACATTTGTCCTGGAAGCTTCTTTCATTTAAGTCGCTTAATTCATTATTATAAAATGCAAGATAAAAAGCTGAACGTAACACTTCAGTAAACGTTTGAATTCCTTTTGAATCATCTTTCGTAAATGTACTACCTCTATGAGCTAATTCGTCTATAATTACTTGCATTTTTCCGTTATCTTTATAAAAGGCTTTTGCATCTTCATTAAACTGGAATAAGTCTGTAATTTGGTGCCACTTAATACTGCCTAATGTTTCAATTAATTCTTGATCATTCATTTTGTTTAAATCAGCCATTGAATAGCTTTCTTTAGCTTGCTTTACTGCCGAGTTCTTCGTAATAGATGCTGGTCGCTGTGAAAAATCTCCTACTTTTAAACGTTCTTGAAATGATAATGTTTCCTCGGCTTTAGAAGCGTGTCCGATCTCATCTACTGGTTTTTCAATTCCAACTGGTTTCGAATGCAATACATTATACGGTACCTTTTCTTCTGCTGATACATTCGTTTGAAGTGCCCCTAACGATAGAGCCATTGTACTAATACTAAGCATAACTTTATTAATCTTTGATTTCTTGTTCATATCCTTGTCCCCCTATTTAAATATTCCATCCAAGAATTTAACATAAAATCCAGATACAGAAATATAAAATGCAATATTTCATATTATTTCTTCCTACATTTTGTACATATCGTGAACGCCCTTGCCTTTATCTAACCTCCAATGATTATGAATCTATAGCGATTAAACTGTCCTTTTACACACGATAAAAAAACGAATTTTTTGACAATTAAACCTTTAATTGTTATGATTAATATAATTATTAACTTTATTAAATAAAGGTGGGATTCTATGATAAAAAAAGAGAACAGTGTATTCTATATCTCCATCTTGCTAACAACATTATTCATCATATGGGGAATTACCCCGGCAAGTTGGATACAAGGCTATGATTTACAAAGCGTTACATCTTCTTTAAACTCATTCATTCTCAATAAATTTGGATGGTTTTACTCTCTACTTATGACCTCAATGCTTATTTTAGCTACTTATTTAGCGTTTTCTAAGTATGGATCTATTCGTCTTAGTAAAGATGGAGAAAAACCAAAGTATAGTTATCCATCTTGGCTATCCATGTTGTTTGGGGCAGGAATGGGAATTGGACTCCTCTTTTACGGAATTACTGAACCGATTTCACATTTTACAGATCCATTAACAGGAAAAGCAGGCACAGAAGAAAGCGCCAAGCTCGCTATGCAATATTCATTTTTCCACTGGGGACTCTTTCCGTGGTCACTATACGCGATGGTTGCTTTAACAATTGCATATTTCACGTTCCGCAAACAAAAAGGTAGCACAATTGGTGCTACAGTTACTCCATTATTTAATCGATCGAAAAATTCTCCTATCGGAAAAACAGTCGATATTTTAGCTGTTTTAGCCACAGTATTCGGTATTGTGCCATCTGTTGGGATCGGTGCTCAACAAATCGCCGGAGGATTAAGCTATTTATTCCCTTCTATTCATAACACTTTACTTACACAGCTCGTACTTATCGCCATCTTCGCTGTTTTATATTTAACAAGTGCACAAACTGGCTTAGATCGTGGGATTAAATATTTGAGTAACTTAAATTTCTCTCTTGCAGGTATTTTACTCGTCTCCTTTTTACTTTTAGGACCAACTGTATTTATTATGAAATATTTCACATCTACACTCGGTTCTTATATTGGGGCTTTACCTAGTATGGGATTAAATTTAGGAGCATTTAATGAAAAATCTTCTTCTTGGATTGAAAACTGGACTATTTTTTATTGGGGATGGTGGATCTCTTGGTCTCCATTCGTTGGCACATTCATCGCCCGTATTTCTAAAGGGCGCACAATAAGAGAATTTATTTTTGGAGTTGTATTAGTTCCAACTCTTATCTGTACATTTTGGTTTGCAGTATTTGGCGGTACCGCTATCCATATGGAAATGTTCCAATCGCTTGGAATAGCTGATGAAATCGCAAAAAATGGTACAGAGATTGGATTATTTGCTGTTATTTCACACCTACCATTCTCTACATTTTTAACAATTATCGGGTTAATTTTAGTAGCCACATTTTTCGTTACTTCTGCCGACTCGGCAACATTTGTTGTTTCAATGCAAACGAGTAACGGAAGCTTATCACCGAAAAACAGTTTAAAACTTATATGGGGATTAACAATCGCGATAATTGCAGCTATTTTATTACAAGCAGGAGGACTAAATGCACTACAAATTGCAGCTATAATCGCAGCTCTACCATTTTCTATCGTAGTCGTCCTTATGGTTACTTCGCTCTTTAAAGAGCTGAGAAAGGAAGATGTTAATTCGCAAACAAAAGAAGTTCCGCAAAAGATAAAAAAGGTTATGTAACAATTAGCACCTCTTCTAAATGGGGGTATTCGCTCCTCAGATTAGTCCTGAATCCGTTATTACTGAGAGCGGCAAAGTAAATTAAATAAAACCCATTCGTATGAAATATAATTTTCATACGAATGGGTTTTTACTCTATTATATAGTGCTGTAAACATGCTTTCTCCTCAAAACCTACTTTCTTGTACAACTTCATCGCACGAACATTATTCGTATTCAAACATAGTTCTATCTCTCTCATCCCTTGAAAGGAGAAAATATACTGAATTGCACCTTGTAATAACCGCTCTCCAACACCTTTTCTTCTACTATTTTCAGTGGTTGCAATAAATTCTATATTCGCTTCTTGAAACTCCGGATTTACTTCAATATATACATAACCTTCTAACTTATCATTCTTCATACTTACAAATAATTTATTCGTATCACTTAAACGTTTGATAATTTCATTTCCTTCATAATATGTATTAGGGAAAACATTATTGTGTAAAGTAATAAACTGCTCAAATACTTTTGGTAAAGCTTCTTCTACATTACATATAATACGTTGTCCCGCAATATTATTTAAAATGAGAATACTATGTCGATCTTGTTCTTTAGCATGTAAATCCTTCATTAAGCGGGCACAATTATTATTTTCCACATGATAAAAACCATAAAATTTCTCAATATGAAAAGGCACCTTTTCTATAAGTTCCTTCCACATATGTAAAGCAACTTCTTCCCAATTCTCTGCAATAATAAAAGGCCCCCATATTTCTGCACATTTTTTTACTTCATCCACATCAAATCCTAATACACCTATTATTTTATTATTTTCATAAGTAATAACAAAAGATTGTTCCCAGCCTATATCAGAAAAATCATGGGTAATTGTCTGTAATAACTCCTCTTTCTCATCTCCACAATAACCAACATGATGCGTAGCATCTTTATTTACAGTTGCAATAAATGATGCCACTTCTTCGATTTTCAAAATAGAACTAACATGCATAACCTCTCCTCCTTCTCTAATACATTTACACTTTCCTCATTTATATCCTTCTAAAAAAAGACATCATCATAAGCATATTTCAAAATGAAATCGCCATGATAATGTCTTCTCAAAAACTCATATAATCAATTTACATTATAATAAGATAAAACGTTTTTATTTCTTAAATAATCTCTTTCTAAATACAAACATACTCAGTGCTGAAAGAACTAATGCTACGCCTGAAAGTAACGTTGATGTATTCGCTTGTCCACCTGTTGCTCCTAGCGACTTCTTACTTTCTTCTTGTTTATTAACAACTGGTTTATTTTCTTTCATGCTTTGATTCTCTACTACTTTTTCTGTCACAACCTGATTATTCACGTTTTGTTCTTGAACTACTGTGGCTTGATTTATTTCTTCTTTCGATTTTTCAATTTCTCGTGCTACTTCTTTTTCTTTCGCCCCTTCAACTTCTGTTGTTGGCTCTTTCAATTCTTCTTGCGAGCCTTCAGCTTCTTTTGCTGGTTCTTTTACTTCTTCTTTCGCTCCTTCAACTTCTTTTGTTGGTTCTTTTACTTCTTCTTTCGGTCCTTCAGCTTCTGTTGTCGATTCTTTTACTTCTTCTTTCGCTCCTTCAACTTCTTTCGCCGGTTCTTTCACTTCTTCTTTTGTACCTGCAACTTCTTTCGCCGGCCCTTTTACTTCTTCTTTTGTTTCTTCAACTTCTTTTACCGGCTCTTTTACTTCTTCTTTTGTTTCTTCAATTTCTTTTACCGGCTCTTTTACTTCTTCTTTTGTTTCTTCAATTTCTTTTATCGGCTCTTTTACTTCTTCCTTTATTTCTTCAACTTCTTTTGTTGGTTCTGTCACTTCTTCTTTTTCAACTATATTCTGGATTACTGTTCCGTTAAAGCTTATACTAGTTTCATCCGAATCTAAATCAAATTTATATACCTTTTCACCTGGAGTACTCCATTTCATTACTCCGTTATTAAACGTTCCACCCTCACTTGTTAGTTTAATATTCTCAATAGTTTCTCCTTCTAAGTCATATACCGGAACTTGAATTTCTTCATTTACTTTCGCTTCATTTAAAATGATTTTTTGTCTTCCGGCATCAATTGAAAACCATTGACCTAATTGTATTAACGGCCTTACATCACGAATCTCATTTCCATCTAACTTTAAACTTAGTAGGTCTAACATTGAACCAAGAACTGATACATCTTTAATATGATTATCCGCAAGGTTTAACCACTGTAAATTTTCCAGTGAAGATAACGGCGTTATATCTTCAATTTTATTATGAGATACATTCACGTCTTTCAATTGTTTCAAGTTTGAAATAAACTCAATATTTTTCAACCCTACTCCTTCTAAAGTGAGGTTTTCTAAGTTCGTCATGTATTCTAAACCAGTTAGATCTTTTATCTCTTTTCCTTTTTCTTTAAGTATCTCTAATGTTTTAATCTGTAATAAATCTTCTTTTGTTATAGCGGCATTTAGATTCTCTCTACCAAAATTCTTTTTATTAATATGTTGTTGTAAATTTTTATCAAGAATTACATTTTTACTTTCTGTTTGTTTTTCAACTATACTTTGTATAACCGTCCCATTAAATCTTATTTTACTTTCAGCAGAATTCGTATCTAGTTTAAATTCATATATTTTTTCTCCAGGACTATTCCATTTTATAAACCCGTTATTCAGAGTAGCCTCTTCACTTTTCACATTAATATTTTGAAGTGTTTCTCCTTTAAGATTGTATATTGGAATTTTTATTTCTTCATCCACTCTTGCTTCATCTAAAAAGATTTTTTGTCTTTGAATATCGATATACAT
Organism: Bacillus cereus group sp. BfR-BA-01331; assembly: GCF_022663915.1. Lineage (NCBI taxonomy): Bacteria > Bacillati > Bacillota > Bacilli > Caryophanales > Bacillaceae > Bacillus > Bacillus cereus group sp. BfR-BA-01331. The sequence goes on from NZ_JAKUGJ010000010.1 coordinate 189,877, forward strand.
TCTTTTTCCTAATTCTTGAACAGGTCTAACATCACGAATTTCATTCGAACCCAGCTTTAAATCATATAAACCTGTTAATTGACTAAGTGGTGTTATATCTGAAATATAGTTTTCCTCTAAATTAAGTGATTGTACAGTAGATAATCTTAATAAAGGTTCGATGTTTTTTAATTCATTTTTAGAAAGGTCTAACTCCACTAACTTTTTCATTGAGGTAATATGCTCGATATTAGTACGTCCATTATTACTTAAAGATAAATTTTTCACATTTTTCAATTGCTCAATCCCAGCAAGATTAACATTACTAATTTGATTATTTGCTACAGTCAAAGTCCTTAAAGTCGTTACTGTAAATAATGGTTTAATATCTTTTATATAATTGCTGTTTAAATCTAACATTTTAATCTTCTTCATTTGACTCAATGGGCTTAAATCTGAAATTTTATTGTTTCTCAAACTTAAAATTTCAACATGCTCTAACTCAGCCAAAGGTCCAATATCTTCGAGTTCACCATACGTTATACTTAATGATTTTAATTGTCTCAACTTCGAGATAAACTGTATATTTTCTAACTTAACTTCTTCTAACGTTAAGTTTTCTAAGTTCGTCATATATTCTAGACCGCTTACGTCTTTTATTCCTTTACTTTTTGCCTCAACGACTATTAAAGATTTAACTTTTAATAAATCTTCCTTAGTTATTGGCGTATTTAGATTCTCTCTATTCAAGTTATATTTATTAATATGCATTTGCAATTGCTTATCTACTATTACATTTGCACTTTCATCTTGTTGATCCACTTTATCCTCTTTATTTTCCTTTTGTTCTTCTGGAACATTGCCTTCTAAACTCAATGTATTTACTTCAAATTGCACTTGATACTTATTATCATAGGCCATTGTTGGAATATAAATATGCATTTGCATATTATACCTCTTTCCTAATTCCCCTACTTCAAACTGAATCACTTTCGTTCCATTTTTCTTTTTATCTTCTGATATTACTTTTACATCATGAAACACACCAGGAGTATGAATATCTTCTGTTTTCAAGTATTTGAAGAAATCACTATCACTTAACGTTGCCGTTACAATTTTCTTCCCATTCTCAATTGTTAATTTCGGATTTTTTATATAAACAGCTGCCATAGACTCTTCATTCGTTTTATCTTTATACGCTTTAATAACAGCATCATATGTACCATCTTCTAAAGCATATCCCGTTTTATTAGCCTCAATTGCTACCGCTGCTAAAGCAGGTGTTGAATACGCAGCAAACGGTAGCGATAACGCCGCAGCGATAATCATCGCATTTATATGTTTTCTTTTAGTTTTTTTCAACTTTACATCTCCTCCAAAATATATAAATCGAAATGTAATCATTTCTCGAATAAATGATAATGATTTTCATTATCGTTGTCAACTAAAAAAATAAAAAGTTTACAAAAAAATAACCCCTTTACAAGGGGTTATGCCATTTTTTCTCCTGATTCTTCTTTAAAAAAGCTTTTCATCGCATGGAATACATCTGCTTTTTGCTTTAAAATATAATATCTGAAATTCTCGTCTTTAATATTTTTATATGCTGACATAAGCGTACTGTGGCGGTTGTACTGATTCACTTCCCCATACCCAAACATATTACACTTCTTCATCAACTCTTCCACAAGCTTTACGCATCTAGCATTATCCGAAGTTAAATTATCACCGTCTGAAAAATGGAATGGATAAATATTATAACGGTCTGGTGAATATTTATTATCGATTAACTCAAGTGCTTTTTTGTATACAGAAGAACAGATCGTTCCGCCACTTTCCCCTTTTGAGAAAAACTCTTCTTCTGTGACGACCTTTGCTTCCGTATGGTGAGCAATAAACTCAATGTCTACGGTTTCATACTTTGTGCGTAAAAATCTTGTCATCCAGAAAAAGAAGCTACGTGCCATATACTTCTCCCATATCCCCATCGATCCACTCGTATCCATCATCGCTAATACAACGGCTTTTGAATCTGGCTTTAACACTTCATTCCAAGTACGGAACTTTAAATCTTCTTGGTGAATTGGATGGAAAGATGCTTTACCACGCATTGCATTTCGTTTATATGCAGATATCATCGTCCGTTTCTTATCAATATTTCCCCATAATCCTGTTTTTCTAATATCATTAAATTCAATATGTTCAATCCGGTTTTCATCCATTTCTTTTCTCTTTAAATTAGGCAGCTCTAACTCTTTGAAAAACGCTTGCTCCAATTCTAAAATTGAGACTTCTGCTTCATAATAATCTTCTCCAGCTGCATCTCCTGCCCCTTGCCCTTTTCCTGGTCCCTTCTGCTTTTGACCACCGGATCCATCTCTTGCAACAACATCACCAACTTTGCTGTCACCGTTTCCTTGCCCAACGTGTTTGTTTTTATCATAATTGTATCTAATCTTATATTCATCTAAAGAACGAATCGGTATTTTCACAACATCCTTTCCATTAGACATAACTATACTTTCTTCTGTTACAAGGTCTGGTAAATTATTTTTGATTGCCTCCTGCACTTTTTCTTGATGGCGTTGTTGGTCGTCATATCCTTTGCGATGGAGGGACCAGTTTTCCTGTGAAATCGTATAATTTGGTTGGTTTTCTTCGCCCATTCCTTTCCCTCCTTACTGTAATTGTCTTCCTCTATGAACAGCAATCTATAAATTTTGTTCTGTAATATGCCAAGCTAGAATATTTGAAAGGTAACTGTCCATCGAAAATCATCCCATAAACATATATAGCGTTTTTCATACAATACTCCGAGCATCCTAAACAAAATTTTGCCACTCACATACTAGGAAGAAATATTCAGCCGTTGATAAGAAAGAAACACAATGCATTGTTGCACACATTTTCACTTTGCAACATATTGTATTGTGTTGGCTTTTTTCGTATGAATGGTTGGTTACTCTATCATATGCATATTGTAAAAATAATTGACAATAAATTCATGAAATTGCATCTTAATTTATTATATTCGGACAAGGTATGACACTTTTTACAAGTATCAATAGATAACAAAACGCCGTCCCAAGAACAAGAGACAGCGTTTTGTTATCAAACTATCGATTTAACAAACTACCTACATATCGTAACAATTCATTCGCAGATGAAGAATTATATCCATGCTCATCAATTAAGCGTGCAACAACATCATTAATTTTCTTAAGCTGATTTTCATCTGGCGTTTTCGTTGATGTTGTAATTTTCACTATATCTTTTAAATCAGCAAATAGTTTTTTCTGAATCGCTTCACGAAGACGTTCATGTGAATTATAATCAAAGCGCTTTCCTTTACGGGCATAAGCAGAAATTCGAATTAAAATTTCTTCACGGAATGCTTTCTTAGCATTTTCTGAAATTCCAATTTGCTCTTCAATCGAACGCATAAGTTTTTCATCTGGGCTCATTTCTTCACCTGTTAAAGGATCACGTAATTTTGATTTATTGCAGTACGCTTCGACGTTATCTAAGTAATTATCCATAAGTGTCTTAGCTGATTCTTCGTATGAATAAACAAACGCTTTTTGTACTTCTTTCTTAGCAATTTCATCGTATTCTTTTCTCGCTAATGAGATGAAATTCATATAGCGCTCTCGATCTTCATTACTAATTGATGGATGCTGATCCAACCCGTCTTTTAGCGATCTAAGTACATCTAGTGCATTAATAGATGGTACCTCTTTTCGAATAATTGTAGAAGAAATTCGGTTAATGACATAACGAGGATCAATCCCCTTCATACCTTCATCTTGATATTCGCGTTGCAATTCTTCTACATCAATCGCATTATATCCTTCTACCGTTTCTCCATCATATAAACGCATCTTTTTAATTGAATCAATATCCGGACGCTTCGGATCTTTTAAACGAGTTAAAATAGTGAACATTGCCGCAACGCGAAGTGTATGCGGTGCAATATGAACATTAGACACATCACTTTCACGAATCATTTTTTCATAAATATGTTCTTCTTCACTAACCCGTAAATTATATGGAACCGGCATTACAATAATTCGTGAATGCAATGCTTCATTTTTCTTATTTGCTATGAAGGAACGATACTCCGTTTCATTTGTATGCGCTACAATTAATTCATCTGCTGAAATAAGCGCAAATCTTCCTGCTTTAAAATTCCCTTCTTGTGTAAGCGATAGTAAATGCCATAAAAATTTCTCATCACATTTTAACATCTCTTGGAATTCCATCATGCCGCGGTTCGCCTTATTTAATTCTCCATCAAATCGATATGCACGAGGATCTGATTCCGAACCGTATTCTGCAATTGTAGAAAAGTCTAGACTACCTGTTAAATCGGCAATATCTTGTGATTTTGGATCAGAAGGACTAAATGTACCAATTCCTGTACGGCGATCTTCAGAGAAGAAAATACGCTCTACAACTACATCCTCAATTCTTGATCCATATTCTTGCTCTAAACGCATAACATTTAATGGTGATAAATTCCCTTCAATCCTTACTCCATATTCATCAAAGAAATCATTCCGTAAATGCTGTGGAATTAAATGAAGTGGATCTTCATGCATTGGGCATCCTTTTATTGCAAAAATCGCTCCACGATCTGTTCGTGAATATGTTTCTAATCCTCGTTTCAACATCGTAACTAATGTTGATTTCCCCCCACTAACAGGCCCCATTAATAACAAAATACGTTTCCTAACATCTAATCGTTTTGCAGATGGATGAAAATATTCTTCCACAAGGCGTTCTAAAGCATCCTCTAATCCAAATAGCTGATTACTAAAGAAGTTATATTTTCTTCTACCATCAACTTCTTCAATTCCAGCATCTTTTATCATATTGTAAATGCGAGAGTGTGCTGTTTGAGCCACCCATGGTCTTTCTTTCACAAGCTCCAAATACTCCGCAAACGTACCTTCCCATTGTAAACGTTCTTCTGCTTCCCGATATTGTTCAATTTTCTTTAAAATATCCATTATAGCTCCTCCCCCATCTCCTTGTTCAATCGGATTATTATAAAAGGTATGCTAGGATGTCCTTAAACATTCTTTAAATCAAAACGAAATATATAATAGCGCTATAAAATTCTCTCCAAAATTCAAAGAAAATTCTGTATAATAAAGGTATTAAAGTTTTCACGCTGCTATTCATTGTAAATAAATTCTTTTCTTCTAGGAACCTTACATACATTTCGATTCACAAATAGGATTCGTAAACCGAAAAAGTAAGGAGGAAATTAGTATGAAGTTATTATTAATTTTAGGTGTATCGCTCACATTTCTTACAGCTATTTTTACATCTGGTTATAACGATAAACCAGGTACACAAAAAAAGTGATGTGCTTTTCAGCACATCACTTTTTTTCTTGTTTTTTATACACTATTTAAAATAAATATTTTCCACATCGTATATCGATAAAGGGCGATTATAAAAATAACCTTGCGCTATTTTTACATTTTTTTCCTTTAAAAACTGTATTTGTTCCGCCTTTTCTACTCCTTCTGCAATTACATTTAACCCTAGAGTATGTGCTAAATTAATAATTGCAGCCGTAATATTCGTATCTCTTTCATCTATATATATACCTTCCATAAAAGAACGATCAATTTTTAACGTATCAATCGGATATGTTTTTAAATAACTTAAAGATGAATATCCCGTTCCAAAGTCATCTAAATGAATCTTTAAATTTTGTTCCTTTAACTGCAATAACACTCTTTTTGATACATCTTTATGTATAAGAGCCCCTTCTGTAACTTCTATTGCTAATAAATGAGGGGGAACGTTGTACTTATTTAAAGCACGTGTAATCATCTCTATTAATGTAATAGAGCGAAAATGTTTAGCTGAAATATTAACTGCGATTGGTACAACCACATATCCTTTATTTAACCATTCACGTATCTGTTCACAAACTTGATGTACTACCCATTCATCAAGTTTAATAATAAACCCTGTTCTTTCAGCAAGTGGGATAAATTGATTGGGCGAGACAAAACCTAGCTCCTTATTCTCCCACCTTATTAAGGCTTCCATACTGGCTATCTTTCCCGTTTCAATATTAATTTGAGGTTGATAATAGAGGGAAAATTCATTTTTCTCTATAGCACGATGTAACTGATTTTCTATTATAAACCTTTGTTCACGTTCACAATCTAATCCACTACAATAAAAATGATAATACCCTTTTCCTTTTTCCTTTGCATTTTCCAAAGCTGCGTCGACTCTTTGGAAAAGTATTTTTTCATCCATTCCATCTTCTGGGGCCATTACAATCCCAATTGATGCACTCAAATAAACATCCTCTTCTTCTATTACAAAATGCCCACTAATTTTCTTTAATATTGTTTGTGCAACTTCCTCTACGTATTCTCTCGTTATATTTTCTATTAACATAACAAATTGATCATCATGTTCTCTAAATAAATGCATATCTTCTATTTTTAGGTCTCGTAAGCATTCAGTAACTTTTTTTAAGACTTGATCCCCTTCTTTATGACCAAATGTATCATTAATAAGGTGAAATTCATCCAAATCTATAAAAACCAATGCGAATTCTTTATTCTCAGCTAAAAATTCATTTAGCTTATTTGTACATGATATTCTATTCATTAACCCCGTTAACTGGTCAAAGTAAGCCAAATATTCTGTTTTCATCTCATTTAATACTTGCCTCGTAACATCCCTCGTAACAATGTACACCCCGACGATTTCACTATTCACAATAATGGGGATTGTCCTCACGGAAATATAAAGTTCATATCCTTCTTTATGAATATATTTCTTTGCAACAATTTGTTTTGCTCTTCCCTGTAAAGCATTTTTAAATATAATTTGAAAAGTTTTTTCATATTCTTTATTTATAAACTGACAAATAAATTGGTCCTTTAACTCTTCATATCGATACCCAAAAATTTCATAAGTCGCTGGATTTGCATATGTAATTCTTCCAATAGAATCTACAGATATAATGGAATCATTATTATATTCTAGTAATGACTTAAATAACATTTGTTTTTCTTCTATTTCCACTTTTTTCTTAACCTGTGCTGTAATATCTCTAGTAATACAAATAATAAACTGACATGTTCCATTTACATCGCATACTGGATTAAGTGAAGATTCATAATGTATATCACCAGTTGGCAAACTAATTACATCACAAAATGTAATTGCTCTCGCTTCTCTCATTACTTTTGCATAGTGTCCTTGCAATAACCTTGCCGTATCTTCTGGTAATACTTCTGCAAAAGTTTTCCCATAACATTCTTTCCCTAGCCTGGCGTGATTCATTCCTATTTTATTCACATAAATATATTTAAAAGTTTCATCATCAATAACTTTCACAATAAACACTAAATCTTGAATAGCATGTAACAATCCCTGTCTTACTAAATCCATATCTATCATACTTAAAAAGGTATTTTGATTATTATATTGTTCCTTCATATTTATCTCAACCCGTCTTATCTATTTTTATTCATATATCTCATTCTATATGAATATGTACCTTTTTTAAAATGTATGATTACATATTTTTTTAAAAAATAAAAAAGCCGCCAAATGGCGACTTTTAATAAACGATTTCTAAATCTAATCCTGGATAATTTTGTTGACGGAACGCTTCATAAATTAAAATTGCTGCTGTATTAGATAAATTTAATGAACGTACTTTATCCGTCATTGGAATACGTAAACAATGATCGAAGTTTTCTTCAATTACATTAGCTGGTAATCCATTTGTTTCTCTTCCAAATACGAAATAGTAATCCTTCTCACGTTTGCTATAATCAAATGCTGTATGAGCTTTCTCGCCATACTTTGTTAAATAAAAGAATTCACCATCTTTATTTTTCTCATAAAATTCTTCGATTGAATCATAATACGTAACTTTTACGTGCTGCCAATAATCTAATCCTGCACGCTTTAACATTTTGTCATCCGTTGAAAATCCAAGCGGTCTAATCAAATGCAATTCTGTTCCAGTTGCTGCACAAGTACGTGCAATATTTCCTGTATTTGCTGGAATTTCTGGTTGATATAAAACAACATGTACTCCCACGCGATATTCACCTCTATTTTTTATCTACTACGTATTATACCACTTGAACGAAAAATCTCTACCCATTAATAATATGAAAGAATTTATATTTCATTTGTGGTGTATATTTACTAGAATCTTCATAGTTCCAATAACGCCTGCGGCTATTCGCTGAATGTGCATTTACAAGCGGCATACCATCTGCGTCTTTTGCTACTACAATTGTCGTATGATTCCACCTACCATCATCCTCAAAATCATACGCAATTACATCGCCAAGAATAAGGTCTTCTGGCCTTTCTACTGCTTCTGCTCGAAGCCCTGTTGTAGCACCTGACAAATACCAATAAAAAGAGTGTGCTACAGCCCAGCTCCAACTCCACTGGTTTCCCCTTTGCCACCACCCTTTACGAATGTTAGGATGTCCATTCATTGGTACTTCTCCAGTGTGCAGACATTGTGAAATGAAATTTGTACAATTATCCGGAAAATTACGGTATGCAGAATTACGATCATCCCACCAACGCTCTGCATATTTCACTGCCTCTAAACGATTATATTGATATGAACCGTATTTTTCTTTCGTGACTTCCCGTTCTAACGTTTCACCTATTCCTATTTCTTCTGACACTTCAAGAGCATAATCATCTATTATACAACTATTTTTTAAATAAACTCGTCGTTTTAATTGTTCCTCTTCGATATAAAATAATTCTTTATGCTTAATTAAATATTTCAAGTGTATTTGATAATCAATTTCTTGATGCTCATTACTATTTAATTGTCTAATGAAAGAAATATCTGCAGTTGCTTTCACTATATGTGCACTACGCTTTTGAAACAATTGTTTCTTTCTCTGTACCATTTGTAACAAATCTACTGCAATACCATCTACATCTGTTCGTTTCTCTGTTATATATGCTAAAAACTGTTGCACTTGCTTTTCAATATTCGCTTTTACAACCATTTCGTCTCCCTCCCATATTACAATATGAAAAAGGGAGATATTATCTACTCTTTTTTCTGTGCTAACAATTCAAGTCCACGATTCATTTCATGAAGAACCTCTTCATCTTTCTCACGTTCCATCGCTTTTTCAATCGCTTCTCCTACTCCATCTCCACCAATTTTCCCAAGTGCCCATGCTGCTGTTCCTCGAAGTACTGGTCTTGGATCATCTTTCATAACACCGATTAAATCAGGAATTGCTGCTGTTTCTTTAAAATGTGCAAGTGCTAAAATAGCATTTCGTTGCAATGGTTTTTTACCTCTCCATGAACCAGACATAATTCCATACTTCTCTTTAAAATCACGATTACTAATTGTTAAAAGTGGTGTTAATAACGGTTTAACTAACTCAGGGTCAGGCTCCATTTCAGGATGGTTATGAAAATCCATTCCTTTATTTTTCGGACAAACAGTCTGACACGTATCACATCCATATATACGGTTTCCTATTTTATCGCGATATTCTTCAGGCAGAAACCCTTTTGTCTGTGTTAAAAATGCAATACATTTCTTCGAGTCCAACTGCCCCCCTTGTACTAAAGCACCTGTAGGACAAATATCAATACATTTCGTACAACTTCCACATTGATCTTCTATTGGCCGATCAGGAGGGAATGGAACATTCGTAATCATTTCTCCTAAGTATACATACGAACCAAATTCCGGCGTAATAATAGCGCAGTTCTTACCACTCCATCCAATACCGGCACGCTCTGAAACAGCTCGATCACTTAGCTCCCCTGTATCAACCATTGATTTCACTTCTATATCCGGCAGCTTTTCGATTAAATACGCCTCTAACTTTTGCAAACGATCTCGTAGAACAAGGTGATAATCTTGGCCCCAAGAAGCACGGCAAAAAATCCCACGTCGTTCCCCTCGTTTACTTAATGGTGCATTTTTTAATTTTGAAGGGTATGCTAAAGCAATCGCAATAATTGATTTCGCACCAGGTAACAATAGCTGTGGATTCGTTCTCTTCTCTATATCAGGCTCTTCGAATCCAGACTGATAATTCAATTGTTGTTGCTGGATTAGACGCTGCTTTAATTCCTCAAATGGTGAAGCACTGGCAAAACCTATTTTATCTATACCAATCGTTTTACTATACGCAATTACATCTTGCTTTAATTGTTCAAAGTCCATTTTCAATCGCCTCCACCGATGAATTCATCCCTTATGTAACGACTATATTGGTTATCAATTCACTTTTGGAATAATATTCTTCACTTCTATTTTCGCATACAATTATGATTTTCAAACATTAAAAAACGCAATGCTTCGTTTATCTTAGAAACGAAACACTGCGTTGATCACAATTTATTAGAAAAACATTAAATAAAATTTGGAGCGGGTGAAGAGAATCGAACTCTCGACCAGAGCTTGGAAGGCTCTTGTTTTACCACTAAACTACACCCGCAAATATGAAAAAAATATAAGATATTGAAATAACTTATGTAAAGTAGTATAGCATGTAAAAAAAATCGAAGCAAGAAATTTATCGAAAAAAGTCGAAAAAGTGATGAGATATCTCATCACTTTTTCAATTCTTTATCAATCGCCTTCTTCATACTATCGAAATCAGGGTTTGCAAGATTCCCATTTATATATACTGAAGGAGCACCTTGAACTTTTAATTTTTGAGCACGATCTGAATCTTTACGTACTTTGTCTTTCATTTCTTTACTGTGTAAATCTTTTTTAAACTGTTCTACATTAATTTTCGGAAGCTTTTCTTTCACAATATTAAGAAGTAATTCTTCTGTAATCCATTCTTCCGTATCTTTCTTTTGATTTTGATAAATCTCATCATAGAAAATCCAGAATGAATCTTGATCTTGTTTATAAATTGCTTCACCGGCAGCTGCACCTAAATCAGAGTCTTTTCCGATAAACGGGAAGTTAATAAAATATAACTGCACTTTACCTTTATCAATATACTCTTCTTTTAATCGTGGTAATACTGTTACATCCCAAGTACGACAAGCTGGACATTTAAAGTCTCCAAATTCAACTACCTTAACTGGAGCATCATCTTTCCCTAAAGATTGTTGCGTAGAATAAGCAAACATCTCATTCCCTTTATCTTTCTTGTCATTTATGATGCTATACACAATCGTCCCGATTACAATCAATACTGCGATAGAAAAAACTATACCAAGAGCCATGAGTTTGTTTGATGATTTCATATACATTCCTCTTTAATTTCATATTCTGTATACATCATTGTACACAATACACATAATATCAATACTTACATAGGTCACGCAATGAACACGCTCACATAAATTACAAAAATACAACGTTTGTGACAATATTGTGTCGCCTTTTGTCACAAATTATTAAAAAAGAAGCTCCTATGTAGGAACTTCTTTTAACTTACTGCTTTTTCACGGGCATTTTTTAACATGGATTGCTCTGTTTTTATATCATGGCGAATTACTAATTTCTCACTAACTGCTTGCACATATTCATCATGATTTATATACCCTTCTTTCTCCATTAGCCTTAAAACTACATTCCGTCTCTCAACTGCTTTATCATAATTTTGTGCAGGTGAGTAATAAGCCGGTGCTTTTACTATAGCAGCCATCATTGCACTTTCAGCCAGTGTTAATTGATCCACCTTTTTACCGAAGTAAAGGTTTGCTGCTTTTTCAATCCCCCATGCGCCTTCTCCGTAGTAAATATTACTTACATACAATTTTAATATTTCATCCTTTGTGAATGTACGTTCAATCTTTTTCGTATAAAAAATTTCTTTCCACTTACGGGAAAATGTACGTTCATTAGATAAGAAAGCATTTTTAGATAACTGCTGTGTAATCGTGCTTCCTCCTTGCACAACACCACCAGCTTTTATATTTTCAATAGACGCCCTGATAATCGCTATATAGTCTAAACCGTTATGATGATAAAACCTTTTATCTTCCGTCGCAATAAATGCGTTTGTTAATGATTCTGGCACCTCTAACTTAGCGGGTACATGTAATTTACTAATATCACTTCGCTCAATCATTACATTTCCAGCGAATAATAATGCAAAACTTAACAATAATAATAATATAATGGCTTTATAAAGAAATTTAGTTAATGGATTTAATGCAACTTTTTGATGATAATTCACTCTAGATAATACTCGTTCTTTCATCTCGAACACCTCTTTTCCACACAGCATATAACTCTTAATTTAAGAATACCTTGTTATAAAAGAATATCCCATCGATTTCTCTTACACCTACCTTACAACATTGTAAGGTGTAAAAATGTATTGTATCACAGTCCCTTTTTATCTACTATTCATATGAAATGTTGAATATACATTTGTTTATCACACTATTTATAGGCAGTAGGACTCTCCTTAATTTCACTTTATTCTTTTATTATATCAGTTTATACATTTATACTTTTAAACATCTAGCAATCTAATTATATACGATATATCACCATTATACAGAACAAACGTTCCGTAAATCAATACTAATCTCGCTATTTGTGAACAGTAAGTCTTCTCCCTCAAAACTTGGCTAAAGCTAGGAAATTAGGTGGTAGTCCTGCTTCCTCCACCAATTATTAGCCTACACTTTATTATTGTGACCTTTTTCTGAAACAGTATACATAAAGAAAAGGTTAGCAATTTGAGCTGTCCTCAAATAACTAACCTTTTCTTTACAACCTTCCTATAAGATTATATGGATGAACTTCCCATGTTTCGTATGGAATAAAATGCATTGCTTTCATCGCATCAAGCGTCCTTGATTTCATATGAGGACGCGTTATATACTCATCAATGTTCTCTTCATTTAAAGCAACAAATTTAGCCTCTTGTATTTCTTCAGGTTGAATTTTTATTTCACCACTAACATATGCTACTTTAAAAACAACAGCTACAATATGCATAGAAGCATTATAATAAATCCCTGTAACTCCGATAGGCTTCACAGTTAATCCTGTTTCCTCCATTATTTCTCTGCAAACAGCTTGATCAAGCGCTTCCCCTTCTTCTACCTGTCCTCCAGGCATTTCCCACGTATCAGCTCGCCAGTGCACTTTCGTTAAAAGCACCTCATTCTTTTCATTTGTTAAATAACCTGCTACGGCAACAATATGCTTTGGTGTTTTATGCTCCACAGAAATACCTCCTAGAAATCCAGTTATTTCATGTACAATCTATAACCATATTCCCTACCTACAACAAAACACCTTTAATAATTCATCATCTTAATTAACTTCACAAAAAAAGACCTATTCGTTAAACGAAAGGATCTTCTGTCTTATTATTCTCCTAAGTCTACGTTGTGGTAAACTTGTTGTACATCTTCTAAATCTATAGATGAATAATTAATATATCAACGTTATTTAATTTTCCATCCCATATTTATACAAAGGGATATTACTTAATTGAGGTATATCATTTTTATCCATTCAAGCTACATATTAATAAATCTAAATATTAATTTGCGCTATGCTGAAACATTTTTTGCGGGTAATTCATTTTCTCTTCCTTTATTATATCTAGTTATTAGAAATCCTTGTATAGGTTTCTCAACACCAAAAGTAATAACTGTTGCTAAAGCTATTGATATTAATATTGGAACAAGGATAAATATCTCATTTATTAAGCCAAATTGTTCTATAAAATCAATAATGATATATCCAATACTTTGATGTATCAAATATAGACTGTAAGATATTGTTCCTAAGAATGTAAATATTCTAGTACCTAAGAAGCTCAATTTATTATTAATTAGTAAATAAAAGACTCCAACGAAACAACAGATTATTAAACCTGACAATACACCATGAAAGCAAAATTGAAACACTAATGCAAAAACAATAATCAAATGGTTGACTATCAATTTACTTTGTTTCAATTGATAAAACATGATACCAACAATGAATAAATTCGAATAATTTATTATACCTAAATCACCAATAATAGGAGTTATAAGGCTATTTACATAAAGTATTTTAATTGTAAATAGCCCCAGCAACCATAAACTTGTAATTAATACAGGTCGTTTAGCTAGTCCCATTGATAACAAGATTACACAAAAGATATAAAAAGTTACTTCTATACCTAAACTCCAATATGAACCATCCACCAAATCAATTCCTGTGCCTGGAATAACCCCTTGAAACATGGTTAAGTTAAACAAATAATCCCTTAAACTAACCCCCATCCCCTCTAAACCCATTAAAACTATAGTCATGAAAGTTAATGTTACTGCTACCAAATAAGCAGGATAAAGTCTAACCGCCCTCTTAAAGATGAAATCTTTTGTATTATTAGTTTTTAAAAGTGTCATGTATATAACAAAACCACTAATCATAAAAAATAAGTGTACCCCATAACTACCGTACTTAAAATTTAATAAATACTCTTCTTTTACGTGACCATAGGATTGATTATAAAAATAAGTGTAATGAAATAGTAGTACAGACAGTGCTGCTAAACCACGTAAAGCATCTAGTTCAGTTAACCTTTTCTCCTTCAAAAAGAACGCCTCCAAACAAATTGCGCTTTATTAAGAACATAAAATATATCATTCCCCATAAATTATTTAACTTCTACACTTTCATTTCGTGGCTAACTAAAGCTAATCCTTTTTGTTATTATATTTACCTTATTTAATTAACTAACCAATTGTATTACTTTATAGTAGTTATAGGTTTTAATTGTTCGGTTGGAGTAGTTCTTAATTTGCAAATCAAAAAGAAATCCCTTATAAATATATTCCAACAACGAAAAAACTCACCTCTTATATGAATGGTTTTCATACAAAAAGTGAGTTTTTATGTGTTTTGTTTCCCAAAATGAAAATGGTAAATTTATCACAGTATTTTTAAGAAATCTTCAAAATGGATATCGTAACCCTAAAAAATACTGTTTATATTTTACGGCTCTTTACCACTTTAAAATACTTACACTTTGATTATATACGTTGATTTAATAAGACTGGCAGACCTTTCCTACAAACAAAGGATCTTCTGTCTTATTATTCCCCTAAGTCTACGTTGTGGTAAACTTGCTGTACATCTTCTAAATCTTCTAATGCATCAACCATTTTTTCAAATTGTACTTGAGCATCTTCAGGAAGTTCTACATCACTTTGTGCAAGCATTGTTAATTCTGCAACTGTAAATTCTTCAACACCAGCACCTTTAAGTGCAGATTGTACTGAATGGAACTGATCAGGTTCAGCATAAACGATAACAGAATCTTCTTCTTCTAGAATGTCACGTGCATCTACATCTGCTTCCATTAAGATTTCAAGAACTTCATCTAATGTTTTACCTTCAAGACCGATAACAGCTGTCGCATCAAACATGTAAGCGACAGAACCGTTTACACCCATGTTACCACTGTTTTTGCTAAATGCAGCTCGTACATCTGCTGCAGTACGGTTTACGTTATTTGTCAGTGTATCTACAATTACCATAGATCCGTTTGGTCCAAAGCCTTCATAACGAAGCTCGTCATAGTTTTCTTCTGAACCGCCTTTTGCCTTTTCAATCGCACGGTCAATAATTGTTCTTGGCACGTTGTATGTTTTCGCACGTTCTAATACAACTCTTAACGTTTGGTTTGATTCTGGATCTGGCTCGCCTTGTTTTGCTGCCACATAAATTTCACGTCCAAATTTCGCGTATATACGGCTTGTATTTGCATCTTTTGATGCTTTTTTTTCTTTAATATTGTTCCATTTACGGCCCATACTTTCCACTCTCTTTCCCATTTTAAATCTACATAAAAATATTAATATGAAATATAATGTGTATTCAACACATTTTTAAAAGAAATATAAAAAGTTCATTTTTGATTCATATTACAGACATAATATAAATCATTATCATTTTGTTCTTTCAACAAGTTATATTATACATGAATTCCTAAGTTTATTACGAATTTTAGAATCACATAGCATAATTTAACAAAAAAGACCCTAACATTTCTGTTAGGGTCTTTTTTGGTGACATTTATATAGAGTGCTACCCTTAAAATCCTTTATTTTAAAGCATTTTAAAAATTTTGAGCTTCTTTAAACATGATAAATTAAAATGAAACGGAGCCAAAATGGAATCATATTAAATAACTGACACCTTTTACTTTCATTTCTCTCCCTTGATTAAATTTATCATATTTCATTTATTACTGTGATGATTTATTTTATTATTTCTCGCTAAACAATAAGAAACAGGGCAAAGCTGCCATGTCCTTTTAAAGATTTGTTATGTAGTATGTTATGAACTATTCATTATTAAACTAAAGCTATTCCTTTTCATCCCTCTATCAATTCCCTAATATTACCATAATTACTTTCTATTGCTGTATAATTAAAATAGGAAAAAATTTGAAAAAAAAGATAGGGGAGAATTATGACACATTCAAATGAGAAAAAAGCGCATGGTCTTAAAGGGATAGGAGAAAAGCTAAACCCAACTATCTATCAAGTGAGATTCATAAAATTGGATGGTCCAATTCAATTTTAGCCGTTCCCTAAATTAAAGGAATTAGGGGACTGGTTGAGTACTTCAACGCAAATATGGTCGTGTCACTCAACTATGTACAAGTACAACAGAGAAGAGTTTGAAAAGAAGTTTTTCGAAATTACGAAATTACCAGCTGATAATGTGGTAATTTCAACTGGTGGTATCGGATTTAACTTCATGTCACCAGGGTGAAGAGATTCTCTCTAGAGTGCTCGAAAAAATTCTTGTATATGTAATATTCTACTGAAATTTTATCCTTTTAATACTCATAGTTTCTTCCAACTGTATCTAAAGTTCGTCACTTACTCACCGCACACTACCCCAACGCACTATTAGTGCTTATTTTGTAGTGTGAAGAAAACACAAAAAAACTCTACACAATTAGTGTAGAGCCTTAATGTTACGCCGTTCGTGATACCGATGGTCGGGGTCGAACCGACACTCCCGAAGGAACACGATTTTGAGTCGTGCGCGTCTGCCAATTCCGCCACATCGGCATAAAAGAAAGGCGGCAACCGGATTTGAACCGGTGGTAAAGGTTTTGCAGACCTCTGCCTTACCACTTGGCTATGCCGCCATATGAAGTTAAAATGGAGCGGAAGACGGGATTCGAACCCGCGACCCCAACCTTGGCAAGGTTGTATTCTACCACTGAACTACTTCCGCAAAAATGGCTGGGCTAGCTGGATTCGAACCAGCGCATGACGGAGTCAAAGTCCGTTGCCTTACCGCTTGGCTATAGCCCACCGAAGTTTTACTTAATTATATGTAAGTATCCATTAATTTATTTGTAATTTTAAAAAATAAAAATGGGGCGACTGATGGGAATTGAACCCACGAATGCCGGAGCCACAATCCGGTGCGTTAACCACTTCGCCACAACCGCCATGTTGTGTTTATATATTTGGCAGGGGCAGTAGGAATTGAACCCACACTGGAGGTTTTGGAGACCTCAGTTCTACCTTTAAACTATGCCCCTATGTAAAATGGTGGAGGGGGGCAGATTCGAACTGCCGAACCCGAAGGAGCGGATTTACAGTCCGCCGCGTTTAGCCACTTCGCTACCCCTCCGAAACTTACATGGTGCCGGCTAGAGGACTTGAACCCCCAACCTACTGATTACAAGTCAGTTGCTCTACCAATTGAGCTAAGCCGGCATATTTTATTAAAATGGTGGCTCGGGACGGAATCGAACCGCCGACACGAGGATTTTCAGTCCTCTGCTCTACCGACTGAGCTACCGAGCCTTATTAAAATGGCGGTCCCGACCGGGGTCGAACCGGCGATCTCCTGCGTGACAGGCAGGCATGTTAACCACTACACCACGGGACCATTTGGTTGCGGGGACAGGATTTGAACCTGCGACCTTCGGGTTATGAGCCCGACGAGCTACCGTACTGCTCCACCCCGCGATAATATTATTTATATAATTATATGATAAGTATTAGCAAGCACATTACGAGAATGTTTGGTTGCGGGGACAGGATTTGAACCTGCGACCTTCGGGTTATGAGCCCGACGAGCTACCGTACTGCTCCACCCCGCGACAATATTATTCATATGATTTATATGGTGGAGGATGACGGGATCGAACCGCCGACCCCCTGCTTGTAAGGCAGGTGCTCTCCCAGCTGAGCTAATCCTCCAAAAGTGGTGACCCGTACGGGATTCGAACCCGTGTTACCGCCGTGAAAGGGCGGTGTCTTAACCACTTGACCAACGGGCCAAATATTATAAATTCCTTATGGCGGAGAGCAAGGGATTCGAACCCTTGATACGCTTGTGACGTATACACGATTTCCAATCGTGCTCCTTCGGCCAACTCGGACAGCTCTCCAATGGCTCCGCAGGTAGGAATCGAACCTACGACCGATCGGTTAACAGCCGATAGCTCTACCGCTGAGCTACTGCGGAATAATATTGCCTGGCAACGTCCTACTCTCACAGGGACAAGGTCCCAACTACCATCGGCGCTAGAGAGCTTAACTTCCGTGTTCGGTATGGGAACGGGTGTGACCTCTCTGCCATCATTACCAGACATTATTCTTTTGAGACAATCATTATTATAACTTATTCACCCTGAAAGTCAATAAGTTTTTTATATTCTCTCAAAACTAGATAACGTTGCTTCATATTATATGGTTAAGTCCTCGATCTATTAGTATTCGTCAGCTCCACATGTCACCATGCTTCCACCTCGAACCTATCAACCTGA